>JAVBNO010000038.1:0-23119 GCA_031551485.1 Oscillospiraceae bacterium
CGGCAGGCATATAGCCTGTCGCTCGGGCCGCGCCGGGCCCATGCTTTTTGACGCAAAAAGTATGCAAAAAAATTTTCTGGGGAACCCACATGGTTTCCCCACCCCCCATCCTTTGGGCGAGGGTCTATGTGCACAGGAAGCGACTGGGCTGGCGGGAGGGCGGTTTTGGGTCTGCTTCGGGGGCGCAAACAGCGACGAATAGAAAAAAGATGATACCGATATCAATATAGAAATACGGCAGACGTGTACCGCTGGGTCGTGATTGTATAAACGATGTTTTGCGGTGGCCGGTAAAAAGCGCTGTGGCTCCCCAAATTACCCCTTTAGGTAATGGGTACTTTTCGAATATCAAACAGCGCGTCCTGCACCAACCACGCCTGTGGGAAATAGCGGTTGATGGTCCAATAGCTGACGCCGCCCACGGGATAACTGTGGGCCAGTTGCAATTTGGCCCGGATACTGCGGGCATCCTCGAACCAGACAATATGGTCTTGACGGTCATCGCTGCGGTAATGGAAAAAGGGCGATGCAGCGGCCGGGTCATATTGAATCACGGTCTTGGCTTTGCGGGCCAGGTCCACCGCCCCGGTATTGGAGATTGTTTTGGCCGCCGTTCCGGGCTGGTAGGGCAGCGTCCAGTCGTAGCCATAGTTGGGCATGCCCATTAAAATTTTGGAGCGGGGAATTTCGGTAACGGCGTAGTCCAGCACCTTTTTCACTTCACGCAGCGGCGCAATCGCCATAGGCGGACCGTAAGTATAGCCCCATTCATAGGTCATCAGAATGACATGGTCGGCGGCGCGACCGTGGGCGGCATAGTCATGGGCTTCGTACAAAAGGCCCTTTTGGCCCGGGCTTGTTTTGGGTGCCACGGCGGTGGACAGGGTATAGCCCAGGGCGTGCATACGTTCGGCGGCCATTTGCAAAAAGTGATTGTAGGCCGCTCGGTCCTCCGGGTAAATATACTCAAAATCAATGTCCAGCCCCACATAACCCTTGGTCTGCATCACATCCACAATGTTATCCAGCAGCCGCTGCTGCAACGCCATATCCCCCAAAATGGCGTTGGCGATATCGCTGGAAAAACCGCCGCCGCTTTCAATGTTGTTGACCACCATGACGGGGGCGACGCCCGCTTGCCGCGCCGCCTGGATGAGAGGGGTATCCTCCATGGAGGTGAGAGAGGCGTCGGGTTTGACTTCGTAGGCAAAAATACTGAGATAGGTCAGATGGGGCAGTGTTTTACGCAGGGTTTGCAGGTCGATGCCGGGCAAGACGTAGCCGTTTACCTCCAGCACGCCCAGCTTTTTTTGAGGCGCGGGCACCGTCAGAACTTGGCCGGGGCGCAGGCGTAGGGGGGCGACGGTGGGGTTGGCCTTTTGCAGCGCGGACAAGGGGACGTGGTTTTGGCTGGCGATGGAAAAGAGCGTATCGCCCGGTTTTACCACCACCTGGTAACCGGCGCCCAGCACCACAATAGTTTGTCCGACGACCAGCGCGTCGGGATTGGTCAGTTCGTTGTCTGAAATGATTTTCCCTGGGGGCACGTCGTATTTTTGCGCAATGGAAAAAATACTGTCGCCGGGGGCAACTACATAAATGATCATCAAAAATTCACCTCTTGGCAGATAGTATTACTATATGCCAAGAGGTGAAGAGATGGCAGTATCAGGCGTTCATGTCAATTTTGGACGGGAACGGGGTCGGGAACCGGGCAAAAACGGACGGTCTGGCGCATCACCGTCTCCAACAGCTTATATAGTTCGATGGCTGCATTGGCGGGCTCTATGCGCGTCTGTCCCAATGTACTCATCATGACATGCGCCAGCAATATGCTTTCAAAGTTGGCGGCGGCGGCCACGGTGTCAAGGGGATCGATCACTCTTTCTGTTACCAGCCAATCCAATTGATCTTTTATGGTTTGGTAGGGGGTCTGGAGAAAGTCCTGGCAGAATATCGGGTGAATTTCGGGGTTGCGCAAGGCCTCAAAATAATAAATCTTCAGAATTTTTAAGTAGTATTCCTTTTTGTCGGGGGGGAAACGCTGGAACATGCAGTCGCAAATGTTTGCAAGCGTCATCTCCTCCCGCGGCAGGGTGTACAGCCGTTTAGCCTCACTGCCCAGCTTTCTGATTTCGTCAAACAGCTCAAGAATGGCTTGCAGGATTTCCTCTTTGGACACAAAATGATTGTAGAGGGATGCGGCTGTGACACCCACCATCTGGGCAATTTCCCGGGTGGAGGTTTCGGCAAATCCTTTTTCCGCAAATAGATTAATGGCTGCATCAATGATTCTTTCTTTTGTCGATTTAGGACCCATCAAGCAACATCACCTTTTGTAGAATGATTCGGGAGGTACAGCTTTATTTGGCTTCGGGCAGCATCCGATAGTATTGGGGAGCAATATCGCTTATACCTGTCTATCCCGGGAAATATGTGAATGAACGACAGTTCACAACACTTTGTCTAAACTAACGACAGTTAGTTAACGTCCTCGTTTTCTTTCGTCATTATTGTCTTACTTATATTAGCATATTTTTCCCGATTTTGGAATCATTTAGCAATTTTGCCAATATATTTCGTTCCCTAAAATTCGACATAGCGTTGGCTGTTTGCACACTTTTCGGCTGACCGCCGGCTTATTCGACCGGTAATGCCTTTTTCAAAATTGCCCAAGTGGGGATAAGACAACAGCACCAGCCCCGACAGTGCGCACCACAGCAGAAAGAACCGGGGGCAGGCTTGCCCAAGGATGTGATATCGCTCATCCCGGTAATCCCACACTTTTTTTCCCAGCCACAGGTTGACAACGCAGCCGGTCATCAGTTCGACCGCCGTGATGAGGCCGCCGCCGGCCACACATTTGGCCACAAAGGGTCCGGAGTGACGGCTGAGCGTTCCCAGACCTAAAAAGCACAGGCCGCCCGCCGCAAACATGCTGGGGTGACTGTAACCCCGCCAGGCTTTTTCAAGCAGCGTATAGGCGCCGCCGCCCACACCAAATTTCAGCAGCTGACGTGCTGCTTGGGAAATGATTTGTTTTTCCATTGGTACGGGCATACGGCTCCTCCTCTTGATCAGCGTACAATTGTTGTATGTTCGCACTTATATAGCCTTTCTTTTTTATCGGCTCTTATGCCTTTGGAAAAGCAGCCGCGTTAAAAAAGCCCTCCGTTTTCCAATGGGAAAGCGGAGGGCTTTGACCTATCCAATTTTACATAGCATTTTTATGATATCACAATTTGTCGGGGCAAAGGGCAATGTTTAGCTCTTCAAGGCTTTTGGCCTCTACGTCGGCAGGGGCGCCGGACATCAGCTCGCTGGCATTTTGCACTTTGGGGAAGGCGATGACGTCCCGGATAGAGTCGAGTCCCAGCATGAGCATGACCAGCCGGTCGAGACCAAAGGCCATGCCGCCGTGGGGCGGAGCGCCGTACTGAAACGCCTCCAGCAAAAAGTTGAACCGCTCTTTGGCCACTTCCTCGCTGAGCCCCAACGCCGCAAACATCCGCTTTTGCTGGTCGGGGTCGTTAATGCGAATGGAACCGCCGCCCACTTCGCAGCCGTTAAGCACCATATCGTAAGCTCTGGCCCGAACGGCGCCTGGGTCGGATTCCAGCTTGGCCCAATCCTCGGTTTTGGGGGCGGTAAAAGGATGATGCTTGGCCTCGAAGCGCTTCTCATCGGGGTTGTATTCAAATTGGGGGAAATCGGTAACCCACAAAAGGTCGAAGCTGTTTTCGGGAATCAGGTTGAGTTTTTTGGCCAGTTCGACACGCAAAGCGCCCAGGGCATTGTAGACCACGTCGCTGTCTTCCGACGCCACAATGAGAATCAGGTCGCCGGTCTGTGCATCCATAGCCGTTCTTACCGCGGCTTTTTCGCTGTCGGTGAGGAATTTTTCATAAGAGCTGCTTTCACCGTCGGCGGTAAGGCGGGTGAAGGCCAGCCCTTTGGCGCCGTAGGTTTTCACGAATTCCGTTAACTTGTCAATTTCCTTGCGGGAAAGGGTGTCGGCCGCGCCTTTGGCATTCATCCCCCGGACACTGCCACCGGAGGCGGCGGGGCCGGCAAAGACGGCAAAGCCGCAGTCTTTGACAATGGGGGCCAGATCGCACAGCTCCAATCCAAAGCGGGTGTCCGGCTTGTCGGAACCAAAGCGATCCATGGCCTCCTGGTAAGGCAGGCGGCGGAAAGGCGTTTGCACTTGAATGCCCAGCACCTTTTCAAAAGCTTCGGCCATGAACTGCTCGCCAATGTGCATGACGTCTTCTTCGTCCACAAAGGACATTTCCAGATCAATTTGGGTAAACTCCGGCTGGCGGTCGGCCCGCAAATCTTCGTCGCGGAAGCAGCGGGCAATTTGCACATAGCGGTCGCAGCCAGAAAGCATGAGCAACTGCTTGTACATTTGGGGGGATTGGGGGAGGGCGTAAAAGCTGCCGGGGTGCACGCGGGAGGGCACCAGATAGTCCCGGGCGCCTTCGGGGGTGGATTTGATGAGCATGGGGGTTTCCACTTCCATAAAACCGTTGCGGTCAAAAAAGTCGTGGGCCACCTTGACAATTTTGTGGCGCATCATCAAATTGTATTGCATGGGACTGCGGCGCAAATCCAAATAACGGTAGCGCAGACGCAGTTCCTCGTTGACATTGGTTTCGGCTGTCACCTCGAAGGGCGGGGTTTGGGCCTTGGCCAAAATGAGAAGGTCGTGGACAAAAAGCTCCACCTGGCCGGTGGGGATATCGGGATTGACCGACTCGCGGTGGCGCAGCACGCCTTTGGCCATCAGCACATATTCGGCACGCACGCTTTGGGCTTTTTTCAGAACTTCGGCGTCGCTTGTATCGTCAAAGGCCAGCTGCAAAATGCCGGTGCGGTCCCGCAGGTCGACAAAAACCAGCGAGCCTTTGTCCCGCATTTTTTGCACAAAACCGGCCACCACAATCTCTTTGCCCTCGTCGTTGGTGGTCACCTGGGCGCAATAGTGGGTGCGTTTATATTTCATTACATCCGCCATGTTTATTCCCTGTCCTTTTCACTGCAAATATTGGGAACTTTCGTTTTCCCGCAGGATATCGTCCAAAATGTCGCCGATCATATTTTCAAATTCTTCCCGATGGGGCTGGTCCAGTTTGTTGGAGATGTCTTCTAAAAACGTGAGGTTTAAATCCACAGGGGTCGTTTCGCCGGTGGCCATCTCTTTGAGCTGGGCCGCACCGGTGGCCAACTCATTTTCGCCCAGCACCATTGTGTAGCGGGCGCCAATTTTGTTGGCATAGCGCATTTGGGCTTTCAGCGACCGGTTCATCAAATCGGTTTCGACAGCGTAATCGTTCTGCCGCAGCAGGTGGGCCAGCACCGCCGCACGTTTGGTCGCGGCATCCCCCATGGTGACAATGTATAAGTCGCAGCCATCCTCGGGGGCGAACCTGTCTTCCTTTTGGGCCGCCAGCACCAGCAGTAAACGCTCCAGCCCCATGGCAAACCCAAGACCGGGGGTGGAGGGGCCGCCCAATTCTTCCACCAGACCGTCGTAGCGGCCGCCGCCGCAGACAGTGCCCTGGGCCCCGATGCTTTGGGTGACAAATTCAAAAACCGTTTTGGTGTAATAGTCCAGGCCGCGCACGATTTTGGGGTTGACGGTAAAGGCGATCTGGCAGCTGGTCAACAGCTCTTTCAGGGTGGCAAAGTGGTCGGTACATTCACCGCATAAATAGTCAAGCCCCACAGGCGCGTCTTTGGCAATGGCAATGCACTCTTTATTTTTGCAGTCCAAAATGCGCATGGGGTTTTTGGTCAGACGCTCTTGGCAGGTAGGGCAAAGAGCGTCCCGGCGGCTTTCGAAATAGGCCTTCAGGGCTTTGTGGTAGGCGGGGCGGCACTGGGGGCAGCCGATGGAATTAATCTCCAGCGTCACATCTTTGATGCCCAGGGTGTCTAACACGCTTTGGCCCAAAGCGATGACCTCGGCATCGGCATAGGGCAGGGGGCTGCCCAGCAGCTCGATGCCGAACTGGTGAAACTCCCGATAGCGGCCCGCCTGGGGTTTTTCGTAGCGGTAACAGTTGGTGAAATAATAGAGCTTTTGGGGCAAAGCGTCGGCCAGAAGGTTGTTTTCCAGCGCCGCGCGCACCACGCCGGCCGTACCCTCGGGCCGCAGGGTCAGCGAAGGGCTGTCCTCTTTGGCGGCAAAAGTGTACATCTCTTTTTGCACCACATCGGTGCCTTCGCCCACACCCCGGGCAAACAGCTCGGTATGCTCCAGCGTGGGGGTGCGTATTTCTCCAAAACCGTACACCTCAGCCGTCAGACGAAGCATTTCCTCCATCTGCTGCCAGCGGGACACGTCTTTGGGCAGTATATCCTGCATGCCCCGGGGGGCTTTCGTCAGCAATGCCATGGTTCTCCTCCCAATATTGTAATGGTAAAATGGTCAGGGCAGCAGCGTGCCCTGGGGAATGGGGGCGAATTCTTCTTTTTCGCCAAAAAAGTAAGCGTCGAAAATATCTTTGGCCACGGGGGCGCCGGTGTAGCCGTGCCAGCCTTTTTCAATGACAACGGCCACGGCAATTTGGGGGGTATCCGCCGGGGCAAAACAGATGTAGGTGGAGTTGGGGAATTCGGTGGTTTCGGGGGTGCCGGTTTTGGCCGCCACAGGGAAGGGGTAGCTGTTGAAAATGCCCAGCGAGGTACCTGTAGGGCCACCCGCCAGTTTCATACCGTCAATGACCGTTTGGAATACTTCGTCGGTGCCGGGGACAGTGTCCACCTGTACCGGGCCGGATTCTTTAATGGTTTCTTCGAAGGTGTAGGATTTGATGCTGCCCACCACATGGGCCTCCAGCCGCACCCCACGGCGGGCAATGGTGGCGGCATAGTTGGCCAGTTGCAATGGGGTAAATCCGTTGACCAGCTGGCCAATGGAGGACTGGAGCACGTCGCCGGGGTACCAATCTTCGTTCCAAAGTTCCCGTTTGCTTTGGGGGGAGGAACGCTGGCCGGTTTCTTCATAAATCTCGATGCCGGTGGGTTCGCCCAGACCGTAGGCTTTGCTATATTTGTTGATGGTGTCAATGCCCAGGCGGCGCCCCACGTCGTAAAAGAAAATATTGCAGGAAACGCGCAGGGCGTTCAGGACATTGATGTTGCCGTCGGCCCGCAGGCATCGGGGCTGGTAGTCGTCATAAAATGTATAAATCATACCGCAATAGACGGTGGAATCCCTGTCGATGATGCCTTCGTTGAGGCCCGCTGTGGCCACCGACGGTTTGTAGGTAGAACCGGCGGCGTAGACGCCCTGGGTCGCCCGGTTAAAGAGAGGCCGCAGGGGGTCGTTGATCAGCTCGCCGTATTTGGGGCGATAGTCATTGATGTCGTAAGAGGGGTAAGTGGCGCTGCACAGGATGTTGCCGGTGGCAATTTCAATGGCAACCGCCGCGCCGGCACAGGCCTCTTTGCCTCGGCCGGATGCCGCCGTGGCCTGGAGGTTGGCAATGGTTTTTTCCAGTGAATCCTGGGCCACCCGCTGTAAGTTGCGGTCGATGGTCAACATAATGGTATTGCCGGGCACCGGGTCCTGCAAATCCACCACATCCACCACGTCACCAGAGGAATTGAGGATGATTTCCCGCTTGCCGTCGGTTCCCCGCAAATAGGCCTCCATGGCGGCCTCGATTCCCTCCTGGCCGACCAGGTCGTTCATCGAGTAGCCTTTGTCCTTAAGCTTGGCGTATTGCTCGGCGTAAATAGGGCCGATCTGGCCGATGATATGGGGGGCCAGGTCGCCGGCCACATACTCCCGCCGGGGGCTTTCTTCAATGTCCACGCCGGGCAGTTCAAAACCCAGCTCTTTAATTTGGGTAGCTGTGGGGTTTGTGATATCGGTGGCAAAGGTATAAGGGGTGGACATGCCAAATCCCCGCAGGGTCATTTCGTAGCGCACGGCGGCAATTTTGCGCATATCCGCCTCTGCGTAATTTTCCAGTTTATATTTTTTGATGATGGCATACAGCACATCATCCACGGTGGCGTAGGGCGCCAACTCCAACGTTTTGCGAAGTCTTGCCACCTGCTCGTCGTAGCCGGAGCGGAACTGAAAGGGAGTGGAGGCGGTGAGGGGCAGGTTGTCGATCCACGGCTCATTCGCTTTTTCCATAATATGAATAAGATCCAGAATGACCTTATTTTCATCGCCGTAGGGCAGATAAGCCCGATTAAACACAACATTGAAGCCTATGCGGTTGATCGCCATTGGGCGGCCGTAACGGTCCAAAATCTCGCCCCGGGCCGCTTTGACGGTTTGGATGCGGACGGAACCCTGTTCCACCGCTCTGGCGTATTCCTGGCCCTCTACAATTTGCATCTGCATGAGGCAAGAGATATAGTAAAATAACCCCGCGACAATCAGCGCCGCCAATATGACGGTGCGGATTAAGGTGCGCCGCGATGCCATGTCTCATGCCTCCTTCCTTTGCCAAAACCGGCCCGTTATACTTCGACCCGGTCGTCGAAAAATTGTTTGGCGTTTTTGACGACAATATTAATAAGCGGTGAAAAAAGGGCGGTGTAAACCGTTGCAAACAGTACCTGCCAAAAAAAGATCCAGCCGGTGTCGGCGTAGCCCCACATGCCGTAGTAAAAGAAAAACTCCAAGCTGCCCCGTATGAACAGCGCCCCTGCGCAAAGCAGGAGCACATTATACCAACTTTGGCGAATGAACAGCACAATGGCAATGCCGCAGAGGGTACAAATGATCAGCATGACGATGGCGTTAAAGCCAAAATAGGTGCGCGCGCCCATGTCGCAAAGCATGCCGGCCAAAATGCCGAACAGCCCGCCGATGAAGTCGCCTTCATAGACAGCAATGCAAATGGCCACCGGCACCACCAGCATAGGCTTTACCCCACATAATAAAAAAAGGCGGGGCGTTGTTTGCAGCACATAGACAACCAGCAGCAAGAGCGCGTAGAAAATATACTTGAAGATAATATAATGTTTTTTGATCATGGCGCATGTGGCGAAAAGCCCGGCGACCTTACGCCGCATTACCCCCTTCCAGCTCTCCCTGGCCCAAAAAGTTGGTAATGACAAATACGTCTTTTACGGCCAGCACTTCGCTGGCCGGCTTGATGGCCGCAAAAAGGGACAGCCCGGAGGGCTCAGTGTCTACTTCGATGACCGAACCGAGAAGCAGCCCTTTTGGGAAAAGCCCCCCCACGCCGGATGTGATGACCAGATCGCCGGGGGAGATGCCGCTTTGTTTGTCCAAATAGGTCATTTTGCAAAGGCCCTGTTCGGCCAGCGCCGCCGCGCCGGTCACAATGCCGGAATCCCGGGTGCGGGCGTCCACAGCGCCCACGTTCAGCGCCACATCCAAAATGGTGGTCACTTTGCAGTAGTTGGTGCCCACCTCGCTGACAATGCCCACCAAACCGTATTCGGTGATGACAGGATCCCGATAGGCAATGCCGGAGGAACTGCCCTTGTCAATGGTGAAGGAGCCGAACCGGTCGCTGGGGCCGCGGGCGATGACGGTGGCAGGTACAAAGTCAAAATCCGGGTTTTCTTCTTTAATGCCCAGAAACTGGCGGAATTGCTGGTTTTCCTGACGAAAGCGCTCCAGCTCCAAAAGCTGCTCTTTCAAATCTTTAATTTCTTCTTTTAATGCCTCGTTTTCCGTTTTAATCTCTTGGGTATTGACAATGGAACCGATATATTCGTCGGCAGTGCCGGTCACATTGGCGCTTAGGGCTTGCAGAGGTGTTGTGACAAAGCCAATAATCCGGGCCAACATGGGGGCGGCTCCCCCCGTGTAAATTGCCCGGATTAAAAAGGCCACCAACACCATTAACAGCGCGACCGTTATTTTGAACCTTCTGCTGTTAAAATACTCCCGCATGAATACCCCCGAAAGTAAAACAACAGCCGCATGCCTTTAGGGGCAGGCAACCGTTGTCTTTTTATACCCGTTAACGTTTGTTATCGTCGCTGAAGACATCCCGTAGCAATTGCCCATTTTCCAATATTTTGCCGGTGCCCAGGGCCACGCAGTCCAGCGGGTTTTCCGAAACATGCACCGGCATGCCGGTCTCTTGAGAAATAAGGTTGTCCAACCCCCGCAAAAGGGCGCCTCCGCCGGTCAGCACAACGCCGTAGTCGATGATATCGGCCGCCAGCTCCGGCGGCGTCCGCTCCAGGGTGGTGCGGATGGCTTCCAACACCGAGGTAAGCGGATCAGCCAGGGCCTCGCGGATTTCGGCCGGCGTCACCACAATGTTTTTAGGCAAACCGTCCATTAAGTTGCGGCCCTTGACGTCCATGGGCTGCTCGCCTTCGTAAGGATAAGCGGAGCCAATGGTAATTTTGATATCCTCGGCGGTGCGGTCACCGATGAGGAGATTGTATTTTTTCTTGATAAAGGCGATGATGTTGGCGTCAAATTCGTCGCCGCCCACACGCACCGATTTGGAGGCAACAATGCCGCCCAAAGAGATGACCGCCACCTCGCTGGTGCCGCCGCCAATATCCACCACCATGCTGCCGGTGGCCTCGGAAATAGGCAGCCCCGCACCAATGGCTGCCGCCATGGGTTCTTCGATAATGGATACGTACTTGGCCCCCGCTTTTAAGGCTGCCTCCTTGACGGCGCGGCGTTCCACCGCCGTAACGCCCGAAGGGATGCAGATGACCACCCGGGGCCTGATGAACATAGAATTGTTAAACACTTTCTTAATGAAAATTTGCAGCATGCTGGTCGTTATGTCAAAATCGGCGATGACGCCGTCTTTCAGCGGTCGGATGGCCATGATGGAACCGGGGGTCCGCCCGATAACATCTTTGGCTTCTTGTCCTACATACTTCACTGTGTCGTTGCGCACGTCCACCGCCACTACCGACGGCTCCCGCATGATAATTCCTTTGCCCCTCATATAGATAAGGGTGTTGGCGGTGCCAAGGTCAATGCCGATGTCCCTACTGTTTGCAAACATGAAACTTCCCCTTTATTTCAGTGGACTCCCGCCCGCGCCGGACCGTTGTCGGCCGGCCAGCAGACAGGAGCGCCGTTTTGGCATAAATGTACATTGTTATTATAACCAGTGTCCAAAAATTTCTCAACCTGTAAACATGAAGTTTTTCATAATATTCACAGATGGTTACATTTCCCTGCTTACCCCTTTGTGAAAGGATAGAGTCCCTTTACGCGCAGCCGTTTGCACAGCCGGGCCACCGGCAGGCCCATGACATTGTAAAAATCTCCATCTATCCTTTTCACCAGCAGCGCCCCTTTTTCTTGAATGCCGTAGGCGCCGGCTTTGTCGGCGGGTTCGCCTGTTGCCACATAATCGTCTATCATTTGGGGGGCAAGAGGGTAGAACGTCACATCAGTTACGCTGCAAAACAGATCTTTGACGCCGGGTGCCAATATCGCTACCCCGGTGTACACCTTGTGGGTTTTGCCCGAGAGCATGCGCAGCATACGCCGGGCGTCTTCATCATTTTCCGGCTTGCCCAGCACAAGGCCGCTGATGGCCACAATGGTGTCCGCCCCAATGATGATATCATTGGGGTGAAGGGCCGCCACCGCCCGTGCTTTGCGCAGCGCCAGTTGGCCGCACTGCTTTTTGGGGGGCAGGCTGCCGTCCACCCCTTCGTCCACCTGGGAAGCCAGCACCGCAAAGTCAGGGGCGATGAGGGAGAGAAGTTGGCAGCGGCGGGGCGACGCAGAGGCCAGAATAATTTTCATGATATCACCTTCATGCCAATCAGTATGTCTTTTTATATGTGCTTATCAAAGGCGTCAATTACTTCACATCCGGCATATACATTTACTAATTTCCTGTGGAGCCAAAGCCCCCCGCACCCCTTTGGGTATCGCCTAACTCGTCGCAAATTTCCAATTCAGGGGTAAAGACGGGCACGACGGCCAGTTGGGCAATGCGCTCGCCGGGCTGGAGCGTGTACGGCGTTTGAGACTGGTTGACAAGTCCCACAAAAATTTCGCCCCGGTAGTCGGAATCGATGACGCCCACCGCGTTGGCGGGCACAATGCCGTGCTTAACCCCAAGGCCGCTGCGGCCGAACACAAGGGCCACATAGGCGGGCGAGGGCAGCTCGATGGCCACGCCGGTGGGAATTTTTTCAATTTGCCCATGGCCGATGGTGACCGGCGCCTCCAGACAGGCGCACAGATCGTAACCGCCGCTGCCCAAGGTGGCGCGGGCGGGCAGAACGGCGCTGGGCCGGGTCAGTTTGATTTTAAGCTTATCCATTTGAGTTGACCCCCGATTTTGAAATGATTACGGCATGGTGAGATATAGATATTGGCTGAGAAGCACAAAGGCGCCAATCAGCCCATAGACAGGATAGCGCAGATAACGCCACAGTTTGGGGTGGCCACGGTTCAGGAAGTCGGCCGCCAGGCCGATAAGCGCCGCCCCGCCCAGCAGGGTGATGACGGCATAGCGAAAGTCCATGGTGCAGATATAGGGCATGGAAAAACAAAACATCAAATAGCCAAAAAGGTGAATGATATAGGCGCCGTACAGCATATAGACCAGCGGGCTTATTTCCGGCTGTTCGGCGGCAGCCATGACCACATAAATCAGCGCCGCAACGGAAAGGGCCATGAGCGCCAAATTGAGGTAGACCAGCAGGGTGGGCGGCAGGTCAGGCCAGGTGTACCGATATTCCCCAAACAGCGAGCATTTGGCGACGTACATGGGAATGTTGTAGTCGGCGCCGGAAAAGCAGTAAGGCAGAAACTGAAACTGCTCTGCCGGAATGGAAAAGAGCCGCTGGAGGAGAGAGTAATTGCCCACATACTGGCTTTCGCCGGGGCCGGGTATCCAGCCAAAGGGCATGTCAAAGCGCAGGTGGGCGTAAACCGGGTACCACAGCCCCAGGGGAATGCAGACCGCGCCAAAGGCGGCGAATTTTTTGATTAAAGCGCCCACGGTGCCGTCTTTGCGCCCAATGGCCCGAACCAGCACCACCAAAAAAACAATGGCAGTGAGAGGCGCTATTAAAAAAGCGGACAGTTTCGTCATCATACCACAGCCAATGGCCAGCGCCAGCAGCAGCGTGTGTTTCCAGCTTTGCTCCTGGTACCACCGTAGGGTGAGGAAAAGGGCGGCAATGACAAAAAAGATCATCAAATTGTCGTTGTTGGCGCTGCCGGACATGATGTAGAAATTGGGGTGAAGGCAGAACAGCAACATGGCCACAATGATTGCGTGGCGGTTGGCCTTGCCCCAATATAAAATGCGGTACAACAGCACCGACATCATGCCGGTAAGAGCGGCGGCGCCAAGCTGCAGCCCCTCGGCGGCCTGTGCCGGGCTGACGGAGAGGGTGGCCGTGCTTAGGGCGATGAATTTGCCCGCCAAAAAGTGATAGAGGGGCGGGTGATGGTATTGCCAAAAGGACTGGGTGACGGGCAGCCAGCTTTGTATGTAATGGTAGATGTAGGTGTAGTGGCCATAGTTGTCTTCAAAGTTGCCCATATCGTGCTGGCGGGTATAGGCGCCGGTGTAAAAGCAGTAGCCAAAACGCATGACAAGACCCACCGCCAAAATGAGCAGGACAATATGGTCGGCAGTCAAAACGCCTTCGGCTTTCAGCCATGCGGCAACCCCCAAAATGAGGATGATAAGCAGGATCATAAAGGGGGTGACTTCCCGGGGGCCCAGGCCGGAGGAGAGGGCAAAAGGCTGTAAAAACAGGTACAAAAACAGGGCGATGCCCCCGATAACAACGTAGGGAACCGGCCCTTTTTGCATATAGCCCATCACGCCGCCGGGCGAGCGCCATTTGGTCCAAAAAGCTGTTTTTTGCTCCATACTGCTGACGTCCTGTCTTTTCCACGTTTTGGATAAAGTCCGTTTTCTATTATATGGGACAGGCCCCCCAAAGTCAAATGGGACAGCGAGGAAATTTGCGTTCTACAGGCATGTTTTGTCCCCCGCGCCTATAGACTGTGACAGGGGGCGCTTGTCCACGCAGAAGCCGCCTCCTCCAAATAAGAGGGGGCGGCTTTTATGGTCTATTGGATTTATGATTACACCACAGGGGAAGGGGAGCGCAGGGCAGTCATCCACCGGTCGGAATGCCCCGTCGGCCAAACGTTTTTGCAGCGGGAAAAGCCGATTATTTTTCACGGCCCCTTTGCCACAGTGGAAAAGGCGATGGCCTTTGTGCAAACCAGAGCCGCGCTGCACCGCATTCACTTTTGCGGGCGGTGCCTACCCACCCGCATTCCCGGATGTCAAGCGGCGGCGTCAGACTGTGAGCTGGCCCGTTTCGCTTTCAATCAGGATTAACACTTGTTCCTCCTGACCCGTCAGAACATTGCGGTAGACCAGTACATTTTCATCCTTGATTCCTTTGCATTTGATTTCGTAGGTCAAAATTTCATTGCCGCCGGCCGTGGGAATCAGCGCCAGAGAGATGGGGCCGGATTTGAGGTTGGGGGAAAGGTTGGAAGTTGCCTCGCCGGGCGTGAGAAGGGGGTCTGCCAGCTTGCGGGCCTTGTGGTTGACAATATAGCTGCGGGCGTCGTAGAACACAACTTCGCCGTTGTCCAACGCCACACCCACTTTAATAAGGTCAGGGTAGCAAATCGTCTCGCCGATGGCGTAGGCGTAGTTGATAACGCAAATGCCATGGCTGATTTCGTAATAGGTGGGCTGCATACCGGTGGCGCCCAATTCGGCCATATAGCGCATGCCTATCTCCTTGGCTTCCTCCGGCTTGATGGTGGGATCCCCTACCTCCCGGGGGTTGAGGAGGCCGGACAAAAGGCCGCGGTGCTTGGTGATGATGATGCTGGTGGTGTTGGCTTCAAAGCAGTAGGACGGGATGTTGGAGTTTTCGTCCTGGAGATACTTTACGTTGCTGATGTCGGTTTTGACGGCAGCGGCCGCTTTGCGCCGGGCTTCTTCTTTGGATATTTCAGTGCCGTTTTTGACCAGGTCGGGCACCCGGTCAATCAGGCCGTCGGAAAAAGGCCCGTCGTAAATGAGCTTGGGGTAGCTTTCGAAGCTGTTTTCAAATTCCTTTACCCCGTCGGTGTAATTGGTCATCACCTGGGCCTCGGGGGATTCATCGGGATTCGCCGCTGCCGCCGACACCCGGGCTAAATCATAGATCGACACCACGCCGGCGCTTACCTCGCTTTGCAGCTGACCAATGTAACGGTTGAGGTCGGCGGCATAGTCCAGCAACACCAACAGATGTTTGCGTTCCTGGGTGTCAAGGCGTTCGCCGTTTGACAACTTTTGCGCCAATGCCGCCGAATAGTCCCCCACCTGGGACAAAAAACGGTAGGTATTGCTCAGACTGTTTTGTTCCAGCGGCAGGGCGCTCAGGGCCGTTTTGGCGACCGTGGCCTGGCGGGACATGCGGGAAGAGAGGTGGGTAAGCTGATTGGGGGTGCTGACATAAATGCTTTTGTTTAAATCGGTGGATAGGGCGGCCACGCTTTCGGACAATTCCTGCAGCGAGCGCAAATAACTACTTTCCAGCTGCCGGCGGTAATTGTTGGCCTCTATATGCCCGGTGACGGCGAAGACTGTGGACACCACAAAGGCGGCGATTGTCAGACTGTAAAGGCGGATGCGGTTTCGTTTTCCCAACTTCATAAACCCTCTTCTCCTCTTTTTAGGAACAGCTTTTTGTGACATACAAAAGCTGTTTTCTTTTGGTATTATCGTTTCAAAAGCGGCGCCGGATATGCGGCAATTGGGAAAAAAGCTGGAAAATCGCCTCAAAACCGGTAAAATATGCGATGATTTGTGAATTTTTTATGCATAAAGCCAGTAAGCTATTTCATTCATCTCTTCGCCTTGTTATAATGTTAAAGTGCCATATTGTGCACTATACCACACAACGGACGTTTAAATGCAGTGCAGGAGTGGTTGGGTGAATATCGATTCGGACATCTATTTGGACAATAGCGCCACGACCCCCGTTTTGCCGGAAGCGGCCGAATTGGCGGCCGCGGTGATGTGCCGGGATTACGGCAACCCTTCGTCGCTGCATCGAAAAGGGTTTGAGGCCCAGCTGGTTTTGGAAAGGGCCCGGGAACAGGTGGCATCGGCGCTGGGGTGCGCTCCGCCACAGGTGTTTTTCAGCCCTTCCGGCACTGTCGCCAATAATTTGGCGATTTTGGGCAGCGTCGGCGCTTACGCCAAGCGCTTAAAGGGCAAAACGCCACGCCTTGTCACCACTGCCATTGAGCATTCTTCGGTGCTGCGCCCGCTGGAACGGCTGGCCGGCCAGGGAATGGAGCTGGTGCTCATCAAGCCCGACGGCAACGGCAACATCGCCCCAGAGGCGCTGGCGGAAGCGGTGAATGAAAATACACTGCTTGTTTCGGCCATGGCGGTGAACAGTGAAACGGGAGCTGTTTTGGATATTGGCCGGCTGTGCCGTCTTGTCCGGGCCCAAAATGCCGCCACCCTTATTCACTGTGACGGGGTGCAGGCGTTTGGCAAAGGGCCGGTTTTGCCCCTTAAATGGGATGTGGACTATTGTACCGTTTCGGGCCATAAAATTCGCGCCCCCAAAGGGGTGGGGGCTTTATATGTGAAAAAAGGGCTGCGGCTAACCCCGCTGTACCAGGGGGGCGAACAGGAAAAAGGCCTGTTGCCCGGCACCGAAAACACCCCTGCCATTGCCGCTTTCGGCCTGGCCGCCCAAATGCGAATGGCCCAGCTGCCCGCCGTGGAGGCGCTTTTTGTCAGGCTGCGGGCACAATTGGAAGCGGCGCTTGCGAAAATTCCCGGCCTGTGCAATAATTCCCCCGATGGCAGCGCACCATATATAATGAACATTTCACTGCCCGGCATCCGGTCGGAGACGATGATTCATTTTTTGGCCCAGCGGGGCATTTATGTATCCAGCGGTTCGGCCTGCGCCCGGGGGGCCAAAAGCCATGTGCTGACGGCTATGGGCCTGGCGGACGACCGAATTGACAGCGCGCTGCGCCTGAGTTTTGGGTGCCAGAACACACCTGAAGATATCGCTGCCTTTGTGGCTGCCCTGCAAGAGGGGTTGGCCGCCCTAAAGCGCAAATCATCCGATGGAAACGGAAAGTGAAAGCATCAATATATGAAAGAAATTATATTAATTAAAAACGGCGAAATCGCCCTGAAGGGCCTGAACCGTTCTTCCTTTGAAGATAGACTGATCCGCAACATCCGCCACCGGCTGGAGCCTTTGGGCCGTTTTACCTACGCCAAGGCCCAGTCCACCATTATGGTGGAGCCGGAAGGGGGCTGTCAACCGGATTTTGACCTTGTGATGGAGCGCCTTTCCACCATTTTCGGCATTGCGGCGCTGACCCGGGCCGCCGTGGTGGATAAAAATTGGGATATCATCTGCCAAACGGCTGTCGCTTATTTGCAGGGGCCGCTGACACAAGCCAAAACCTTTAAGGTGGAGGCCAAACGCTCGGACAAAAGCTTTGCCATGGCCTCGCCGGAAATTTGCCGGGAGCTGGGGGCCGTTTTATTGGAGGCATATCCCCACCTGACGGTGGATGTCAACCAGCCCGACGCCCTTGTGGTGGTGGAGATCCGTGACTTTGGCGCATACATCCACACCCGCCAACAAAACGGGGCCGGGGGCATACCCGTAGGCACAGGCGGCAAAATCGCCCTTTTGCTTTCAGGAGGGATCGACTCCCCAGTGGCCGGCTATATGATGGCCAAACGGGGGCTGGAGGTTATCGCCATCCATTTTGCTTCGCCCCCTTACACCAGCGACCGGGCCTTGCACAAAGTGGTGACGTTGGCGGAAAAAATGACCGCTTACTGCGGGGACATCGCTTTATTTATCGTCCCCTTTACCAAGATACAGGAACAAATTAAAGAAAGCTGCCCCGAGGAATATTTTACCTTGGTCATGCGCCGCTTTATGATGCGCATTGCCGGGATGATTGCCGCCGGGGAAAATTGCGGCGGCCTTTGCACCGGCGAAAGCCTGGGGCAGGTAGCCAGTCAGACGCTGCAGGCCATTGGCTGTACCGACGCCGTCACCCCTTTGCCGGTGCTGCGCCCGGTTATCGGCATGGATAAACAGGAAATTGTGGTGATCGCCCGAAACATCGACACCTTCGAAACGTCCATTTTGCCCTTTGAGGACTGCTGCACCGTCTTTACCCCCCGCCACCCCCGCACCAAACCCCGGGAGGACGCTGTGGCCGCCGTGGAAACAAATCTTGACCTGGAGGCGCTGTGCCGCCAGGCTGTAGAGGGCACCCAAAAGCAAATCATCCGCCTGAAATAGGCGGAACTTACATAAGCAAACTGCGGTGCTGCCACAGAAAAGCAGCCGCAGGCAAAAGAGAGATTATTCTGCACGAGGTGATCGTATGGTAGCGGAAATTATCGGTGTCGGCACAGAGCTGTTATTAGGCGACATTGTAAACACCAACGCCCAGTTTCTTTCGCAGGAGCTGGCGGCGCTGGGCATCAGCGTCCATTTTCAGTCCACGGTGGGCGACAACCGGGACCGGCTGATTCAAGTGATGAGCCAGGCGCTGGAGCGCAGCGACATTGTCATCACCACCGGCGGTCTTGGCCCCACCACCGACGACATTACCAAAGAAACCATTTGCGAGGGGCTTAATATCCCCCTTGTGGTGAACGAAGAAAGCCTGCGACGGATTCGGGAATTTTTTGCCCGCACCGGCCGTGTGATGCCGGAGGCCAACATCAAGCAGGCGATGGTGCCCCAGGGCGCCACCGTCTTCCAAAACGACCACGGCACCGCGCCGGGCTGCGCCGTTTCGGCCGGCAAGCAGTGTATTGTCATGCTGCCGGGGCCGCCGTCGGAACTGCAGCCCATGTTCCACGATTCGGTTTCGGAATACTTAAGCCGTTTCTCCTCCGCTTCCATTGTCTCCCGCAACATCAAAGTGATGGGTATGGGAGAATCGGCGGTGGAAGAGGCGCTGGGTGACTTTGTCACCAGCCAAAACCCCACCGTGGCCACCTACGCCAAAGAAGGGGAAGTTTTGGTGCGGGTGACGGCGCGGGGCCAAAACAAAGAGGATGCCGCCAGCCTGGCCGCGCCGGTTGTGCAGGCTGTCTGCGACCGGCTGGGCAGCTATGTATACGGCATTGATGTGGATAACCTGCAACAGGCGGTCGTCCATCTTTTGCAAAAGAAAAATTTAAAAGTGGCCACAGCAGAAAGCTGTACCGGCGGGCTTTTGTCCCAGCGTATTACCGAGGTGCCTGGCTCTTCCAGAGTGTTTGAATTCGGCGTCTCCGCCTACGCCAACCGGGTGAAGGTGCAAAAGCTGGGCGTGCCGGAGCGGATGATTAAAAAATATGGCGCCATCAGCGAGCAGGTGGCCGCCGCCATGGCCGCCGGCGCTTTGAAGCAGGGCAAAGCCAACATTGGCGTCGGCATTACCGGCAACGCCGGGCCCAACGCCGACGAAGATAAGCCGGTGGGGCTTGTGTATGTCGCTGTGTGCGACGCCACCAATGTGTGGATTAAAAAGCTGGTGATCGGCCGGGGCAAGGACGACCGGGAATATGTGCGCAATGTGGCGGTGCTGCAGGCGCTTAATATGGTGCGGTTGTACATTGACTACTACCCCGACGTTTTGCCCGGGGCGATTCCGCTTGCAACGGCGCTGAAGGGTAAGTTGGAAAATAAAGACGACAACGGAAAATTACATACAAAAAACAATGGGGTTGCATCCGAAGGCAGTGGGGCGGATGCCAATTTACCGTGGTACAGGAGGCTTCTTATGCGATTATGGCCACAAAAAGGAGACAGCCGGCAGGATATTCTGCGCAAGGTTGTCTTGCTGGGATGTATAGTGGTATTTTTAGGTTCGGCCGGCTACATCGGCAAATATTACTATGACTCCTTCAGCAACAAATCGTTGATGTCCGGCTTGTCGGATTTGTTCCATATGAACGAAGACGACATTGAGGTGCCCAGCGATTATCCCGCCGGGTATTTGAAAAAGTTCGCGTCGCTTTACACCCGCAACCCGGATATCCAGGGGTATATTGAGATTAAAGATACACCCCTTTCCCAGCCGATTGTGCAAGCGGAAGACAACGATTTCTATTTGCGCCGCGACTTTGACAAAAAAGACAACCAGTGGGGCGTTTTCTTCTTCGATTATCGTGTCTTTACCGATGTGCCCAGCCGGAACATGCTGGTGTTCGGCCACAATATGAAGGACGGCACCATGTTCGGCGAGCTGGAAAATTACAAAAAGCTGGATTATTACCGCACCCACCCTATCATCAATTTTGACACGGTGCACCGCGAAGGCGAATATAAAGTAATCGCCATGTTTATCACCAACGCCTATGCCAAAGACGGGCCTGTTTTTGACTATGTCAATTTCATTGAGGGCAGCGACGAGGAATTCATGGACTTTATCAGCGAGGTGAAGGTGCGTTCCCTTTTGATTACCACGGTGGATGTCAAGCCCACCGACACCATCATCACCCTTTCCACCTGCGACTATGCCTTTAAGGATTCCCGCATGGTGGTTGTGGCACGGCGGGTGCGGGACGGCGAAAGCTCCAAAGTGGACGTGGCCAACGCCCGCTTGAACCCCAGCCCGGTTATGCCCCAGGCTTACTATGCCGAGCTTTCCCGCCAGATGGCCGAGCAGCTGAAAAAACAGGCGGAAGAAGAAGCCAAAAATAGCAACCGGGTGGAGCTGGCCAAGTGGCTGACCTCCGACGAAATGGCCATTTTGTCGCCGGAAGAGCAACAGCAGCTGATGGAGCAGCGCAAACGGGAAGCGGACATTTACCTTTCCGGCGATGAAAAAGAGGTGCTGACCGCCCAGGAAAAGATTGATTATATTGAGTCCCGCAAAGTTTTGTTTGCCAAGTGGCTGACCGATGATGAACTGTACAGCCTTAGCTTTAAGCAAAAGCAAACGACAATCAGCCAGCGGCAGGCCTTGGCCCATTCGCTTTTGACACCGGCGGAAATTGAAGCCTGCCGGACATGGGCGGAGCTGTCGGCGCTGATCGCCCAGCGGCAGGCCGCGGCACAGCAAATTGCGGTGGTTACCGCCTCGCCAGGGGCCGGTACCTATCCGGGAGCGCAAAACGTCTCCCTTTCCTGCGCCACAGCGGGCGCCGTCATCTACTACACCACCGACGGCAGCGCCCCGACCGACCAGTCGGCCCAATACGGCGGCCCCATTGCGGTCAACGCGTCTATGACCATCAAGGCGTTTTCCCAGCTGAATACCGCCAAGAGCGCTGTGCAAACTTTCAAATATATCATCAATGCTACTAAAACCCTTTCCAACGTTACCATTGACGCTTTACCAAGCAAAACAGCGTATACGGTGGGTGAAGGATTTGACCTTTCGGGATTGGTTGTGACTGCGCATTATACTGATAATACCACCGCAAACGTCACATCCGCCTGCACGGTTACGCCGGCCCAGGACACTGTCATCAATGCCGGCAGCAGCCCGCGCAACGTCAATATTAGTGTGACTTATACGGAAGGCGGTGTGCCAAAATCTGCAGCCCGTGTGCTGGTCATTACTGTGGCCACGGCGCCCAGTTCCAGCAGTACGTCCAGCTCCACTGACCCCTCCGGCCCACCGGCATCTTCCAGCGAGGCACCCAGCGAACCGCCGGTCAGCAGCGACCCCACGCCGCCGCCTCCTCCCGAAGGCACTCCGGTAACGCCACCCACAGTGCAGATGGCGGCCACAAAGGAGACGCTGACAGTGTACGACACCGGCTCGGGGAAAACAGTGACCGACACCAGCTACAACATTGTCAGCAAAGTGGTGCAAAACGAAACCAGCGGCGCCTTTCATACCGAGGCCCTGAAGGCACAGGCGGTCGCTACATATACAAACATCAAATTTGAAAACAGCCAGAACCGAAACCCCAGCGTCAGGTTGTCCTCATCCCCCAACAGTAAGGTGCAGGCCGCTGTCTCGGCCGTTTTGGGACAAGCTGTCTATTACAAAAACAACCTTTGCTTTACCACCTATTTTGCCACCAGCGCCGGTTCCACCAATTCTTCCCAGGAAGTGTGGGGCGGCAGTTACCCTTATCTCACCAGCGTGGACAGCTCCATTGACGCCAACGCCCCCAACTATGAGGTGACGACCCGTCTTTCCTCCGCCAGCGTGAAAGCCAGCGTGAAAAGCGCATTGGGTATTACCCTTTCGGGCGATCCCAACGATTGGTTCGAGGTGCTGAACTACACCAGCGGCGGTTACAACGACAAAATGTCGGTGGGTGGTTACACAAGAAGCCCCAAGGACAACAAGGTCATTACCGGGCGTTTGATTCGGGAAAGCGTGTTGTCTTTGCGCTCCGCCTGTTTTGATTTTTATTACGACGACGCCAAAGACCAGTTCGTCTTTACCACATACGGCTACGGCCACGGCGTGGGCATGAGCCAAAACGGCGCCAATCTTTATGCC
This sequence comes from Oscillospiraceae bacterium, assembly GCA_031551485.1. Classification (GTDB taxonomy): domain Bacteria; phylum Bacillota; class Clostridia; order Oscillospirales; family Ruminococcaceae; genus JAVBNO01. The sequence goes on from JAVBNO010000038.1 coordinate 22,454, forward strand.
AGCCAAAAGGGCTGGAATTACGCCAAGATATTGACCTATTATTATCCCGGCACAACGGTGCAGTAAAAAGCGTATAGCAAAAAAGCCCTCCGCCAACTTAAATTGGCGGAGGGCTTTTTTGTTTGGGTGCGGAAACCCCGGGATAGGCACCGGTCTCTGTGACGCTCTTATGATTAAAAAAGACTGACGTTGATACTGATATCAACTGGAAACACGGCAGACGCACAGCCGCTCCGGCAGGCATATAGCCTGTCGCTAAAGCCGCGACTGGCTCATACTTTTTGGCGCAAAAAGTATACAAAAACATTTCTTTGGGGAAACCACATGGTTTCCCCCACGCCCCATCCTTAGGGCGAGGGCAAAGGTGCACAGGAAACGTTTGGCTTTGCAGGAGAACGGTTTTGGGTCTGATTTTGGGGTGCAGACGGTGAAAAAGGGGAAATGTTGGTACCGATATAAATAATGGAATTGGAGTAGACGTGCGGCCGCTCCGGCAGGTATATAGTCTGTCGCTAGAGCCGCGACAGGCTCATACTTTTTGGGGCAAAAAGTGAACGAAATAAGTTCGTTGGGGGAAAGACATTGGTTCCCCCACGACCAATCGGTGGGGCGCGGGCCAAGGTGCACAGGAGACGTGGGGCTGTGCGGGGGGGCGGTGTTGGGGGG
>JAVBNO010000037.1:0-16550 GCA_031551485.1 Oscillospiraceae bacterium
AACAGCCGTAGGCATTTCCAACAGCATTATCAGTACGATTCAGACGGCAGACGCGCCTGCCGCTTTGCCGGAAGAACCGACGAGCGAAAGTATGCCGGCCAGTGAAAATATAAGCGGACAAGCTGCCTGAGCTGCATCATAAGTGGGGAGGTGGAAATGTGAAGGTACTGCGTATTCTCTTTTGGGGATTGGGCGGGCTTGCTTTCCTGTTTGCCCTTTTGCCCGCTGTTCTCAATTTGCAAATCAATATGGGGATTGTGGGGCTTTTTCTGTTTGCCATCTTTTGCGGGTGTACCGGCTGGCTTTGCGACCGCCAAAAATCGGATCGGCTGCGTAGTACCATGTTCGTGCTGTTTTGTCTTGGTATGGGCGTGGTATGTGGGTTTTCGGCCCATATGGTCAAAGCGGCCTATGGTAACCCGCCGCCCCAAGGCCGGACGCCGGACGCTTTGGTTGTGCTGGGCGGTGCCATTGAGGATGACGGCAGACCAATGCCCACCTTGAAAGCACGGTTGGATATGGCCGCAGCCTACTTAAAAGAGCATGATGGTGTGATTTGTATTGTCTCCGGCGGTGTTCCTGATGGTCAGAATATCAGCGAAGGGAACGCCATGAAGCGGTATTTAGTGGGGCAGGGCCTCTCCCCCGCCTGGATCATTGTGGAGGACCAGGCCACGAACACAAAGGAAAATTTGGCCAACAGCGCGGCTATTTTGCAGGATTATATGATTGAAACGCCCGATGTCATCATTGTTACCAACGGGCCGCATCAGCTGCGGGGGGCATTTTACGCCCGGCAAAATCGCTTGGTGCCTTATGCGCTGTCCGCCCCAACGCCCTTTCTGTCGGCGCCATCCTTTTGGGCACGAGAAATGATTGGCATTTGCCAGATTGCGGTGCAACAGCTGATTGGGGCATGACAAACGACAGACCCGAGACAGGATGTGAAAGCTTGAAAATATTACGGATTATACTTTGGATTGTGGGCGGAATCTCTTTATTTTTCGCGTCGGCGCCTTTGGTTATTTACGGCATTGTTCACGAAGGCGTGCTTGTGTTGTTTGCGCTGGCAGCTTTTTGCGGGCTTGTAGGCTGGCTTTGCGGGGCGCAAAAATGGGCCGGGTTGCGCCGAGTGATGCTGGTTCTCTTTTTCCTGGGTATGGGAGCAGCGGCGGGTTTGACCGCCCACATGATCATAGCGGGTTATGGAAATGCGCCATCCAGCCAGCGTATGCCGGGGGCCGCCATTGTATTGGGATGCGAGGTGCGCAGTTACGGCCCTTCTTTGATGCTGCGAAAACGCCTTGACAAAGCGGCGGCTTATTTGCAGGAGTATGATGACATTCTTTGCGTGGTGTCGGGGGGACAAGGGGACAATGAACCCGCCAGCGAGGCCGCTGTGATGAAAGAATATTTGGTGCAAAAGGGCGTTAATGCCAGCTGGATTGTGCTGGAGGATCAGTCCACCAGCACAAAAGAGAATATTGTCTTTTCTGCCGCCATTTTAAAGGATAATATGTTGGAGCAGCCGGAGGTAGTTATTTTTACTGATGGATTCCACCAGCTGCGGGCCGCTTATTATGCCCGGCAAAACGGGCTTAGGCCTTACGCTGTTTCCTGTGCAACACCATGGGGATTGGCGCCTTCTTATTGGGTGCGCGAAATGTTGGCAATCTGCCAGTTGACGGCCGTGCAGCTGTTTGGGGGGTGACCGCTGTCAGCAATAAGACTATGATAGTGAAAGTGTGTAAGCTGTTCATATTTTCGGCTTTAGGGGATATTTGTTTTGCACAATGAAAAAACACGCAAGTTTTTAAAAGAATGGGTTATTCCATTTGCAATTGAAATCACTGTTATCTTTTTGCTGATTCAGTTTGTCTTCTTTTTGGTGCGGGTTCCCACCGGGTCCATGCTGCCCACCATTGAAGAGGGCGGTTGGCTGTTTGCCACGCGGATGCACAACCCGGAAAAGAGCGTTCAGCGGGGCGACATTGTGGTCTTTCATTCGGAGGAAACCGAGTCTGTGTTGATCAAGCGGTGCATCGGGCTGCCAGGAGAACATGTGGACGTGAGCGAGGACGGCATTGTGGCGGTGAATGGTACGGTGCTGGATGAGCCTTATGTGGTTTATGCTTCCGGTTGGACAAATGGCGCTACCTTCGATGTACCGGAAGGATGTTATCTTTTCTTTGGCGACAACCGGGCCGGCTCTGAAGATGCGCGGCATTGGATGAATCCCTATATCCCGGCATCGGAAATTAAGGGCAAAGCCCACTTTACCTTGTGGCCAGCAAATTTGTTTGGCCCGCTGCAATAAATTTTCTCAGTATGTTACGCATGTAAAGCGACGATGGTTACGGCAATGGGGGCTGCTGAGAGAAAGATATTGGCGGCCATGGTGTAAGATAGCAGAGTGGGAGAAGAAAAAGTTTTTTTGGGGTTGACGGCTGTCAGCAATAAGACTATGATAGTTAAAGTGTGTAAGCTGTTCATATTTTCGGCTTTGGGGGATATTTGTTTTGAGCAATGAAAAAACACGCAAATTTTTAAAAGAATGGGTTATTCCATTTGCAATTGAAATCACTGTGATCTTTTTGCTGATTCAGTTCGTCTTCTTTTTGGTGCGGGTTCCCACCGGGTCCATGCTGCCCACCATTGAAGAGGGCGGTTGGCTGTTTGCCACGCGGATGCACAACCCGGAAAAGAGCGTTCAGCGGGGCGATATTGTGGTCTTTAATTCGGAGGAAACCGGACTTGTGCTGATCAAACGGTGCATCGGGCTGCCAGGGGAACATGTGGAAGTGAGCGAGGACGGCATTGTGACGGTGAATGGTACCGTGCTGGATGAGCCTTATGTGGTTTATGCTTCCGGTTGGACAAATGGCGCTACCTTCGATGTACCGGAAGGATGTTATCTTTTCTTTGGCGACAACCGGGCCGATTCTTACGACGCGCGGTATTGGGCGAATCCCTATATCCCGGCATCGGAAATTAGGGGCAAAGCCCACTTTACCTTGTGGCCAGCAAATTTGTTTGGCCCGCTGCAATAAATTTTGCGATTAAAAAAGCCATCCTGACGGATGGCTTTGTTCTTTGTGTGCGGCTTTTTAACCCATTAAATGTTCTACCAGTATTTTAATGCCGATGCCGACGAGGATGACGCCGCCTAAAATTTCAGCTTTTTGCCGCAGGAGGGATGAACATTTTTTGCCGATGTGCGCGCCGATTAGACTGCACGTAAAGGTGACAATGGCAATGAGCGCGGCGGAAAGAAAGATGTTGACATCCATGATGGCCAGGCTGATGCCAACCGCAAGGGCATCGATGCTGGTGGCAATGGCCTGGAACAAAAGGGTACGCAGGGAAAAAGCTTTTGGGGCGGCACTTGCAGGCTCATCCCAACTGCGCACAGCTTCCCATATCATTTTGCCGCCGATAAAACCAAGGAGCACAAAGGCGATCCAGTGGTCGGCCGACTGGATGAACGGACCCAAAAAGGTACCGACAAAATAGCCAATTGCGGGCATAATACCCTGAAAAGCGCCAAAGGCAAATGCAGTGGCAAGCATCTCTTTTTCCCGGTAAGGTGAGTAGCACAAGCCGTTGGAGATGGAAACCGCAAAAGCATCCATAGAGAGGCTTAAGGCGAGGAGGAATATGGTGGCGTAGATCAAACCGGATACACTTCCCTGCTTCATGATGTTGGCATTGGCTTATCATATCATAAATGAGAGTATTTTTCACTAGTGTTAGGGGCTATTTACAGTTTATTCAACATTTGAGAGAAGGATTGTTGTACAATAAATGGTGAAATTTTCATGAAGAAGAATGTCGAAAATTTTCCGAATTTTTTCTTAGCGGGCGGGGGGGAAGCCTTGTGTTTGGATATGTGCGTCCGCTTCAGCCGGAGATGAAGCTGGTTGAGTATGACGTCTATCAGTCGGTTTATTGCGGACTATGCCGCCAATTGGGACATTCCTTTGGGCCATTTGCCCGTTTGACATTAAGTTATGATTTTGTTTTTTTGGCCATGCTGGCTCTTGGCTTTGCCAAAGAGACCCCTGCTATCAGCCGCAGGCGGTGCGGCGTGAATCCTCTGCACAAAAAGCCTTGCTGTCACCCTTGCCCCGAACTGGAGATGGCCGGAGACGTGGCGATGATTATGCTTTACTACAAAGTGAAAGATAATCAAAAAGACAGGGGTTTTTGGGGCCGTGTGGGCGCCGGGTGTCTTTTGCCCTTTGCCGGCGCCGCCCGCAATGCAGCGGCCCGGCGGCAACCGGAAGCGGACAATGCCATTGCTAAAGCGGTTGCGGCCCAGGACAGCCTGGAAGCAGCGGGGTGCGACGACCTGGATATGGCCTGCGATCCTACCGCCACGGCGCTGGGGACCGTTTTTGCGGGCATTGGCACCGACGAGCAGAACCGGCGGGTATTGCAGCGCCTTGGGTATTTGATGGGGCGGTATGTGTATATGGCAGACGCCCTTGACGACATTGAGAAGGATTTGCAAAGCGGCAATTATAATCCCTTTGTGGCCCGGTACCATTTGCGGGCGGGTGACAGCGAGGGTATTAAAGAGATTATCACCGAGGTTGTGCCCTCGTTAAACGGCACAGTGGCCGAAATTGGACGTGCAGCGGATTTACTGCAATTGCAGCGTATGGGGCCCGTCATCGGCAATATTGTACACATGGGGCTGAAAAATACGGTGGATATGATTGTGGATGCCAAGGCGGAAAAGGAGGGCGGAAAATGACCGACCCTTATAAAGTATTGGGGGTTTCCCAAAGCGCCAGCGACGAGCAGCTGAAAGCGGCTTATCGGGAATTGGCGCGGAAATATCATCCCGACAACTATACAAACGATCCTTTGGCCGACCTTGCAGCCGAAAAGATGAAAGAAATTAACGAAGCGTACGACACCATCGCTGCCGAGCGGCGGGGCGGTAACAGCAGCAATGGCCATTATCAGCAGGCATCCAGCCAATTTTCCGACATCCGCCGGTTGGTAAGCCAGGGGCGAATTGCCGATGCCGAAGAGTTGTTGGACGGTGTACCCGCCACGAGCCGGGACGCGGAATGGTATTTTTTGAAGGGCAGCACCTATTACGCCAAAGGATGGCTTGAGCAGGCGGTAAGCTGCTTTAGCAAAGCCTGCCAGCTGGACCCCAATAATCCGGAGTATCGGGCGGCGCTGAACCAACAAATGTGGCAGCGAGGCACCGGGGGCAGTCCTCAGCCGTATCCTGGGGCCTGCACTTGTTGTGACTTGTGTACGGCGTTTTATTGTGCCAACTGTTTGTGCAACTGCTTGCGGTGCGGATGATTCATACAGTATAATGGGTGTAGAAACTGAAAAGGGTGTGTTCGTGTGAAGAAGAGCGCGCAGGTGGCGCTGGGCGGCCTTGCATCGGCGCTGTGTCTGCTTTTTATGTTTATGACGGGAATGATACCCTTTGCCACCTATGTGCTGCCGGCGGCAGCCGGTGTTGTACTGGTGGCGGTTGTCTGTGAAAACGGCAACAAAACGGCACTGCTTGTGTATATCGCTGTTTCTCTCTTATCCATCTTTATTGTGCCGGACCGGGAAGCCGCCTTTATGTTTATTTTTTTCTTTGGTTATTATCCCATTATCAAAGAAAAACTGGATACCATTCCCTTCCCTCCCCTGCGGTTTATTGTGAAGATGGTGATTTTTAATGTGGCCATTATTGCAGGATATTTCTTTATTATTTACGCCCTGGGCATTCCCGACATTCTGACTGATTTTGGAGATTTTGGACGATATTCCGTCTATGTGCTTTTGGGGCTTGGTAACATTACCTTTATTGTTTATGACTTTGCTCTGCGAAATATTTTCGATTTGTACCGCAATTGGTTCCGGCCTAAGGTTTTGCGGAAAATCGGGTAAGCGAAAATGCTGCATCATAAAAGCAGGCACCGTCTGGTGCCTGCTTTTGTTGTATAGGGCCCCTGCGTCTAAAGTAGGGTTCAGTGGCACCTTGCGCTGAGCCGAAGCCAGGCTCAAGCGTTTTGGCGCAAAAAGTATGCAAAACATTTCGGGGAAACCATGCGTTTTCTCCCTGTGTCCCTTATCCATAGGCAAAAGCATATGTGTACAGAAAATATCCAGCTTATGGGGAAAATCGCTTTGGCTTTGTTCTGGGGATGCAAAAGAATTCGTATTGCGCATCTGCCCGATCGTGATCGTATCAGCGCCGGTTAGGCGTGGCTCGCAAGCAAAGGCTATGTCCGTTACAGGCCAGCATAAGTCGCTTACGAAACGGCGGAATTTTGAATTCCTTCGGCTTCTTCACCCTGGGGTGGCAACGCGGTTTCGGGAAGAGCCGCAACGGGCGCGGCAGTAATGGGCAGACAGAGGGTCATGCGGGTCCCCACATTGACACGACTGAGTACCTCGAAGTGGCCGCCGTGTTTTTCGGCAATCCACTTGGCGATGGCAAGCCCAAGACCGGTGCCGCCGGTTTTGCGGGAACGAGAAGTATCTGCCCGATAGAAGCGGTCGAAGATATGGGCCAGTTCATCGGGAGCAATACCAATGCCGCTGTCCTGGACTGAAATGCAGGCAAGGGCCTCTTTGAGGTTGAGGGAGAGGGCGATATCCTCGCCGGAAGGGGAATATTTGATGGCGTTATCCACCAGAATGCGAACGGCCTGTTTAATGAGCACCGGGTCGGCGGTGATTGGGACGGTGGGGGGCATGTCGCCAAGGGTCCAGGTATGCGTTTTGTCAATCATACAGGTCTCTTTATAAACCTCGTTGAGCAGGGCGGTGATATCCACTGTGGTCACCGCCAGCTCTTGGGTGTCATTATCGCTGCGGGCCAAAAACAGCAGATCGTCGATGAGGGTTTTCATGCGGTCAGACTCGCTTTTGATGGCGTCGATCGCTTCCTCCAGTGTTTTGGCGTCCTCTTTGCCCCAGCGGGAGAGGAGGTTGGCATAGCCCTGGATGACCGATATGGGGGTGCGCAGTTCGTGAGAGGCGTCCTGGACAAAACGCGCCTGACTGCGATAAGATTCATTGATGCGCTCCAGCATGGCATTGATGGCCACCGCCAGCTCCTGCAGCTCCCGCTGGGCGCTGTCCACCCGCAGGCGGGTGCCCAACCGGTCGGCGTCAATTTGCTGGATGGTGCCCGCCAACGCTTTTAAGGCATGCTCGTCCCGTATGCCGCCGGGGGGCGTATAGGGGCGTTGGGCCGCCTGGGGACCTTTGGGTATGCCGCCGATGATGCCCGCTTGTTCTTGCAGATTACCTGTAATCTGCGCCAAATCAGCCAAGGGGCGGAGCAGTTTGGCGGCCATCCGCCGGCTTTGGCGGATATTTCCGAACCAAATAAAGCTTTCATAAAGGAGTAAAATGATGAGCACCCAAATGGCGATTTGCAGCCATCGTCCAATGGGATAAGCGATCATAAGATAAGCGTTTTGCTGCCTGATTGTGACTTGGTACATCACACCGGACATATGACTGCCGAAATTCCAAAAAGACGGTTCTTCCTGGGATGGGGTGACACCGAAACTGCGCCATCCGTCCCGGGTTGCCTGAGGCAACAAGCCGCGCAGGAATTGGGGGACCTGATAACCGTCGGGTGGGACGGCAGTGCGCTGCATTTGGAGGTGGGCGATAGTGGTGGTATGGTCCTGGTTATAAATGGAATAACCCTCGGCAATGCGGCTCTCCCACAGCCAAAAAATGCCCACCGCCGCCAGAACGCACAAAAACACGTTCAGACGAAAAAACATAGCCAGCAGTTTTGCCTGCCAGCGGGTGGTGAGCTGAGCGGCCAGCGATTTGGTATTGGATTTTGTGGATTGCGCCTGTGCTGTATTTTCATTCATTGCGCATCACATACCCTACTCCCCGCACCGTTTGAATGAGCTTGGTGCCAAAACGGTCGTCAATTTTGCCGCGAAGGTAACGGACATACACATCCACGGCGTTGGTTTCGCCAATATAGTCGTAGCCCCAGACTTTTTGCAGCAATGTATCGCGAGAAAGCACAATGCCTATATTTTCAAGCAGCACTTCCAACAGGTCAAATTCACGTTTGGTAAGCTCTATAGGCTCTTCGCCGTAGGTAACCGTGTGCCGGTCTAAATCCATTGCCAAGCCGCCGATGGCCAAAGTGCGCCCCTGGACAGCCGCCGGCTTTTCGGCCTGCTTTTTGCGCAGGGCGACGCGAATGCGGGCCATGAGCTCTTCGATGTCGAAGGGCTTTGTGATGTAATCATCGGCGCCGCTGTCAAGCCCGGAAACTTTGTCCACCACCGTGTCGCGGGCTGTGAGCATGATGACAGGCAGCGCGGAGGTTTTGCGAATACGGCGCAGCACCTCCATGCCGGAGAGGCCGGGCAGCATAATATCCAGCAAAACCAGATCGAAGGAGCGGGACTGAAACAGTTCCAGCCCGCTCACACCGTCATATGCTTTTTCCACCTGATAGCCGTCGTGGGTGAGTTCCAGCTCCACAAAACGGGCTATTTTTTCTTCATCCTCAATGATCAGGATTGTCTCGTTCATATTGCTCCATTTCCTGTATGATTTCCTGCTTGAGATTTTCGGCCTTTTGGGAGGCTTTGTCCATGGCGTCATTCACATCTTTCCGGCTTACTTCGGGGCCGCGAAAAACGTATTTTACGCCCAGGAAAAGACCGATGATGGCCAGGGGGAACATGACCCAAAAGGCGAACAGGAACAGGACAACTACCACAGTGATCGGCAAGCTTAAAATGGTATTGTCATTTTTTATCGCATCGAGATAATTTCGATTACCTTTGCCGATCATTTCGCCGCACCACACAAAGAATCGTTTCATCATTTCTTTGAATTTACCAGGGGCATGATCGTAGGCATTATGGGTATTTTGCTTCTTTGGGCCAGATCCAGCGGGGTCGGGCGTTTGGGAAGAATAAAAGCCGCCGCCGGAAGGGGCATTGATTTTGCCTTGACGCTCCAGGTTTACAATGGCTTCCAGCAGATCGCCGTTGGTTTCCTCCAGCGCTATTTTGGCTTCTTCATAGGTGACACCCGTTTTTTCGCGCAGCTTTTCCACTTGCTCAATTTTTATGTTTGCCATGGTTTCGCAACCTCCTGTAATCGTGAAACGCGCCGCAGAAAACGGTTTTTTTCCGGGGGTAATGACAGGGCGTTTCGCTTTTTTCGTTATCCCTATCATAAGCCAGAAAACTATATTCCCAATTGAAAGGCCATTAAAAACAAATTAAAAGAGAATGACAGAATTGGCTATTCAGCAGAGAGATACTCCGGATATTTTAATCTTTGGCCGAAGGCATTCACAACGCATGCAAAACATAGGCTTTATGGCCGACAGGGCATTGCAAAACTATTGGTCTGCAAATATTACGGTCCCCGTATAAAATACGCTTAAATAGTATATCACAAAAATTGGATTATGGGTAGGCGCGGTAATATTTACACCCCATACTTTTTGGGCGGAAACGCTTGCAAAAAGTCGTTTAATCGATTATGATAAACACAGGTGATAAACCTTATTATTTTGTCCCGTTTTTTCATCCATTTAAATCGATGAATTTTGCTGATTTTTAGGGTTGGGAGGAAGATTCATGAGATATTTTGACAAAGAAATAGAAACCGCGCCCCGCAGCACCATTGAGAGTATTCAGCTGGAAAGGTTGCGTTGGGTGGCCAGACAATGTTACGACCGGGTTGCGTTTTATCGACAACGCTTTGATGAAGCGGGGTTCCACCCTGACAAAATCAAAGCGTTGTCAGATATACAACATATACCGTTTACCACGAAAGACGACATCCGCAATACTTATCCTTTTGGCCTTTTCGCGCGGCCTGCGCGGGACATTGTGCGGGTTCACGCTTCCTCCGGTACCACCGGCAAGCCAACGGTTGTAGGATACACGAAAAATGACATTGAGACTTGGGCCAATTTGGTGGCCCGCATTGTGATGGCTGCCGGCGCTACTGAAGACGATGTAACGCAGATTTGTTTTGGATACGGACTCTTTACCGGCGCTTTGGGGCTTCACTACGGTCTGGAAAAAGTCGGCTCAATGGTCATTCCCTCTTCTTCGGGCAACACCGAAAAACAGGTTATGATGATGAAGGATCTGGGGACGACCGCATTGGTAAGCACGCCATCTTACGCGCTGTATATGGGCGAGGTTGCCCGTGAGTTGGGATATGGGCCGGATGACTTCAAGCTGCGCTTGGGGCTGTTTGGGTCGGAAGGATGCACCCCTGAGATGCGGGACAAAGTAGAGGAAATCTGGGGGCTGTTTGCCACCGACAACTACGGCATGAGTGAACTGATGGGACCGGGGGTATCCGGCGAATGCGAACTGAGATGCGGGCTGCATTTTGCCGACGACCATTTCCTTTCGGAGATTATCAACCCGGTGAGCGGCGACGTGCTGGATGAAGGTGAGACCGGTGAACTGGTCATTACGACATTGACCAAGGAGGGTTTTCCTCTTCTGCGATATCGGACAAAGGACATTACCATGTTGAACAAAAGTCGCTGCAAATGCGGACGCACCCACACCCGGATGGAAAAAGTGATGGGGCGTACCGACGATATGCTGAAAATTCGCGGCGTTAATGTATTTCCGTCGCAAATTGAAAGCGTACTTATGGAGATTCCCCAAGTGGGTGGACATTATCAACTCATCATCCGACGGGAAGGATACTTGGATACGTTGGAAGTGGTGGTGGAGCTTATTGACGGTTCATTGCTGGAGACATACACCGGCCTTGAAAAGTTGCAGGATCGTATTCGCAGCAAGCTGCATACTGTTTTGGGCATTACTTGCCTTGTCAATTTGGCCGCGCCGCAGTCATTGGAGCGGTTTGTGGGCAAGGCAAAGCGCATTGTAGACTTACGGAACGAGGGGCAGGAGAATTGATGAAAAAACAACTTATGCTGGGAAATGGGGCTGTGGCCAGAGGGCTTTGGGAGGCTGGATGCCGTGTCGCTTCCAGTTATCCGGGAACACCCAGCACCGAAATTACCGAGTGCATTAGCACGTATGACGACATTTACAGCGAATGGGCGCCCAACGAAAAAGTGGCTGTTGAGGTCGCGTTGGGAGCCGCCATTGGTGGGGCGCGGGCATTTTCCGCTATGAAGCATGTGGGTCTTAATGTGGCGGCAGACCCGCTTTTTACTGCTTCCTACACCGGTATTAACGGTGGGCTTTTAATTGCGGTGGCCGACGACCCGGGCATGCATTCGTCCCAAAACGAGCAAGACTCAAGGCATTACGCCATTGCCGCCAAACTGCCGATGCTGGAGCCGGCGGATTCCCAGGAATGTATTGATTTTGTCAAGTTGGGGTATCAACTTTCGGAGGAATATGACACACCGGTACTGCTGCGACTTTCCACCCGTATTTCCCACTCGCAAACGGCAGTCACTTTAGGTGATCGGGCCGACGTACCGGTAAAAGAATATAGCAAAAACCCACAGAAATATGTGATGATGCCCGCGGCGGCCCGTGGCCGGCATGTGGTAGTGGAAGCGCGGCAGTCAAAACTTACTGCCTTGGCTGAAATCCTTAACATCAATCAAATTGAAATGCATAACACGGATATTGGCGTGATTACGTTGGGGGCCAGTTATCAATATGTAAAAGAAGCGCTGCCCACGGCCAGTGTCCTCAAATTGGGGATGGTCAACCCACTGCCGACCCAGCTGATCCGAGACTTTGCCGCCAAGGTCAAAAAATTATATGTGGTGGAAGAGCTGGACCCGATCATTGAAAACCACTGCCGCCAGCTTGGCCTGACGGTGACAGGTAAAGACCTCTTCCCTATTTTGGGCGAGTTTTCCCAGCGGACTGTGGCGGAGCGATTGGGCCAACTGCCCGAAAGCACCCCCGCTTTTCCCGAGAATGTACCGGTGCGACCCCCGGTGATGTGTCCGGGTTGTCCCCACCGGGGCATGTTCTATGTGCTGGGCAAACTGAAGCTTACGGTGAGCGGCGATATTGGCTGCTATACGCTGGGGGCTAACCCGCCACTGTCGGCAATGGACACCACCATCTGTATGGGCGCGTCGGTATCGGGGCTGCATGGCTTTAATTTGGCCAGAGGCGCCGAAGGGGCCAAATCGGCCGTCGCCGTCATTGGTGACAGCACCTTTATGCACTCCGGCATTACCGGCCTTGTGGATATGGTTTACAACGCAGCCACGGCCACCGTCATTATTTTGGACAATTCCATTACCGGCATGACAGGACACCAGCATAATCCCACCACCGGCTGCAATATTAAGGGTAACCCCGCCCCCGCTGTCAATTTGGAAGCGGTGTGCAAGGCAGTGGGCGTAAACCGGGTGCGTGTGGTGGATCCGGGCGACTTGGCCGCGACAGAAGCGGCGGTGAAAGAAGAATTGGCCGCGCCGGGCGTCTCGGTCATCATCGCCCGGCGGCCCTGCGTTTTGCTGAAACATGTGAAGGCCCTGCCGCCTTACCGGGTGGAGAAGGACAAGTGCATTACCTGTAAAATGTGCTTTAAGATCGGATGTCCCGCCATCTCCTTAAAAGAGAACAAGGCTGTGGTGGACAGCACCCTTTGCGTAGGGTGTGGGCTGTGCGTTGGGTTGTGCCCCAAAGGCGCCATTGTTTGTGACGCGTAATAGAATAGATGGACTGATGGAAAGCGGTGTGATAGAATGGATACAAAGAGCATTATGATTGTGGGCGTTGGGGGGCAAGGCAGTTTGTTGGCCAGCAAGATGCTGGGGCATTTGCTGCTCACCCAGGGTTTTGATGTAAAGGTAAGCGAAGTGCACGGCATGTCCCAACGGGGAGGCAGTGTGGTCACCTACGTAAAGTATTCCCGCGGCAAAGTGTATTCGCCAGTGATTGAAAAGGGCGAAGCGGACATTATTGTGGCTTTTGAGCTTTGTGAAGGCGCCCGGTATTTAGAATACCTGAAAAAAGGGGGCAAGCTGATTGTCAGCAACCAGCAAATTTCGCCTATGCCGGTCATTACCGGCGCGGCGGCTTATCCCGCCGATATCCCCGGCAAAATGGCGGCTGTAGGCTGTGACGCCACTGTTATAGACGCCCTGGGGTTGGCGGAACAAGCTGGCAACGCCAAAGCTGTCAATGTAGTGATGATGGGCGTTTTATCCTCCCTGATGGAATTTGGCGAGGCAGATTGGCAAGATGCCCTTTGTGCCACAGTGCCGCCTAAATTTCTGGCGCTGAATCAAAACGCATTCGCATTGGGGCGAAACGCCTCGTAATTGTTTTTATCTTATTTATCATGCCAATATTGGAGTGATTCGATTTTGTTGAAGTACTGGAATCCTATTGAGGTGGCGCCACTGCACGAGATCAGGGCGCTGCAATCCTATCGGCTGTCCCATATGGTGCGGCATGCGTATGCCAATATCCCTTTTTACAAAGCAAAATTTGACGAGATGGGCCTTTTGCCTGAGGACATCCGGTCGGTGGATGATTTATGCAAGCTGCCCTTTACCTACAAGCAGGATTTGCGGGACAATTATCCTTACGATCTTTTTGCCGTGCCTATGGACAAGATTGCGTGCATTCACGCTTCCTCCGGCACCACCGGCAAACAAACGGTTGTGGGTTACACCCAAAACGACATGAATGTATGGGGAGAAGTGGCCGCCAGAGCTCTTGTGATGGCGGGCGCCGACAAAAGCGATGTCGTTCATGTGTCTTACGGGTACGGACTGTTTACCGGAGGTTTAGGCTTGCACCACGGCTGCGAAAAGTTGGGTGCGGCGGTTATTCCCGTTTCCTCGGGCAATACAAAGCGGCAGATTCAGATCATTGAAGATTTTGGCTCCACCGTCATTTGCTGCACCCCTTCTTACGCCATGTATATTGGCGAAACGATGCGAGAGATGGGCATTGACAAGTCACAATTGAAGTTGAAAAGCGGTATCTTTGGGGCAGAGCCTTGGACTGAAGCAATGCGCAAAGAAATTGAGGCGCTTTTGGGTCTTAAGGCCCACGACATCTATGGTCTTTCGGAGATTATCGGGCCGGGGGTGGCTTCGGAGTGCAGCGAACAAAGCGGGATGCATATCAGCGAGGATCACTTTATTCCCGAGATTATTGACCCGGACACGGGCGAAAATTTGCCGGACGGCGTGGCAGGCGAGCTGGTGTTCACCTGTATTACCAAGGAAGCGCTGCCGCTTATCCGCTACCGGACACGGGATATTGCCACTTTGACCCGCAAGCCCTGTTCCTGTGGCAGGACATTGGTGAAGATGACCAAACCCAGCGGACGCACCGACGACATGCTGATCATCCGCGGTGTCAATGTCTTCCCGTCCCAGATTGAGGGCATTTTGCTGGATATCGAACATTTGACGCCTCACTACCTGCTTGTCGTGGACAGAGAGGATAATTTGGACACGCTGGAAGTGATGGTCGAGATGTCGCCCAGCTTCGAGTTTGACGCCGTACGCTTGGTGGAAGAAAAAGAAAAGCAGCTGCGCAGCGCCATCGAGTCCACTCTGGGAGTCGCCGTCAAGGTAAATTTGGTGTCACCCAAAACGATTGAACGCAGTGAAGGCAAGGCCAAGCGGGTTATCGATAAGCGTAAATTATGATGGGTTTGTATTCCATCACATGGCTAAATGTGCTATACTGTTATTACAACAGCAGAAGTAATGAATGTGGGAGGGACACGAAATGTTAAAGCAGCTTTCTATTTTTGTCGAGAACAAGCACGGCCGGCTGGCAGAAATCACCACAATCCTCCACGACGCCAAAATTGATATCCGGGCTCTTTCGATAGCCGATACCACCCATTTTGGCATACTGCGGCTGATTGTAAGCAATACCGATTTAGCAGAATCCATTTTGAAAGAGGCAGGTTTTACGGTTTCGCAAACGGATGTGATTGCCATTGCCGTTGAAGATCGGCCGGGCGGACTTTCGGAAGTGTTGTGCGCTTTGCGTGATGCCGGGGTAAGCGTGGAATATATGTACACCTTTGTCAACCGGGATGTGAAAGCCGCTTATGTCATTCTGCGGGTGGATAAAAATGACGCCGCCCTTGCGACATTGGCGAAAACAGGCGTGAAGTGCCTGGAAAAATAAGAAGTTTGTTAAAGCGAAATTTATAGATATAAAAAACGCCCCGATCGGGGCGTTTTTTATATCTATAAAGATTTATTGCTCGTAGCGAAGTTTGGGTAGGTTGGTATCGGTCGTGAAGTTGTAGAAGCTGTAAAGAAGCAGGACATCATCGAAAGTTACCTCTTTGAGAAGGGGCTGCAGACCGCCCATGCTGCGCAAATCCACCACATAGACCTCATCGTAATTGTAGGTCAGATATGGGGCAAAGGAGTTGCCGTAGGAATCCTTGACAAGAAGGACGCGGCTTACTTTGCCATCGGTGTGGTTTATATTGTTTTGGGATGTGATGACCGTAATACCGTTGTTACCCCGCAGCAAGGCGGCGTATTTGTCCCGGGCGGCAAACTGGGCGATGTCGTACAGACCGGGTGCAGACTCGCCGTCAATACGGACCGATTCGACTGGAATGTCGTACCATGTGATCACATCGGGCACCGGGTTAAACGCTTTGGCTTTGCTGTAGTTGGTGCCCAGAAAATCCGGGACCTCGCTTTGGTATTGTTTAAGCATATCCAATGGAACCGGGGTAAGACCACGGCTTTTGGCGTATTCGACGTAGGCCAGGTAAGCGCCGTAGCTGGTCCAATGATGGTCGGTGCGGTAGTAAATATAATCGGAGGTGGCGGGCTGTAGAGCGGCGGCCACATCGATGCAGCGGATGTTTGGGGCGGTGAGGGTGGCATAAATGTCGCTGATGCCCGCCAGCTGGTCGGCGTGTGGCATGCCCGCAGGACGCTTGTCGGTTAGGATGTCAGCCGCAGAAGGCACCAGCGCCAATGTGACGTTTTCGTCATAATTTTGGGCAAAGTCGTTGACAAATTCCGTGTTGTTCTGAAGGCGCTTTTCATCCACCTTGGTATATTTATCAAAGAGGTAGCCGTCTTTGCCAAAAATGACGTTGTTGTTCTCGGTGCGGGCCAGGGCATATTCCGACCTGGATTTGAGATTAATCCAAGCATCCCGCGCCACGAACTGGTCGTTGGTAAATTCCTCATACTTGAGGGTGTAGATGTTGCCAACAAGGGCAGAAAGACTGAAAGCGGGACGTTGTTGCAGATTGCGATTTTCCAGCGCGGAAAAGGCTTTTGGCGGCGTGATTAAGTCAACGACAAAAAGGCCCAACATAAACACGGTGAAGACAACGACCAGAGGATATTGGAACATTGCTTTTAGCTTTTGCCACATATTCATTTTCATTTTACTCTTCCCTCCCCTTTAAAACCGGAAGTACAGAAACGGATTGTAGGTGGCGTCCACAAGATAGGCCACGCAAACCGTCAGCACGCCCAACCTCAGGGCGGTGTGAAGCCAGCCGATGCGCTTGATGCGGTCATACAGCTTCTCGAACACGGGAGTGGCCAACAAAATGCCCAATAGAAAGACGACGGCATAGTT
>JAVBNO010000015.1:0-18791 GCA_031551485.1 Oscillospiraceae bacterium
CAAAAACATTTTCTGGGGAAACCATATGGTTTCCCCACACCCCATCCTTAGGGCGAGGGCATGCGTGCGCAGGAGACGCTTGGCTGATGGGGAGGACGGGTTTGGGTCTGTTTTGGGGTGCAGACGGTGAAAAAAGGTTGATACCGATATCAATATAGATTTGGAGCAGACGTACAGCCGCTCCGGCAAATATCTAGCATGTCGCTTAAGCCGCGACCGGCCCATACTTTTTGGCGCAAAAAGTATGCAAAAACATTTTTTGGGGAAACCATATGGTTTCCCCACACCCCATCCTTAGGGCGAGTGCATAGGTGCGCAGGAAACGAGCGGGCTATGGGGAAAACGGGTTTAGTTTTGTTCAGGGGGTGCAAAAGCAGTTGGCAAGAGCATCGGCAGGGTTTGTCCCGGCTTTTTTATAGGCATATTTGCCAAAAAGGCAGACGCGTCTCACAGCATATAGACTATTATTTGTATTGTTTTGCCTGCGCAGGATATGGTATAATCTTCTATGAATGGGCGGGTGGAGGCCGGAGCGTTTGGCAGGTGTCAAAAGGCGGGCCGAACGCAAATGAGAAGAAGCGGAGACAGGCATGAGAGTTTTGGGTATTGACCCTGGGTATGCCATTGTGGGATACGGGATTGTGGATTATGTGGGCAACCGGTTTACACCGGTGGCCTATGGCGTGGTGACGACACCGGCCCACACTCCTTTCGAAGACCGGCTGGCGCTGATTTACGAGGATTTGGCCCGGATTATGGCCGAGTACCGGCCGGAAGCGGTGGCGGTGGAAAAGCTGTATTTTACCACCAACCAAAAGACGGTGATTGAAGTGAGCCAGGCCCGGGGCGTCATTTTGCTTTGTGCTCGCCAACAGCGGCTGCCCATCTTCGAATATACGCCCCTGCAGGTGAAGCAGGCGGTGGTGGGATACGGCAAAGCGATTAAATCACAGGTGATGGAGATGACCCGCCGGATGCTGGGCCTTGCAGCCATTCCCAAGCCGGACGACGCCGCCGACGCATTGGCCATTGCCATCTGCCACGCCCACACAGGGTCGAGTTTACTGCGAAAATACAGATGAATACTTAATACATACTGAAAGATAAGTATATTTAACAATTCGGGAGGGAACGGCGTGATTTATTCAGTCAGCGGCAAGCTTGTGCACAGCGAACCTTCTTTTGCGGTGGTAAGCTGCGGCGGGGTGGGGTATAAATGCATGTGTACCTTCGAGACAATGCGCCGTCTGCCGCCGGTTGGCGGCGAGGTTACCTTGCTGACCCATATGCAAGTGCGGGAAGACGGTGTGGAGCTGTTTGGCTTTTATACCGCCGAGGAGCTGAATTGTTTTAAGATGCTTATTTCTGTTTCCGGGGTGGGCCCCCGGGTGGCGCTGTCGGTGCTGTCCGACGCCACGCCGGAGCGGTTTGCTTTATATGTGGCCAGTGGGGATTACAAGTCGATCACCCGGGCCCAAGGCGTGGGGCCAAAATTGGCCCAGCGCATTGTGTTGGAGCTCAAGGATAAAGTGGCGGGCATTGGCGCCGGCGAGGATATATCCGCTGTGGCCGCTGCCGCCAGCGATGACCGCAGCAGCTTGGGCGAGGCATTAAGCGCCCTTGTGGTTTTGGGGTACAGCCACGCCGAAGCAGCCTCGGCACTGGCCAAATTGGACCAGGGCTTATCGGCGCCGGAGCTGATTCGAGAGGCGCTGGTTCAGCTGGGAAAAGGGATGCGCGGATAACGCGGGTACCATTGCACCGCAATTGGTTTTATAAAAGGATGATAAAATTGGGCACAGGCCAAAGGATGTGAGTGTTTGCCGGAATTTGATATGGAAATGGATTTTGAAAACCGGGTGGTTGTGCCGGATTTGGTGGCGGAAGACACGGAAGGGGAATTGTCCCTGCGGCCCCGTACCCTGAAAGAATACATCGGGCAGGACAAAGCCAAAGACAACCTGTCCGTTTATATCGAGGCGGCCCGCCAGCGGGGGGAGCCGTTGGATCACGTGCTGCTGTGTGGCCCGCCCGGGTTGGGCAAAACCACGCTGGCCGCGATTATTGCCAACGAAATGAATGTGAACATTCGCATTACGTCGGGGCCGGCCATTGAAAAGCCGGGGGATTTGGCGGCGCTGCTGACCAATTTGGCGGAACATGACATATTGTTTATTGACGAAATCCACCGCCTGAACCGGAGCGTGGAAGAGGTTTTGTATCCGGCCATGGAGGATTATGCCCTTGACATCATCATCGGCAAGGGGCCGTCGGCCCGGTCCATTCGTATCGACTTGCCCCGCTTTACCCTTGTGGGGGCCACCACCCGGGCGGGCCAGCTGACAGCGCCGCTGCGGGACCGGTTTGGGGTTATTTTGCGGCTGGAGCTTTACAGCCCCGAGGAGCTGTTCCAAATTGTGCGGCGGTCGGCGGGCATTTTGAATATTGAATGCGAAGAGACGGGCGGGGTGGAAATTGCCCGGCGCAGCCGCGGCACCCCCCGCATTGCCAACCGGCTTTTAAAGCGGGTGCGGGACTTTGCCCAGGTGATCGGGGATGGAGTCATCAGCGACGCCATTGCCAAAGAGGCGCTTGACCGGCTGGAAATTGACCATTTGGGCATGGATTCCATTGACCGGCGGCTGCTGCAAACCATCATCCAAAACTATGCCGGTGGGCCGGTGGGGTTGGATACACTGGCGGCGGCCATTGGGGAAGAGTCGGTTACCATTGAGGATGTATACGAACCCTTTTTGATGCAGAGCGGCTTTTTAAGCCGAACACCTCGGGGGCGGTGCGTCACCCTTCGGGCTTACGAACATTTGGGGCTTAAAGCGCCGCGGGTGCAGCCTGCCATGGATCAAATGAGCCTTTTGGATGAAGAATAAAAGAAGAATCAAAAATGCAAACAAAAAGCGCAGAGGTGGCGATTGGCGCCACCCGGGATGAAAAATGCTTTTCGGGGCACTTATGACATACAATTCATTACACCACTGCATATGCACTGGAGGAGGGCACGAGATGGCAAGATTGTTTGGAACCGACGGGATTCGGGGCGTCGCCAATGTAGATTTGACGGCGGAGATGGCGCTGAAAGTGGGCAAAGCGGCAGGGGTTGTGCTTTTGGAAGAGGGCAAAGCCCGGCCCAAAGTGCTGATTGGTACCGACACCCGCATTTCTTCCGATATGCTGGAGGCGGCCATTGTGGCGGGGCTGCACAGCGTGGGGGCGGACACCGTTTCCCTTGGGGTGGTGCCGACACCGGCAGTGGCGTTTTTAGTGGGGCACTACAACGCGGACGCCGGCATTATGCTGTCGGCCAGCCACAACCCGGCCCAATACAACGGCATTAAGATTTTTGGCGGCAAGGGCTATAAATTAAGCGACGCCGAAGAAGACCAGATAGAAGCGATTTTGAAAGATGACAGTTACGAATTCCCCACACCCCGCGGCGGGGAATTGGGCCGGAGCATCCACTATCCTGACAGCCGGCAGATTTATGTGGACCACTTGGCGGCCAGCATAGAGGGGGATTTGTCGGGACTGCGGATTTTGGTGGACTGCGCCAACGGCAGCGCCAGCACCACCGCCGAAAGTTTATTTGCCGCCCTTGGGGCCGACTGCGAATTGATGGCCTGCGCGCCCGACGGTGTCAACATCAACGCCGCCTGCGGCTCTACCCACATTGGAGAGCTGGCCAGCCGGGTGAAAGCGGGACGCTACGACGCGGGGGTGGCCTATGACGGCGATGCCGACCGTTGCCTGATGGTGGATCATGAGGGGAATCTGGTGGATGGCGACGTGATGATTGCCATTGTGGCCAACGAACTCAAAAGCCGGGGCAAGCTGAAGCAGGATACCGTTGTTGTAACGGTGATGAGCAATTTGGGCTTTTTTAAATTTGCGGAAAAGGCGGGCATTACCGCCAAAAAAACGAAAGTGGGCGACCGGTATGTGCTGGAGTGCATGCTGAACGAGGGATACAACTTCGGCGGCGAGCAATCGGGGCACCTTGTCTTTGCCGATTATGTGACCACCGGCGACGGCCAGCTTTCCTCCATACAAATTTTGCATATGATGAAAACCCGGGGGCAGAGCCTTCAAAAGCTGGCAGAAGTGATCACCATCTATCCGCAGGTGCTGAAAAACATTGTGGCGACCCCCAAAATGAAAGAGAATTTGGCCCACGACGCCAAAGTGGCCGAGATTATTGCTTACGGCGAAGATCAGCTGGGGAGCCGGGGGCGGATTTTGGTGCGGGCGTCGGGCACCGAACCCCTTATCCGCGTGATGGTGGAGGGGGAAAATATGGCCGAGATTGAAGGGGTGGCCGGGCACATTGCCAAAGCCATTGAAGAGATGGAGTAAGCGGGGCGGAACATGGATAAACAACGGCGCAAAGAACTGCTGGAAGCGTATAAAGAAATTAAAATTATGATGGGTGTCTTTCAAATTACCAACACCCAAAACGGCAAAATTTATCTGGACACATCCCCCAACCTGAAAAACCAGTGGCTGACCGTTCGGATGCAGCTGGACATGGGGCGGCATATGAACGGGGCGCTGCAAGCCGATTGGAACGCATTGGGCCCGGATGCTTTCGCCTATAAAGTGCTGGAGGAAAAAGAAAACAAAGATATTCCCAATGTGCGCCAGGCGCTGAAAGAGATGAAAGCCGCCTGGATGGAACTGCTGGCGCCCTATGGGGAGCAGGGGTACCACAAGCAGGCGTGATTTTGCGTATGCCGCAAGGTTGGCAAATAGAGTCAATTCATCGGAAAATGTTAGGAGCAATGGGTATGCGTGTAGCGGACGGATGGCAAGCGTTTGAGGTTATCGACACCTCCGGCGGGGAAAAGCTGGAGCGGTGGGGCGATGTGTTACTCATCCGGCCGGATCCGCAAGTGCTTTGGCAAAGCCCCAAAGGCCCGAAATGGAATGAGGCGAACGCCCGGTATATCCGGTCGGAGGCAGGGGGCGGCAGCTGGGACATTCGGCAGATGGACAAAGAAGAATGGAACATTGACTATGGCGCGTTGACATTTCGCATTAGCCCCACGGGGTTTAAGCATACGGGGTTATTTCCCGAGCAGGCGGTAAATTGGGACTGGATGGCAGCGGCGGTGAGACAGGCGGGTCGGCCGATTCGGGCGCTGAATCTGTTTGCTTACACCGGCGGCGCCACGCTGGCGCTGGCGGCGGCCGGGGCCCAAGTGTGCCATGTGGACGCCGCCAAGGGCATGGTCAATTGGGCGCGGCAAAACGCCGCCCTTTCCGGCTTGTCGGACAAGCCGATTCGCTGGATTGTGGACGACTGCAAAAAGTTTGTGGAGCGGGAAATCCGGCGGGGGAGCCGGTATGACGCCATCGTCATGGACCCGCCGTCCTACGGCCGGGGGCCGGGGGGCGAGCTTTGGAAGCTGGAAGATCATATTTACGAATTGGTGCAGCTTTGTGCCGGGGCCCTTTGCGACAAACCGCTGTTTTTCCTCCTCAATTCCTACACAACAGGGCTGGCGCCGTCGGTGATGGGCTATATTTTAGGGGTGAGTTTGCAGGGGCGGTTCGGCGGACATGTGGAAGCCGGAGAGATCGGGCTGCCGGTGCGGGAAAGCGGACTTGTCTTACCCTGCGGCGCAACGGCCATTTGGGCAAGCGGCAAAATTTAGCGTCTCCGTCGGTTCTTGTGTAGTGTACTGGGCCGGCGAGGATTTTTTCACAGAATTTTAATCTGCTCTTCATGAGCGTTTAGAAATAAAGGCGTATGCTGTAGACTGGATGACTATGGGAGGCAACAGCTTGAACATTATTGACGCAGAGCATGTAAGTTTTCGATATAACAATGAAGAAGGCACCCCTTTGGCGCTGGACGATGTGACACTTTCCATTGAGAAGGGGAGCTTTGTGGCGGTGCTGGGGCACAATGGGTCGGGAAAATCGACGCTGGCCAAGCACTTTAACGCCATTTTGCTGCCGTTGGGCGGCAAAGTGTATGTGACCGGCATTGACACAGTGGACGAGGCCAAACTCTTTGACATCCGCCAAACGGTGGGCATGGTGTTCCAAAACCCGGACAACCAGATTGTGGCCACCATTGTGGAAGAGGATGTGGCGTTTGCCCTTGAAAACATCGGGGTGGAGCCAGCCGAAATCCGCAAACGGGTGGACGACGCGCTGCGAACCGTCGGAATGTACGAATACCGGGAGCACGCGCCGCATCAGCTGTCCGGCGGGCAAAAGCAGCGGGTGGCCATTGCGGGGGTCATTGCCATGCGGCCTGCCTGCATTGTGCTGGACGAGCCCACCGCCATGCTGGACCCAAGGGGACGGCGGGAAGTGATGGATACGTTGCACAGCCTGAACGCGGAATACGGCATTACTGTGGTGCTGATTACCCATTATATGGACGAGGCGGCGGGGTGCGGCCGGGTTGTGGTCATTGAGGATGGCAAGGTCATATTGGACGACACGCCGGGGGCGGTGTTCTCCCATGTGGAGGAGCTGAAAGCAGTGGGGTTGGATGTGCCCCAGGCCACCGAGCTTGCTTACGAAATGCGTAAAGCAGGGTATGACGTTCCGGCGGAAGTTTTGACGGCAGAACAGTGTATTGCCGCCATCGCCGGTATTTTGCAAAAGTAAACATTCGGGGCTGCTTACCGTTAAGATTAAGCCACATGGGAAGGATTTTGCGCATGTCAATTCGGACAGAGAATTTAACGCATACTTATTCACAGGGCACGCCGTTTGAAAAGACGGCCATTGCGGATGTGAATATTCATATTGAAGCGGGGACGTTTGCCGGTGTCATTGGACATACGGGGTCGGGCAAGTCGACGCTGATACAGCATTTAAACGGTCTGTTGAAGCCCACGTCGGGCAAAGTGTTTGTGGAAGGGCAGGACATTTGGGCCCAGCCCAAGGCCATTCGTAAATTTCGGTTTTTGGTGGGGCTGGTTTTCCAGTATCCCGAGTACCAATTGTTTGAAGAAACCGTTTACAAGGATATCGCCTTTGGGCCGCGGAATATGGCGCTGAGCGAAGAAGAGGTGGATGCCCGGGTGAAAGAGGCTGCCCGTTTTGTGGAGCTGCGGCCGGAGCAGATGGAAAAAAGCCCCTTTGAGCTTTCGGGCGGACAGAAGCGACGTGTGGCCATTGCGGGGGTGCTGGCCATGCGCCCCCGGGTGCTTATTTTGGACGAACCTACCGCCGGCCTGGACCCAAAGGGCCGGGACAGGATTTTGGGGCAGCTTCGGGAATATCACGAGGAAGAGAAAAACACGGTGCTCTTGGTCAGTCACAGCATGGAGGACGTGGCGAAGTTTGCCAAAAAAGTGCTGGTGATGAACAAGGGCGGCGTTTACGCCTACGACGATGTGGAGGCAGTGTTTGCCAAGGGGGCCGAAATGACCGAAATGGGTCTTGCGGTGCCCCAGGTTTCCACCATCTTCGGGCGGTTGGCGGCCATGGGATATGATGTGAACCCCAATGTGTTCACCATGCCACAGGCCAAAGCGGCGCTCCTTCAGCTTTTGCAAAAGGGGGTGGGGCAGGGTGCTTAAGGATATTACCATCGGGCAATATTTCCCCGGCCAGTCCCCCTTGCACAAAATGGACCCGCGGGTCAAAATTGTGCTGGTGTTTGTGTACATTATTATGCTGTTTTCCACCAACGAGTTTTGGGGGCTTGGCTTTTGCGTTTTGTTTGCGGCGGTCTGTTATCTCATCAGCCGAATTCCTTTTCTGATGATTCTGAAAAGCCTGCGGCCCATTGTGCCCATTGTGGTGTTTACGGCGGTGCTGAACATGTTCTTCATTGAAGGGGAGCCGATTTGGCAATGGTGGATTATCACCATCACCGGCGAAGGCATTCGGACAGCCATTTTTATGTCGGTGCGGATTATTTGCCTGATTGCGGGGACATCGCTACTGACCTACACCACATCGCCGATCGCCTTGACCGACGGCATCGAGCGGCTTTTATCCCCCTTGAAGCGGGTGGGGCTGCCGGTGCACGAGCTGGCGATGATGATGACCATTGCGCTGCGGTTTATTCCCACATTGATTGAAGAAACGGAAAAAATTATGTCGGCGCAGAAAGCCAGAGGCGCGGACATGGAGTCGGGCGGACTGGTGCAACGGGCCAAAGCCCTGATTCCGGTGCTGATACCGCTGTTTGTGTCGGCTTTTCGACGGGCGGAAGAACTGGCGCTGGCCATGGAATGCCGGTGCTACCACGGCGGCGAGGGCCGTACCCGTATGAAACAGCTGCATATTGGCGGCGTGGACGTGGCGGCCTGCTTGACTATGTGCGTGGCGTTTGCCGGCATTATTGCGCTGAATATTATCTTTAGGCCGGTGGTTTGACGATTGATTCAAGGCCGGATCGTTTTAAGATGTAAAGACCAAATGGAGATTAGCGCATGCGAAATTTGCTGCTGACAATTCGATATAAGGGGACGGCCTACGGCGGGTTCCAGGTGCAGCAAAACGCCCCCACCGTCTGTGGCAGTTTCCAGGACGGCGTGGAGGCGGTGTTTGGGGCGCGGTATGACGTGAAAGGCTGCTCCCGCACCGACGCGGGGGTGCACGCCAATCGCTATGCCCTTTCAATGAAGGTAGAAAGCGGGATACCCTGCGCCAACATTGTCAAGGCGCTGAACGTGAATTTGCCCCGAGATATTGCCGTTTTGGACTGCCGGGAAGTGGCAGAAAGCTTTCACGCCCGGTACGACGCCAAGGGCAAACGATATATTTACAAGATGCGCAACAGCGCCGTCAAGGACCCTTTTTGGGCGGGGCTTTGCTGGCAGATCCCCCAACCGCTGGAGGCGACGGACATGGACAAGGCGGCCCGGATGTTTTTGGGCGAGCACGATTTTTCCGCTTTTTGCGCCGCCGGAGGCAGCGTGGAGGACAAAGTGCGCCGGATGGACGAAGCGTGGGTGGAGCGGCAAGGCGACATGATTACATTTGCCATTCGGGGAAATGGCTTTTTGTACCACATGGTGCGGATCATGGCCGGAACGCTTGTGGACGTGGGGCTGGGGCGGACAGCGCCAGACGACATTCCAAATATCATGGCAGGTAAAGACCGGAAGGGGGCGGGGATTACCGCGCCGCCGGAGGGCCTATACTTAGACGAAGTATATTATTAAAGGGCATATTACAATTGGGTGGCGACACAGGCTGCCCGGGATATTGGAGCCGATATGGGTGAACTGACGAGATTTGAACAGGTGCGCCAGGAACAGCGCAAATGGCAGCGCCGGCGGCGGCAAAGGCTTTTTGTGCTGTGCCTGCTGGTGATTGTGGCGGTGCTGATTGTAAGCGGCACGTTTGCCGGTGTGGAACCGGTGGGTTTTGTGACCGACATTGTGGCGGCCAACCGAAGCGGAGACGGCTTTCCCACCCAATGGTCGGGGGGCGTCATTCAGGAGATGTACCGGATGGGCGGCAGCCTTGGAGTGGTGGGAACAAACCATCTGACGCTTTACAACCCCAACGGACGGGCGGTGCTGAGCGCGCAACACGGCTTTGGCAATCCGCTGGCTCGCAGCAATGGACGGTACCTGCTGACCTTTGACAGGGGCGGATTTGGCATGCGGCTGGACACATTGTCGGGCAACGAGGCCACATATAAAATGGACGATCAGATTTTGACGGCGGATTTGGCCCAAAACGGCTTGTGCTGCGTGGCCACCACCACCCCCGATTTCTTGGGACAGGTAACGGTGTTTGACAGGCAGATGGAAAAAAGCCTGTTTACCTGGAAGACCAGCGAAATGTACATCAACGCCCTGGCCATTGCCAATGACGGCGAACATATTGCGGTGGCGGGACTGAACGGCGAGGGCGGCCAATTGATTTCTTACATCTATCTTTATCAAGTGGCGGGGCAGGGGGAGACGCCGGATGGCAAGGTGAGTTTGCCGGGCGAAATGGTCATTTCCTGTGTCTTTAACGCCAAGCGGGAGCTACAGGTCATCACCGACAAGCAGGCGCTTTTATTGTCGCCGGCAGGCGACGTAGTGCGTGCCGTCGATTTTGAGGGTGTGCCGCCGACCCGTTTTGTCAATGACGACTCGGGGCGGGTGGCGGTTTTGCAGGGCGACTACCGGGACCGGGGCGGATATGTTCTGACGATGATGACCAATGGGCTGAAAACGGTAGAGCGCACCCAGATTCCCAGCCTGGTGGAAGGGATGAAAATTGAAGGTAAAAAGCTGTACCTGCTTTATGACGGCGGGCTGGGCGTTTACAATGACAAGCTGGAACCCAGCGGCGTTTTAGAGCATTACGAGGGATACTTGTTTCAGCCCTCGGGCCGGTATGTGTACGGACTGGAGGAAGGCGCCATTGTGCGCCGCAGCCTGAGCGGGATGGTGTAGCAGCATGGAATATATGCATTTTATTTACGACGGTGTCGCCGTTTTGTTCATTTTAGTCATGATCAAAATCTTTTTTGATAAAGGCATTTTGTCCTGCCTGGTGCAGCTGCTTTCCAGCCTTGTGGCTTTCGTCGTCGCCTGGTTTTTCAGCGGGCCGTTGTCCCAGTGGGTGTATCACGAGATTGTAGAGCGGCGTATTGTAGACTATATTGACGTCAAGGTGCTGGCGCCTGCCGGGCTGGACAGTGTGACGGTGGGCGCGGGAAACTTTTGGGACGCCCTGGGCATTCAGCTGCCATTTGCCGATCTTTTTGAAAAACTGCTGGAAAAATTGCCTTTTGTCATCCAAATTTTCATGCGGGGCCAACAGCCGGACAACGCGGCTACCCAAATTGCCGAACACGCCGCCACTGCCCAGGTTACGCTGGCCCAGGCCATTACCGACGTGGCCATCACCCCCACGGCATTGACCCTTTTTGCTTCGTTGGCATTCCTGCTGCTTTTTGGCATTACGATTTTTTTCTGCCATCGGTTTGGTTACGCTTTGCGGGAAGTGAACGATGTGCCGGTGGTGGGCGGCTTGAACCGGATGCTGGGCGGCATTTTCGGCGGTGTGGAAGCAGTGCTGATTCTCTTTCTGATCGGGCTGGTCATTCAGCTGGCGCTGCCAATGGCGGGGGAAAATTTGTATTTTTCCCGGGAGATTATTGACCAAACGATATTGCTGCGGCGAATTATTTATTTTGTACCCTGGCCGCTGTAGCATGGGATAAGGGCAGATGAATCAGTACAACAGATTCGGGTGAGCACAGGAGGAACGCAATTGATCAAGTGGAACATACCCAATGGTTTAACGGTTTTGCGCTTCATTTTAATCCCTGTTTTTCTGGTGGTCTATCTGACCGCCAACGCGCCCGCGGAATTTTATATTGCGGCGGGGATTTTACTTTTTTCCGGCGTCACCGACATACTGGACGGGATGATTGCGCGGCGATATCATATGGAGACGGAATGGGGCCGGGCCTTTGACCCTATTGCAGACAAGGCGACCCAGATTGCGGTGGCTTACGCCCTGTGGCGGGTACATCCGGGGCTGTGGTTTGCGCCTTGCTTTTTCATTGTGAAAGAGGGGATCATGCTCCTTTGCGGCATCCGCCTGTATCGGCGGTTCCACCAGGTGTGGGGGGCACAGTGGTTCGGCAAGCTGGCCACGGTGGTGTTTTACCTTGTGACGCTGTTTGTGGTGGCTATGGGAACCCAGATGCATCCATTGGCGGTGGAATGGATGATGGTGGCGGTTGTAGGCGTCATGCTGTTTGCCGCGCTGCAATATGTGGCCACCTATCTACGGATTGTCAGCGACCGGCAAACGGCGGAAAAGCAAAACGGCAAAGAACAAATGGAAGAAAAATAGCACTCGATAGCATAGAGTGCTAAAAATAACGAACTAGACACAGTTTGTTCATCGGTAATTCATCATTAGGGCGTAGTATTGTAATGAAATATTTTTCGTTTTGCCGATATACATAATAGAAAATGGTTGGTGAAGAGATGTTTCGGCGGCTGCGGTATTCAAAATTTGTCAAATGGATTTTATGTTCATAATCCGAGGGCCGCGCCGAAAAATAGTAGAGAATCAATGATACGGATTATTTTTTTGTGGATTTACGGAAAGTGAGGTGAGGGTTAATGACCTGTTCGCGTTGTAAAAAGAGAGTGGCAGTTGTTTTTTTGAACCGCATGGAGAACGGCGAGATGATGAACGAGGGCCTTTGCATTAAATGCGCTAAGGAACTGGGCATTAAACCCATTGATGATATTGTCAAACGGATGGGTATCTCCGACGATGACATTGACATGGTGAACGACCAACTGATGGAAGTGATGGAGTCCGACGGCGAAGACGCGTTCCAGCCGGGAGGCGCTATGCCTTTTCCATTTTTGCAAAACCTGTTTGACAATCAGTCAGGCGGGGAAGTGACAGAGCAGCCCGAGCGGCGGGAAAAATCCAAGCGGGTGGCCGAAGATACCCGGGAAAAAGAGAAGAAATTCAAGTTTCTTGACACCTATTGTGAAGATTTGACCGACAAAGCAGCCCGGGGCCGCATTGACCGCATTATCGGGCGGGAAAAGGAAATTTACCGCGTCATTCAAATTTTGAACCGGCGGACTAAAAACAACCCTTGCCTGATTGGCGAACCTGGTGTCGGCAAAACCGCCATCGCCGAAGGCATTGCCCAAAAGCTGGCCCATGGCGATGTGCCCGCCAAGCTGATCGACAAGCGGCTTTACATGCTGGACCTGACCGGCCTTGTGGCAGGCACCCAGTTCCGGGGCCAGTTTGAAAGCCGGGTCAAGGGGCTTGTGGAGGATATTAAGAAGGCGGGCAATGTCATATTATTCATTGACGAAGT
Organism: Oscillospiraceae bacterium; assembly: GCA_031551485.1. Lineage (GTDB taxonomy): Bacteria > Bacillota > Clostridia > Oscillospirales > Ruminococcaceae > JAVBNO01. The sequence goes on from JAVBNO010000015.1 coordinate 12,803, forward strand.
CCACTCCCTTGTGGGGGCGGGCGACGCCGAGGGTTCAATGAACGCCGCCAACATCCTCAAACCGGCTTTGTCCCGGGGCGAAATTCAAGTCATTGGCGCCACAACCTTTACCGAGTATCGCAAGCAGATTGAAAAAGACGCGGCGCTGGAGCGACGGTTTCAGCCGGTCAAAGTGAACGAGCCCACGGTGGAAGAAACCATCGAGGTCATCAAGGGCATTAAAAAGTATTACGAGTCTTTCCACCGGGTCACCGTAAGCGACGAGTTGGCCGCGCGGTGCGTCACCCTTTCGGAGCGGTATATTATCGACCGGTTTTTGCCGGATAAAGCCATCGACCTTTTAGATGAAGCCTGTTCTTGCGCGTCACTGCGCAACCATGAGCTGGCCCAGTTCGACCGCTTTACCAAGCGGTGGGACGCAATGGTGGAGGAAGAAGCCGCCATTGAGCAAAACCCCAATACGGCCGAGGTTGACTACGAGAAGCTGGCCAACCTGAAAGGGGAAATTGCCAAGCTTGACAAATCCATCAAAGAGATTTCCGGCAAAGCGCTGGGAATGGCCGTGACAGAAGAGGATTTGGCCAAGGTGGTGGAATTGTGGACCGGCATTCCCGCCAGCAAAATTCAAGAGACGGAACTGAAACGGGTTTCCGGGCTGGAAGCCGCCCTGAAAGCCAAGATCATTGGCCAGGATGAGGCGGTGGAGCTGGTGGCCGCGGCCGTACGCCGCAGCCGCGTTCAAATTTCGGGACGGCGGCGGCCGGCATCCTTTATCTTTGTGGGGCCCACCGGCGTGGGCAAAACAGAACTAGTGAAAGTGCTGGCGTCGGAGATGTTCTCGGATACCGACCCCCTCATCCGTTTGGATATGTCGGAATTTATGGAGAAGCACTCTGTGTCCCGCATCATCGGGTCGCCCCCAGGATATGTGGGGTACGACGAGGCGGGGCAGCTGACCGAAAAAGTACGGCGGCGACCTTACTCGGTGGTGCTGTTCGATGAAATTGAAAAAGCGCACCCGGATGTCATGAACATCCTGCTGCAAATTTTGGACGAAGGTAAGATTACCGACGCTCAGGGACGGAATGTGAACTTTGAGAATACCATTATCGTCATGACGTCCAACGCAGGCAGCGAGATTAAAGAAGGAGCGCTGGGCTTTAATAAGCAGCCCTATGAGGTGGCCAAAGACAAAGCCAACAAGTCCCTTTCCCAATTTTTGCGGCCGGAGTTTATTGCCCGTGTCGACGAAGTGGTGGTTTTCCGCCCGCTGGATGAAGGAGACTTTAAGCGCATTGCGATGTTGATGCTGGATGAGCTGAAAACGCCGCTTGATGAGCGGGGCATTAAGTTCGACTATGCCGAAGAAGCCGTGGCTCTGATTGCCAAGCAGGCATTTGGCCACAAGAGCGGCGCCCGGGATTTGCGGCGGATTATTCGCAAAGAGGCGGAAGATAAGATTTGTCTTGCGCTGGTGGATCATCCCGAAGCGGCGCCGGCTCTTGTCAAGCTGGTGGCGGAAGACGAGACCCTTAAACTGCTGACGGCGTAAGGGATAAGAAAAATAAACTAGTTTTTTTGTCGTTTTCTTTTCATTGATTATGCAAAAAGCAGATTGCGCAAGCATATAAATCATGGTAAACTGTTTGGAAGACCCATAAAATGGATTCAGAACTTCTCGGACAAGACAAGGTCGCCGCAGGTGGAAAAACCAAGGGCGATCTTTGTCTTGCGTCAAAAGGAAAATAGGCGGAGATAGGGCTCTCCTTGTTGGGCAGCCCGATTACATAAGGCGGTGACACTGTGAAAAAAGCGAATGCGACCAATGAAGAGAACATCGTGGTGGAGAACATCACAGCGGAAAATATGGTGAAAGAAGAGAAAAGCGCCCCAAAGGCGAAAATGCCCAAAAAGAAAAAAGGCAAAGCGAAATGGATTGTCCTGGGTATTGTTGGGGTGATCGTCATTGGGCTGGGGGTTTTAATTGCCAGCGCGTTAAGTGCCGTGCCCGTTGTGGGTGTGACGAAAGCCTCAATAGGGGATGTGGAATCCTATTTGTCTGTGACAGGCATGGTGTCCTCGGGCGAGCAGACCACTTATTTTGTGCCGGCTTCGGCCAAGGTGGTGGCGGTCAATTTTTCAGTGGGCGACATTGTGAAAAAGGGCGACCCGATTATCGTGTTTGACCAGGCCGATTTGGACAGCGCATTGAAACAGGCATCGCTGAACCTGCGCAATGCCCAGTTGCAAGCGGCGGACTTGCAGAATACCATTAATACAGACAAGCAGGATCTGGCCGATGTGCTGGAGGAGATTCGGGTGCTGGAAAACCGGATTGACATGCATCAGAACGACCACGAGTATGACGCCAAGACCGCCCAGTGGGAAGCGACACTGGAAGGCAAATATGCCAAACGGGATCAGCTGGAGAAAACGAGTGTAACGCCACAGCAAATTGAGCAGGCGAACATTGGCGTGTCTTTGGCGAGCCTTACATATCAAGATACCCTTAAAATGGTGAACGACGGCAAAGGCGGCATTATTGCCGGATACGACGGCGTGTTGACGACCATTAACCTGGTGGAGGGCGGCACAGCCCAACCGGGGCAGGTGGCCGCTGTATTGGAGAGCCTTGACGATGTGAAGGTGAAATTTACTGTCGGCAAATATGATGTGGCGCGGCTGAAGCTGGGTCAACCGGCTATTGTGACCTTTGGCGACACAAAGCTCCAGGGTGAAGTGACGCACATTGCGGCGGCGGCCCAGACCACTGCGGAAGGCACCGTGCTGGCTGCTGAAGTGACGGTGGATGATCCCAACCACATCCTCAAGCTGGGGCTGGAGACAGATATCGAAATTCTGACGGCGAAAGAGGCCAGCGTGCTTGTTGTGCCGGTAGAAGCTGTGAAGGTGGACAAAGACGGCAACTACGTTTATACGGTGGAGCTGATGCCCAACACCAAAGATATGTATCAGCCGGTTAAAACCTATGTGAACGTGGGCGCTTCGTCAGATACGGAGATTATTATTACCGAGGGGTTAAGCGAAGGCGCCATGGTGATACGGATGCCGCCTAAGACGATCGACAGCATGCGCGTTGTGCGAATTTTGGAGGGCGATGTTTTTAGCGGAGCCGCGTTCCAAAACGGCGGCGGTATGTTTGCGACAACAGCTGGATAGGCCGGAGGTTAAGTCAAACATATGAGAATATTTGAAAATATCAAGATGGCGGTAGACAGCATTCTTTCCAATAAGATGCGGTCATTCCTCACAATGTTGGGCATTATCATCGGCATCAGCTCGGTGATTATGATTATTGCGGCCGGCAACGGCGGCAAGGCATCGATTATGTCAAGCATTGAGGATATTGGCGCTTCCACCATCACCATTTCCCAAAACGCTCAAAACGCCACGCCGGGGGACGAGCTGACCGTCGCCGACGCCGAAGCCATTCAGGCCAAGGTGCCGGGGGTTAAATTGGTGACGCCTTTTTCCCAGCTGATGGGACGGGCGAATGCCAATAGCAAAAACAACATGGCTATGTTGCAGCTCTGCTCACAAAACATGGAAACAATGAATGCCATGGAGATGAAAAGCGGACGCTTTTTTTCCCAAGAGGATTACGAATCCGGGCGCAATGTGGCCGTGATTGACGAAAGCACCGCCGACTACTTTTTTGGCAGCAACAATGTGGTGGGCATGGATTTAACCATCACCAGCCGCGGGCAAAGTTTCAAGGTGAAAATTTGCGGCGTAAGCAAAAGCGAAAGCGGCGGATTCGCCTTTGACGGCATGCCTTCTTTTGTCTATATGCCCTTGACCAGCTATGCCCAGTCCATTGGACAAAAGGTGACTGTAGACAGCATTTACATTATGGCGGACTCCAAAGAGCTGACCGAGCAAGTGGGCATTATGACCCAGAACGTGGTGGAGGCCCGCCACGGCAACCGGGGGCGTGAAGCCTACCGGATGCAGGAGCTGATGGCGCAGGTGGAGATGTTGAACAGCGTAATCAGCATTTTCCAGGGCTTTATTGTGGCGGTGGCCGCGATATCCCTGTTGGTGGGCGGCATCGGCGTTATGAATATCATGCTGGTGGCCGTGACCGAGCGGACCCGGGAAATTGGCATTCGCAAGGCGCTTGGGGCCAAGACAAATATTATTTTACAGCAGTTTTTGACCGAGTCGGCCATCATCACCCTTTTTGGTGGTATTATCGGCATGTTATTCGGGGTGCTGGGGGCGACGCTGATTTGTAGTCTTATTGATATTACCCCTGTGTTTTCGCTTAGCGCGATTATAGGCACCCTCTTGTTTTCGACGGCAGTGGGCTTGTTCTTCGGCATTTATCCCGCCCGTAAAGCGGCGCGGATGAGTCCCATTGAAGCCTTGCGGCACGAATAAAAGATTATCTGATTTTTCGAACGGCCCTGTGGAGACACAGGGCCGTTTTGCATATAGAATACCTCTCATTGTAAAATAGCAATGAAGCAGGCGTATAGCCGCTCCGGAAAGAATATAATATGTTGCCCGGGCCGCGACCGGCTCAACCTTTTGGGCGCAAGGTGTGGAGAAAAAAAGCTAGTACCGATATCGAATAGCAGTGAAGCAGAGATACAGCCGCTCCGGCAAAGATATAGCCTGTCGCTCGGGCCGCGACGGGCCCATACTTTTTGGCGCAAAAAGTATGCAAAAACATTTTTTCGGGGAAACCACATGGTTTCCCCATACCCCATCCTTAGGGCGAGGGTATAGGTGCGCAGGAAACGCCTGGTCTGGCGGGAGACTGTTTTGGGTCTGATTTTGGGGTGCAAACGGTGAAAAAAGGTTGATACCAATATTGAATCAAAGTTGAGCAGAGCATAGCCGCTCCGGCAAAGATATAGCCTGTTGCCCGGGCCGCGACCGGCTCAACCTTTTGGGCGCAAGGTGTGAAGAAAAAAAGCTAGTACCGATATCGAATAGCAATGAAGCAGGCGTATAGCCGCTCCGGAAAGAATATAATATGTTGCCCGGGCTGCGACGGGCCCATACTTTTTGGCGCAAAAAGTATGCAAAAACATTTTTCGGGGAAACCACATGGTTTCCCCATACCCCATCCTTAGGGCGAGGGCAAAGGTGCGCAGGAAACGCTTGGTCTGTGGGGAGGATAGTTTTAGCTCCGTGCTGGGGCACAGAAGCATTCGCCCTGCGTAGCTGCCAGATCGTGACTGTACAAGCTCTGTTCAGGGGTGCTGCTCAACAAGGGCTATGCTCGTGATTGCTTGGCAAAGGCCAGTGTAGACAAAATACAGAAAGTTTATGTTTTCTTATAATAAAATTACATACTGTATAGAGTACGAATGTTTTGCCACGGTGGCTTGTTGTCAATGGATATGGAAATATTAGGTGGGATATTTGGCTGTGAAAGGGGAAAAAAGACAGAAATTTTCCTGGTTTTTCCTTTAAACGACGAATATTTTTACATGCTTCACACCTTTTTGCGCTTCCTTTTATGTTACCTTTTGAAGAGGAATGGAATATGTTGGATATCGCCTTTGAGCGGGATTCAATCATTGACCACAAGATAAAGGAACGTAAAAGCAAAGAGGGGAAAAGTATGAAAAAACAGTCGAGGCGACTGTTGGCGGCTGCTTTGGTGGTCCCAGTCATCATTGGCCTTGCCAACCTGATTATTCTTGCGGGAGATCCTGAAGAGGAGAGCCGGCATCATCCGTCCAGCAGCAGTAGGTCTGGGTCATCCAGCAGCAGCGAGGAGTGCATGTGCAGCGACGATTGCGATTGCAGCCCCGCCTGCCCCACAGGTAACTGTAAATGTGCAGGTCATTGCAAGTGCGACGAAAAATCGGAATGCTCGGAAAGTTCCAGCTCCAGCAGTTGCAGCGAGTCCAGCAGCTCCCAAAGCTCCAGCAGTTGCAGCGAGTCCAGTAGCTCCAGCAGTTGCAGCGAGTCCAGCAGCTCTCAAAGCTCCAGCAGTTGCAGCGAGTCC
>JAVBNO010000051.1:0-16565 GCA_031551485.1 Oscillospiraceae bacterium
GATGCGCTGGATGGTGATTTTCGCATTCGCTTTATGACATCCCACCCAAAAGACTGCACCAAAGAGCTCATCGACACCATCGCCGGCTGCCCCAAAGTCTGCAATCATCTTCACTTGCCTGTTCAGTCGGGTAGCAATCAAATCCTGTCCGATATGAACAGGGGTTATACGGCCGAAAGCTACCTGGCGCTGATTGAGTACGCCAAGGCGAAAATTCCCGGCATCGCGCTCACCAGTGACATTATCGTCGGCTTTCCCACCGAAACGGAAGCTGATTTTAAGGCGACGCTGTCGCTGGTGCAAGCAGTACAATACAGTGCCCTTTTCACCTTTTTATATTCCCCCCGGGAAGGCACCAAAGCGGCAAAGTGGGCAGACAATATTCCTCCGGAAGAAAAAAGCCGCCGGTTTCAGACGCTGCTCGCTACCCAGCAAGCCATCGGCCAGCGAATCTACGATTCTTATGTAGGCAAAACCAATCGAATACTCTTCGACGGCGAGGGAAAAACAAGCAGTGAATATCTGTCTGGTCGCAATGAACAAAATATCATCGTGGAAGCAAAAGCGCCAATCGAGCTTCTGGGCCAATTTGCTGATGTAAAGATTACAAAGGCAATGAACTGGGCACTCTATGGCGAAAGCATATAACAAAAAGGGCACATGCCTATGAAGGAGAAAACAAGTATGGATATTATTACAATGGCAAGAGATGTCGGCAAAGCATTGCAAAAAGACGAGCGTTATCTCAATTTTTCCAGCGCCCAAACCGTGGCTGATGCCGACACCGAATTGCAGGATATGATTGGCCAATTTAACCTGCTTAAAATGGAAATGCAGCGAGAAGTGCAAAAATCAGATCGTGATGCCGATAAAGTGAAACAACTGGATAATGACATCAAGGAGCTTTACAATACAATCATGTCCAACACCAATATGCAAAACTATAATATCGCCAAAAAAGAAGTGGACGATCTGATTGCATTTTTACAGCAAATTATTGTTTACAGCGCCAATGGTGAAGATCCAGACACCGTTGAACCCCAGTCCGCCAGCTGCTCTGGCAGCTGCTCCGGTTGTGCAGGCTGCAACTGATTTCATCATCCAGAAGTATATCATATCAATGATATACTTCTCATTTTAGGAGGACTGTATGCCGGAGCTTGCCGGGCTTTCGCCCATGATGCAGCAGTACTTTGCGATCAAAAACCAGCATCGGGATAAAATTGTATTCTTTCGTCTTGGCGATTTTTACGAGATGTTTTTTGACGACGCCATGCTGGTTTCCAAAGAATTGGAGCTCACGCTTACAGGTCGCGACTGTGGGTTGGAGGAACGCGCCCCCATGTGCGGAGTGCCCTATCACAGCTATGAAAATTATGTGGCCCGACTGATCCAAAAAGGCTATAAAGTGGCCATCTGTGAGCAAATGGAAAACCCGGCTTTGGCCAAGGGCGTTGTGCGCCGTGAAATTGTGCGTATTGTCACCCCTGGCACCCTCATGGAACCCAATCTGCTGGACGAAGGCTCCAACAACTACATCTGCTGCATTTATTTGCAAGATCAAAACTATGGCCTGGCCTTTGCCGACATTTCCACCGGAGAGGTACACCTTACCGCTATTGCCGAAGGCGCCGAAGGGGAAAACGACGGCAAACTGCAAAACGAGCTTGGCCGTTTTGCCCCCAGCGAGGTCATTTTCAATTCGGCATTTCTTACGAAAACGGAAATGGCCGCTTTTATCAAAGATCGCATCTGCTGCACTGCTGACCTGGCCGATGACGACGCCTTTGCCCAAGAAGCTGCCGCCGCCCGGGTCAAGGCACATCTTTGCGCCGATGACCTTTCTGCCAAAAACCTAACCGATCCACTGCTCATTTGCTGCTTTGGCGGTTTGTTGCAGTACCTTTCCCAAACCCAGCGCGTGGGGCTGGAGCGACTTATGACCATTGATCTTTACGCCGAAGCTGAGTTTATGAAGCTGGATACCATTGCGCGCCGCAACCTGGAAATTACAGAGACGCTCCGCTCCCGGGAACGCCGGGGCAGCTTGTTGTGGGTGATGGATAAGACACGCACTGCCATGGGCAAACGCCTTATCAAAAATGACCTGGAAAAACCGCTTGCCAATCCTGCCGCCATCAGCCGTCGTCTTGCGGCTGTGGAAGAGCTAACCCAAGCCACGGTGCTACGCCAAAGTATTGGAGAGCAGCTTGGCGGCATCTACGACATTGAGCGTCTTATGACCCGGGTCGTTTATGGCAATGCCACTCCCCGGGATATCAAGGCGTTGGGCTACACCATTGCCAAATTACCTGCCCTGAAAGCCTGCCTGGCCGGTTGTGCCTCCCAAAATCTAAGGGAATGTGAAAGTCATATTGACCTTCTTGACGATATATCGTCCCTCATTGACGCCACGATTGTGGATGAGCCTCCTATCACGGTCAAAGACGGCGGCGTGATTAAGCAGGGGTACCACAAAGAATTGGATGAGCTCCATTATCTTTGCGAACACACAAAGGATATTATTGCTTCTATCGAGGTTGAAGAACGGGAAAAAACCGGCATAAAAAATTTGAAAATTGGCTACAATCGAGTCTTTGGCTATTACATAGAAGTCACACGGTCATTTCAGGATAAAGTGCCTTTGGAGTACATACGCAAGCAAACGCTATCTGGTTGCGAACGCTATATTACTGAGCAGCTCAAAGAGCTGGAGCAGAAAGTGCTGGAGGCCCAGGGAAAAATCATCGAGCTGGAAACCCGGCTCTTTGAGGAGCTGCGTGCGGTCATTGCCGCCCAGCTGCACCGTATCCAAACCTCCGCAACGGCCATTGCACGGCTGGATGTGCTCTATTCTTTTGCCACGGTGGCTGTGGAAAACAACTACTGCCGTCCCGAGGTCAATCTCTCTGACGAAATTTCCATCACCGATGGCCGCCATCCCGTGGTGGAACAAATGCTTTCCGGCGTTCCTTTCGTGCCCAACGATTTGTCCCTCAATCGCTCAGATAAGCAAATTGCCATCATCACCGGCCCCAATATGGCGGGAAAATCCACCTATATGCGCCAGGTGGCCCTCATCGTGCTGCTGGCGCAAGCGGGCAGCTTTGTCCCCGCCAAGTCGGCCCAAATCGGCATTGTGGATGGCATCTACACCCGCGTTGGTGCCTCCGATGACCTCACGGCCGGCCAGTCTACCTTTATGGTTGAAATGAGTGAAATGGCATCGATTCTTCACCATGCCACCGCCAAAAGTCTGTTGATTCTTGACGAAATCGGCCGCGGCACCTCCACTTTCGACGGCATGAGCATCGCCCGCGCTGTCATTGAATACATTGCCGATAAAAAGAAGATGGGCGCCAAAACTCTTTTTGCCACCCATTATCACGAGCTGACAGAATTGGAAAATGTCATTGGCTCGGTCAAAAATTTTAATATTGCTGTCAAAAAACGGGGCGATGATATTATTTTTCTGCGCAAAATCATTTCCGGCGGCGCCGACGACAGCTACGGCATCGAGGTGTCCAAATTGGCCGGCATCCCCGATGTGATTATCAAGCGCGCCCACCAAGTGCTGGAAAGTCTGGAGGAGGGCAGGGAAGTAGAAGCCCCAAAAGCCCGGGGAAAGGCCCTTGCAGCAGAGCCTCAAATAAGTTTTGCCGCCATGGGAAATAGTAAAATCATCGATAAGCTGGAGATGGTGGATCTCAATACCATTACACCCATCGAGGCGCTGAATACCCTTTATGAACTCAAAAATATGCTGTGATTATTAATATCATAATTTTGATAAGGTGGTGATTCTTTGGCATCCATCAAGCTATTGGATAAACAGGTTGCGGAGCTGATCGCGGCGGGGGAGGTCATCGATCGCCCCGCTTCTGTTGTCAAAGAGTTATTGGAAAACGCGATTGACGCCGGCGCCACAATGATTACGGTGGAAATAAAAGCCGGCGGTATCAAATACATTCGTATTACCGATAACGGCTGCGGCATCTCCCATGAAGATGTGCCAAAGGCTTTTTTGCGCCATGCTACCAGCAAACTATCCACCCAAGAAGATTTGGAGAAGATTCAAACCCTTGGCTTTCGCGGTGAGGCGTTGGCTTCTGTGGCCGCCATGTGCCGGGTCGAACTACTTACAAAAACACCTGGTGCGCTGGCGGGCAGTCGCTATGTGATCGAGGGCAATGCCCAGCGGGAATATTCGGAAGCCGGCTGCCCCGAGGGCACAACGATGATTGTGCGGGACATTTTTTACAATACGCCTGCCCGTATGAAGTTCCTCAAAAAAGATATGACCGAAGGCAACTTAATTGCGGCGGTGTTGGACCGGGTGGCGTTGTCTCATCCCGAGATTTCTTTTAAGCTCATCCGCGACGGGCAGATCAAACTGCAAACCCCGGGCGACGGTGATGTATATTCGGCCATTCTGGCGGTATTTGGCAAAGACTTTGCCGTTGGCCTTATTCCTGTCTCGTACGAATCGGCGTACTACCGCATTACAGGATACACCTGCAAACCGGAAACGGCCAAGCAAAACCGCAGTATGCAGACTTTCTTTCTTAACGGCAGATTCATTCGCAGCAAAACTTGCACCGTTGCCTTGGATGAAGCCTATAAGCACAGCATTATGGTGGGCAAATTCCCCTACTGTGTGCTCAATGTGCAAATGCCTTCCGCCGCTGTCGACGTCAATGTTCATCCCGCCAAAACCGAAGTGCGCTTTTCCGACGAACGCGCCATCTTCGACCTGGTATACTATGGTTGCAAAGCGGCGCTTGCCAACTTGGGACAGGCTGTTTCTGCTGTCGATGCCCAGCCCCACAAACGGGAAACGGTCAATGCCTACACAGCAACCAACAAACCTTTCGGGGGCACCCAGCAGCGGATGACATCGGCCCAATACCGGGAAAGCTATGCCGCCCCACAGCCATTGGAAAAAGAAACACATAGGGTGTCGCCATACACCTCGCTTTCCCCTTTGCCCAGGCAGGCAGATACTTCTCAGGTGCGGGACGAAGGGATAGTTTACGCATCCAAAACCGGGCTAAGCGTGGTGGATCAGATGGCACAAAAAGAAGCGGCGGCCGCTGTGACCAATATTCCGGCTTCGGTGCCGACTGCCGTTCCGGCAGCCCCCGACGCTACTGCAGACGCCCCCGCCCAGCCTCAATACGACCGTTTTATTGGGGAATTGTTCAGTACATATATTCTGCTGGAGTTGGATGGTGCGTTTTTGCTGGTGGACAAGCATGCTGCCCACGAGCGCATTTTATACGAGCAAATCGCCACCCAAAATCATTTGGCCGACCGCCAAATGGTGTTGACCCCAATCCGTGTTACCCTCAGTAAAGAGCTTTATAGCGCTGCCGTCGAAAATCTTGAGGCCTTTCTGGAAATTGGGATTATGGCCGAAGATTTTGGCGAAGGTACACTTTTAATTCGAGAAATTCCAGTCATGCTGGAAGTCGGAGATATGGCGGATATTGTCATGGAAACCGCTGCGAAGCTGCAAAAAGGCAGCCATGACCTAACTCCCTCTCTCTTGGATGACCTTTACCACTCCATTGCCTGTAAAGCCGCCATTAAAGGCGGCCAAAAAAACGACCCAGCCGAAATGGAGGAATTGGTGCAGTTGCTGCGCAACAATCCCTTGCTGCGCAATTGCCCCCACGGTCGCCCCATTGCCATCGAATACAAAAAGCGCGACATCGAAAAGATGTTTGGCCGCGTATAAGCCAGGTGTAAATAACATGGAAATAAAAACGAATGTGCCCATCCCCCTTCTTGCTGTCGTTGGTCCAACGGCATCCGGCAAAACTGCTCTCGCCCTCGGTCTGGCCCAGCGTCTGGATGGCGAGATTATCTCCGCGGATTCCATGCAAATATACAAGGGGATGGATATTGCCACCGCCAAACCGACACAAGCGGAAATGAACGGCATTCCCCATCATCTGATCGACATTTTAGATCCGGGTGAAAATTTCAGTGTAGCTGATTTCCTCACCGCTGCCAAATCCGCCATTTCCGATATCCGCGCTCGGGGTAAATTGCCCATTGTTGCGGGGGGAACCGGGCTTTATATCAATACTCTTGTCGATAACGTGGAATTGTCGCCGATGCCCGCCGCTGCTGACATTCGCGAGGAATTAAACCGGCTTTGGGCGCAAAAAGGCGGGGAACACCTTTTGCAAATACTGGAAGAGTTTGACCCGACTACGGCGTCATCGCTCCACCCCAACAACAAGGGCAGAATCATTCGCGCCATCGAGGTTTATCGACAAACCGGCATCCCGATAAGCGAGCATGTTATCCGCTCCAGGCAAACGCCATCGCCTTATCATCTTGTCATGCTTGGCCTCCATTTTGCCGACCGCCAGGAACTGTACGACCGTATTAATCGACGTGTGGATGCCATGATAGCGGCTGGTCTTTTGGGAGAAGCAAAGTCAATGTTGGCCAAACTACCGCCCGCTTCCACGGCTGCCCAGGCCATCGGCTATAAAGAGCTGCGGGGTCATTTTGCGGGCACTTCTTCTTTGGAGGAATCGGTCGAGGCAATCAAACAGGAAACCCGCCGCTACGCCAAGCGTCAATTGACATGGTTCCGGCGCGATCAGCGTATCCACTGGATTGAGGCGGGCAACGGACGCTCTACCGATGCGATATTGGCCGAAGCCCATGAGCTCATAGAAACTTCTGCAATCTTACAGTAGGGGGAGAGGTGATCATACTTGAATACAATTACATCCAGAATTGTAACAGTCCTTTTGGCGCTGTTTCTTGTGGTGTATTCCGCCTACCAGGTATATCGCTTTATTTATAATCCCTACAAAACCGAAATGGCCAAAATATACGAGCTTAACACATCTTTTTCCATTAACGGTGTAGTGTTTCGTGAAGAAAGACCAATCGATACCGCCACCGGCACCGCCATTCTCGATTACATTGTACCCGATGCCGCCAAAGTAGGAGTTACTACTGTTATTGCCAAAGAGTACAACAACGAGCAAGTGGTCAAGCTGGCCAAGGAATTGGCCTTGGTGGACGAAGAGCTTTTGGCGCTGCGCAACACCGGTACCGGTGAAATGGTCATTTTGCCCTCGGGCGATGCCCTCTCCGGTCAAATATACGAGCAACTTGGCAATGTGGTGGATATGTCCTCCGACGGAATGGTGGAAGGGACATCTCATATCAAAATAGCCATTCAGCAAATTATCAATAAGCGCCAATTGGCCATCGGGCGCCTTGACGATTTAGACAATCGCATTGAACAGCTTACCCTGCGCAAAGCTGCGTTGGAAGAAGCCATTGGCGAAAGCCAGGGAACAATCACCGCCGGAGCCTCCGGCTACTTTTCACATTTTACCGACGGCCACGAAGAAGACTTTACGCCGTCATTCATCAAAGATGAATCGGCAGATGAGCTGATGTCAATGGTGACAAAGCCCATTTCAGTTGCCGGAAACAATGGCATTGGTAAAATTGTCACCGATTACGACTGGTACATGGTCGCCGTCATTACCCCAAAAGAAGCGGAGCATATCAGCGTTGGCCGTCTTCTCAATGTAACCCTAAACGAAGGTGTTGGCAGCAGCCGAGTCCAAATGGTGGTGGAGAATATTCTTTTGACCCAGACAGAAGGGAAACTTCTTTTGGTGTTAAAAAGTGCCACTATTAATGCACAGGTTCTTTCGTTGCGTACCACCAGCGCCAGCATTAACACCGGCTCCATCAGGGGCATATGGGTTAACAGCAAGGCAATACGGTTTGTCGACGGAGTACAGGGTGTCTTTGTCAAACGTCCTGGCGAAGTCATATTTAAACCCATCCAGATCATCTACGAGGGCCAGGGTTTTGTATTATGCAATGCCAATTATACCCACGAAGAAGAGCTTAATCTCTTTGACGAAATTGTGATCGGAGGTAAAGATTTATATGATCACAAACCCATATGATCCGGCAATCATCAAAGCAAATATTGATACTGTGTTGACCAATGTGGCCAACGCGGCTCTAAAATCCGGCCGTCGGCCCGAGGACATTGCTGTTATGGCCGCTACAAAAAAGGTGCCGGCTGCCGTCGTCAACACAGCCATTGACTGCGGCATTGCGCTTTTGGGCGAAAATCGTGCCCAGGAACTATGCGAAAAATACGCTGATTATCATAAGGAGAAATGCCACATCCATTTTATCGGCGCGTTGCAAACCAACAAAGTGCGCCAGATCATTGACAAAGTGGATGCTATCCAGTCGGTAGACCGATTGAGCTTAGCCGAAGAAATTCAGCGGCAATGCGAGAAAATCAATCGCGAAATGGATATTTTGATCGAGGTGAATATTGCGGGTGAGGCGAGTAAATCTGGGGTCGACCCCGCCAAAATTACGGATTTTGTCTCCCAAATTGCTTCTTTTTCCCGTCTGAAAGTAAAAGGGCTGATGTGTGTCCCTCCCATTTATGAAAATTATAAAAATATACGGGAAATTTTTGACAAATTGTATAAAATCTTTGTTGACATGCAAAGCAAAAAAATAGATAATATTAACATGACACTTCTTTCCATGGGTATGTCAGGCGATTATGAGGCAGCAATTGAGAGCGGAGCGAACTTAGTGAGAGTAGGAACAGCCATTTTTGGGAAAAGAAGTTAAGCAAAGGGGGAACCACAATGTCTCTGATGGAGAAGTTTAAGAACTTTATGAATGTTTCCGATGAAGATTACGAATATGACGATGAGGAGGAAATGGGCTTTTTTGCAGCAGAGGACCAGCCACACACACCAAGTTATCAGCCCACCGAATCCAGTCGCAGCAAGGGCAACAATAAAGTGGTCAATATTCATGCCACTACGCAGCTTCAGGTTGTGCTGGTCAAACCCGAAGCGTTTGAAGATGCGAGGGCTATTGCCGATCATCTGAACGCCAAACGTACCGTCGTTTTAAATTTAGAATCTGCCAACAAAGAGGTGGCGCGGCGCCTGATTGATTTTTTAAGCGGTGTTGCCTATGCCAACGACGGCCAAATCAAAAAAGTGGCCAATTCCACCTTCATTATCACGCCCTACAATGTGGGGATCATGGGTGCAAATCTGTTGGATGAGCTGGAAAACAGCGGCGTGTTTTTTTAACAGACAGAATATGATTGCAAATAGCATATAAAGAGATAAAACAAAAAGGACAACTAAAGGAGGGGACATGTGTTGCATACACCGAATGATTTAATCGATGTAAAATTCGAAAAAGCAGTTGCGTTTGGGTACCGGACCGAGGAGGTCGATGACTATGTCGCCAAGGTATCTCAAACTTTGACTTCATTATTGCAAGACAAACAGATGCTGGAGGACAAATTGGAAATCCTCGCCGGCAAAGTGGAGGAATACCGTGACGACGAAGAAAGCCTGCGTGCTGCTCTTTTAGGGGCACAAAAGTTGGGCGACAGCATTGTACGTGAGTCAAAAACGAAATCCGAAACACTGCTCCGCGAAGCAAATGAAAAAGCGGACACCACTGTGGCGGAGGCAACCTCGACAGCGCAGGCAGCGCTCAAAGACGCCAATCAAAAAGCCGAGGCCATTGTCAGTGAAGCCAACCAAAAAGCCGATACCATCGTTCAAAACGCTACAAACAGTCTGGAAAAAGAGCGTAAATTGCTTGTCAAAATGCAAAAAGAAGTGTCAACATTCAAAGATACTTTGCTTGTCATGTACAAACGGCACTTGGAACTCATTTCCGAAATGCCCGAATTGGATGACAAAGAAGCCCAGGAGAAACCATCCGATGCTTCTGCCGCTATCAAAAAGCCAACGGCTGTCATCAAGCCTTTTCCGGTTGATATGGATGATTCCGCCCCCAAAACGGAGGATATCGCAACCAATATTCCCCCCGCCGAGCCTATTGATTATGAAGCCGAGGAATCCACTGCCTTTGCGTCGGAGCCGCCTCGCCGCCAAACTTCCCGTTTTGGCGAACTCAAATTTGGCACCGATTTTGACCCCGAAAGAGAAAGCGACTCTGGACGTATGCGCCGGAAAGAAAAATAATACCACCAAATTGGAAATGAAAGCGAGACTGGGTTATGCCATCTGATTACAACGCCACGCTCAACCTTCCCAATACCGACTTCCAAATGCGTGCTGCGCTCCCGCAAAGAGAGCCGGACATGCTTAACAAATGGGAAGAGCAGCAGATTTACCACAAAATCATTGCGAGAAATGAGGGAAAGCCTCGATATATTCTCCATGATGGCCCTCCCTACGCCAATGGTGATATCCATTTAGGTACCGCCCTGAACAAGGTGCTCAAAGACATTGTCGTCCGTTCCCGCAATATGATGGGATTTCATTCCCCCTTTGTCCCCGGTTGGGATACCCATGGCCTTCCCATTGAATTGAAGGCCCTCAAAAAACTGGGTGTAACGAATGTGGCACCGGTCGATTTGCGTAAGCACTGCCGCGAATTTGCCCTGTCTTATGTGGACTTGCAAAGAAATTCGTTCAAGCGTTTGGGGGCTATCGGCCTCTTTGAAGATCCCTACTTGACGCTCAAACCGGAATTTGAAGCCAAACAAATCGAAATTTTTTATGATATGGTCAAAAAGGGTTACATCTACAAAGGCCTTAAGCCCGTGTATTGGTGCCCAACTTGCACCACTGCTTTGGCGGAAGCCGAAATTGAATATGGCGAAGACCCTTGCGATTCGATTTATGTGCGCTTTCAAGTTGCAGATGACAAAGGCAAATTGTCTGCCCTGGGTGCGGACATTGCCCATACCTATTTGGTCATTTGGACGACCACAACATGGACACTGCCCGGCAATATGGCCATTTGCGTAGGCCCGGATTTTGATTATTGCGTCCTTAAAGCCGGCAGCGATTATTATGTGGTGGCCCGCGAACTGGCCGAAAGCACCATGAATGCGGCGGGTATTGCCGATTACGAAATTTGCGGCACATTAAAAGGCAGAGAGCTAGAGTATATTACCTATGCGCATCCTTTTTTAGATCGGGTTTCCCCGGTTATTTTGGGCGACCATGTTACCCTGGAAAACGGCACCGGCTGCGTTCATACTGCGCCCGGCCATGGCGCCGAAGACTTTGAAGTCTGTGCTTATCATTATTCTGATATTGAGGTCATCGTCCCTGTAGATGACAATGGCAAGATGACCGATTTGGCCGGCCCCTTTGCCGGGCTGTCTACCCAAGAAGCGAATAAGGCCATTGCGGAACACATCAAAAAGTCCGGCCATCTGTTTGCCGTCGATCATATTATCCACCAATATCCCCATTGCTGGCGTTGCAAAGATCCGGTGCTCTTCCGGGCCACCGAGCAGTGGTTCTGTTCGGTCGAAGCCTTCAAAGAGGCCACAGTGAAAGCCATTGAAAAAGTAAAGTGGATTCCGGCCTGGGGTGGTGACCGAATTACCGGCATGGTGCGTGACCGCAACGATTGGTGTATTTCTCGCCAGCGCACTTGGGGGGTTCCCATTCCGATTTTCTATTGCGATAAATGCGGCCAAACCCTTATCAACGACCAAACCATTGAAAAAATCTCAGCCATCTTTGCCAAGGAAGGCTCTGATGCCTGGTATATCAAATCAGCCGAGGAACTGCTGCCATCCGGTATCAAGTGCGAACATTGTGGCCACGATCACTTTACCAAAGAAAACGACATTATGGATGTCTGGTTTGATTCCGGCGTTTCTCATGTGGCGGTGCTGGAAAGTTATCCCGATCAGCATTGGCCGGCCGATCTCTACCTGGAGGGCGCCGATCAATACCGCGGCTGGTTTCAGTCCTCGCTGCTTACCTCTGTTGCCTATCGGGGTGTCGCGCCCTATAAGGCAGTCTGTACCCATGGGTGGGTCGTGGACGGAGAAGGCAAAAAAATGAGCAAATCCATTGGCAATGGAATTTTGGCCGAAGAGATTATTGCAGAATACGGCGCTGACATTTTGCGTCTTTGGGTCGTTTCATCAGACTACCATACCGACATTCGTGTTTCTCCCGATATTCTCAAGCAGCTCAGCGAGGGTTACCGTAAAATTCGCAACACCGCCCGCTATATTTTAGGCAACATCTCAGACTTCAACCCCGAAACAGATTCGATTGCCGACAGTGAATTGTTGGAGCTGGATCGCTGGGCCCTTTGCAAGCTGGACGAGTTGGTCGCCAAAGTAAAAACCGCCTACGATACTTTTGATTTTCACATCATCTACCATGCCATCCACAACTTCTGTGCGGTGGATATGTCCAACTTCTATTTGGATGTGCTTAAAGACCGATTGTATGTCGAGAAGGCAACAGGTGCACTGCGCCGCTCGGCCCAAACCGCCATCTACCGTATTTTGCGCGACCTCACCTTGTTGCTGGCGCCTATTCTGGCCTACACCGCCGACGAAATCTGGGGCTTTTTACCCGGGGAAAAAGGTTACTGCAAAGACAATGTCATGCTCAACGATTTTCCCGCCGGCAATGCCAATTTGGCAGACACCGCCTTCATGGAAAAATGGGAGCGGATTCATGCCATTCGTGACGATGTCAACAAAGTGCTGGAACTGGCCCGTGCGGAAAAGAAAATCGGCAAATCCCTCGAGGGTAAAATCACCCTTTTCTGTGACGGTGAACTCTATGATTTCATCACTGCTGTGCAAGATTGGGAAACCATCTGCATTGTGTCACAGGTCGATTGCCAAAAAGGCAATGGAGGAACAGCCGGCGAGGTCAACGGCCTTGGGGTGCTGGTGGAAAAAGCAGGCGGCCAAAAATGTGACCGCTGTTGGGTCTACAGTCCTTCAGTGGGCGATGATGCCGAACATCCAACCCTTTGCAGCCGTTGTGTCTCAGTGCTCAAAGATTAACGCTAAAATACAGTAGTCTGCGGCGCACTTTTGGGTGTGCCGCACCTTTTGTGGAATGTCATCCAGCCATACAATTTTCTATTCATCTTCAGCGGGAGGATACTATGTTCATTTTCATTCCCATCGTAGTCATCGCTGCCCTTGCGGGTATCGACCAGCTGCTCAAATATTGGGTGGTGGGCGCCCTGGCCGGCGGCAATCAAATCGATATTATTCCCGGTGTGCTTCAACTGCTGTACCACGAAAATACCGGCGCCGCGTTTGGCATTTTCCAGGAAAAACGCATTATTCTTGTCGGTGTCACATTTGTCATGCTTTTGGCCCTTGTATTTCTTATTGTATCCCGCAAGATTAAAGAAAAGTGGATCATCTGGGGCTTGACGCTAATCGCCGGCGGCGGCATCGGCAATCTTATTGACCGCATATTTCGCGGCTATGTTGTGGATTACATTTATTTTTCGCCTATCAATTTTCCTGTATTCAATTTCGGGGATTGTTGCGTAGTCGTGGGAACCATATTGATTATGTACTATATTTTGTTTTTGGAAGAAAAGCGTAAGAAAGGGAAAACTCAGTGAATACCCGGGAGTTTTGCTGTGATGATGCTTGTATTGGCCAGCGATTGGATAGCTGGCTGTCCAAAACCTCCGGCCTTTCCCGTAATCATGTGCAAAAGCTTCTCTATACTTCTCAAATTCTGGTCAACAACCTCCCGGTGTCCAAGAATTATCAAATGCGTCAAAATGACCATGTAACCGTCATTCTTCCTGAGCCTGTCGAGGATAAAGCGATTCCTGAAAATATACCACTCGACATTGTCTATGAGGATGATTGGCTTTTAGTGGTTAATAAGCCCAAAGGTATGGTAGTTCACCCGGCCGCCGGCAATCGGGATGGCACATTGGTCAACGCCTTACTGTACCATTGTAAAGAGAGCCTCTCCGGAATTGGCGGTGTCATGCGTCCTGGCATTGTTCACCGCATTGACAAAGATACCAGCGGCCTTCTCATGGTGGCTAAAAATGATATGGCCCATCAAAAACTCTCGGAGCAAATTAAGGCGCATTCTTTCAAACGGGAATACGCCGCGGTTGTTTACGGCAATGTCAAAGCAGACAGCGGTATCATCAACGCGCCCATTGGCCGCAATGCCACCGACCGTAAAAAGATGGCGGTTACAACGAAAAATGCACGAGATGCCGTGACCCATTTTCAGGTAGAAGCCCGTTATGCCGGATTCACTTTTCTCACACTGCGCCTGGAGACAGGGCGTACACACCAAATTCGGGTTCATCTGAATTACATCGGCCACCCGGTGGCAGGAGATATGGTATACGGCCCAAAGAAAACAATCAAATCTCTGTCCGGCCAATGTCTCCATGCCAAAACAATTGGGTTTTGCCATCCGGCCGACGGACGATATATGGAATTTACAAGTCCGCTGCCCGCCTATTTCGTCAAATTTCTTGCTGCGTTGCAAGAGCAATAATAATGATTTAAGGAGTCACTGTATTGCACGATTTATCCAATATCATTCTGATCAGCGATGTCGACGGCACATTGGTAGACGAAACCCTTGTCATCCCCCAAAAGAACAAAGATGCCATCCAGCGTTTTGTCAATGAGGGTGGCCATTTTGCTATTTGCACTGGTCGCGCCCATGTCGCTACTTCGCAGTTTGCCCAACAAATTGCCGTCAACATGCCCTGCATCCACTTCAATGGCGGTAATGTATACGACCATCGGACAGGGGAGGAGCTATACGCCATTTTCCTTCCCGACACCGCCCGCGAATATTTGCATCAGATTCGTCAAGCATTTCCAAACATTGCCGCCGCCGTTCTGATGGATACTTACTACGATGTAACATCCGGCCCCGGTGACCCCAGCGCTTTTCGAACTGACAATGTGCCTATCCGCAGGGCAGATGTGGAGGCTTTGACCGGTTCCTGGTACAAGATTCTGTTCGAGCTGCCGCCGCCCCAAATGGAAGAAATTTTTCAGTTTTGCATAGACTTGCAGGCCGACGATGTGCAGTTTGTATCCAGCGCGGCTTTCTACATCGAGATGCTGCCAAAAGGCATCAATAAAGCCCTGGGTGTCCGCGAAATGTTAAAGCGCACCGGCAATGAGGGGAAAACCGTGGTGGCCATTGGTGACTATTATAACGATTGGGAAATGATCAAAGAGGCGGATGTGGGCATTACGCCCGCTAATGCCCCCGACGACATAAAAGCGACAGCCGACCTTGTTGTGTGCAGTGCAAGCGAAGGCGCTGTTGCAGAGGCTATAGCATACATCGAGAAAACTTTTGGATAAATAGGAGGCGTTACTATGAATGAGACAAAGAAAAACGAACTCACAAAACTGGCGACGAATGTCCGCAAAAGCGTAGTAGAGGAAGTTTATGCGGCGCAGTCGGGACATCCGGGTGGCGCGCTGTCCGCTACGGACATCCTCACCTATCTGTACAGCGAGGTGCTGAACATTGACCCCAAAAATCCCCGGTGGGAAGACCGTGACCGCTGTGTTTTATCCAAAGGCCACAGCTGCCCGGCGCTTTATGCCATTTTGGCGGAAAAAGGCTATTTTGACAAAGCGGCTCTCAAAACATTTCGCAAACCCGGCAGCTTTTTGCAAGGACATACCGATTTAAACAAAACCCCCGGTGTCGATTATTCCGCCGGTTCTCTTGGCCTGGGTGTCTCGTCTGCCGCCGGTATGGCACTGGCCGGCAAACTCAAAAACAAATCTTATCGTGTATTTGCTATTTTGGGCGACGGCGAAATCCAGGAAGGGCAGGTTTGGGAATCCGCCATGTTCTCCGCCCATTACAAGCTGGATAACCTGGTATATATCATCGACAACAACAATCTGCAAATCGACGGCACTGTCGAGGAAGTATGCTCACCCTATCCGATTAAAGACAAATTCGAAGCTTTTGGATTTGAAGTCTTTTGCATCGATGGCCATAATTTCGACGAGATTGAAGCTGCCGTACAAAAAGCCATTGCTGTCAAAGGCAAACCGGCCGCCATTATCGCCAAAACGGTAAAAGGCAAGGGTGTATCCTATATGGAAAACAATGTGGATTGGCACGGTTCTGCGCCAAAGACAGAGCAATACGAAATTGCAATGGCTGATTTAAATAAAATTCTTGCGGAGGTGCAGTAAGATGGCAGATGTAATTAAAAAAGCAACCCGCGACAGCTATGGTGAAGCGTTGGTCGAACTGGCACAAAAGAATCCAAACGTTGTTGTGTTCGATGCCGACCTGGCTCACGCCACCAAAACGATTACATTTAAAAAAGCTTTTCCCGACCGCTTTATCAATTGTGGTATTGCCGAAAGCAATATGATATCGGCCGCGGCCGGCGCCTCTACCTGTGGCCTGATTCCTTTTGTCAGCACATTTGCGATGTTTGCGGCCGGGCGCGCCTTCGACCCCGTCCGCAACTCTATCGGCTATCCCCACGCCAATGTGAAAATCGGCGCCACCCATGCCGGTATCTCTGTTGGTGAAGACGGCGCTTCCCACCAGTGCAACGAGGATTTGGCACTTATGAGGGTCATCCCCGGTATGGTAGTCATTAACCCTGCCGACCATGTGGAAGCAAAAGCGGCGGTGATAGCGGCGGCGGCGTATGAAGGCCCTGTATACATGCGCTTTGGGCGTCTGGCGGTGCCGGTGTTCAATGATGAGTCT
>JAVBNO010000062.1:0-4579 GCA_031551485.1 Oscillospiraceae bacterium
CACCAGTTTCTTGGCTGTTGATCAAGAATATCTCGACACTGTTCTTTACCTTATCAACTCTCGCCCCAGAAAATGCCTTGGCTGGCTTTCTCCCGCCGATGTCTTCTTCTCCAAGTGTTGCACTTGACTTGACATTCTACCCTAGTGCCCCCACGAGGCATGCTTGTGAGCGCAGGGCGCGAACGCTGCGGCTTTCGCAGACCAAAACGCCGCCCGGATTTGCCGGACGGCGTTTTGGGATATCGCATTTATGACGGCGGGGGATTGGGCCCCGCTTTTTCGTGGCCGCGCTTGGCCTTGCCCTGTATTTCGGGGACAGGGTTTACCTCGTTCTTGGGAAAGTGGGCTTTGCGGTTGCTTTGGGTGCCGTGGGGCTCCTTGGGGTCGGGGCGGCGCATGCCGGCTTTGGCCATCATTATTCCTCTTTTCCTTTTTGTCATTAGCATCGGCGGAAAAAAGGAGGCCTATACACCGCATATGTAGCTGATGGATTTTGGCTACAGCGGCCAGATAATCCGCAGCACCAGAATGGTGATGACGCCGGGGATGCCACCCAGGACAGACACCAGAATGGAGTAGGCGTTCAGCGGCAACGACGTGCCTGTGAACCCGGCTGTAAGGTTGATGATGGCCATGCAGCCCAGCCCCGAAGCGGCGGAAAAGAGCAGCGGCCCCCAAAAGGATCTGACGGCTCGGATGACAATGATAATGATGAGGGCGGCGGCGACAGCGACCCCACCCCATAAAGCGGCATTGGTTACCCCACAAGACCACCTTCTTTCTCCTCTTCCCAGACGACCTGCGGCGGATGGCGGCCTTCTTCCCTTTTGGCCAGCTTGTGCAGGTACTGAGTGTACGCCTCCAGCGCCTTGCCTTCGTAAATGCAGGCTTCGATTAAGTCTTCGTCATCGGCCATGTCGAACAGAATGTCGTTTTGCTGTTTTTGCTCTTTAATGTATTCAATTTGGCGCAGAAGCGTTTCGCTGTGAACCCGGGGCGTTTGTTTGGGTTTAAAAAGGGCGGCGACGCTTTCAATGAGTGGGGCGATCATCCCGGCTTCCTCCTTTTGGCACAAACTGAGGCCGGCACTCTATCGCCTTCGCCTCAAATCATTCTATGCCGGGATTATTGGACAATATGTCCACCAAATATGCAAAAATTGGAAAATCTAAGGGATGAGACCGCAAAATGGTACACCCGCCGCTTTTAATACACCACCAAAACCAAAGCCCCCGACTTTGACAAAGTCGGGGGCTTTGGTTGCGACCAAACCTGTAAGCCGGGTTCTGTTGTAGGCAACGATCTATCTACGCCGGGTGTCACCACCCTGCTTTAGCCACCTGGCGGAGGCGCGACGGGCCGCCGCTTAATGCCTCCTGGCGGTGTTGCTTCGGATAGGGTTTACATAGCCGCATTGTCGCCAATGCGCTGGTGAGCTCTTACCTCGCCTTTCCACCCTTGCCGCCCCGAAGGACGGCGGTATATCTCTGTTGCACTGTCCCTGAAGTCGCCTTCGGCTGCCGTTAGCAGCTATCCCTGCCCTGTGAAGCCCGGACTTTCCTCGTCTGCGGCCTTTCGGCGTGCAGCCGCCGCTGCCCGGTTTGCTCGCATCACTATTGTAAGCGAAAACACAGAATTGTCAAGCCGAATATGGACAGTATATCCCCAAAGATGTATAATGAATGAAGATGAAAATGGGAAGTGGGTAGGGTTATGCGTGTGCTGGCTTTGGGTGATGTTGTGGGTGCCATTGGTTGCCAGTGTGTGCGCAACCGGCTGCCCACTATCAAAAAGGATTATGCCATTGACATTGTGGTGGCCAATGGCGAAAATGCCGCCGAGGGCAATGGCATTCTGCCCGCCAGTGCCCAACATCTTTGGGACAGCGGGGTGGACATTATTACCACCGGCAACCACGCGCTGCGCCGCAAAGAAATTTACGAGCTGTTCGACAGCGGCGCGCCCCTGGTGCGGCCGGTGAATTTTCACCCTGAAGCCCCCGGTGTCGGCGTGCATCTGTATGATAAACCCGGTTGCAGCCTGTGCGTCATCAATTTGCAGGGCGTAGTGTTTATGGACAACCTGGAAAACCCTTTTACCGGCATTGACCACATACTCGCCGGCATCACCGCCAAACATATCCTTGTGGATTTTCACTGCGAAGCCACCAGCGAAAAACTGGCCATGGGGTTTTATTTGGACGGGCGGGTCAGCGCTATGGTGGGCACCCACACCCATGTGCAAACCGCCGACGAACGCATTTTCCCCGGCGGCATGGGGTATATCACCGACCTGGGTATGTGCGGATGTTTTCAGTCGGTGCTGGGCGTAAAACCCGACCAGGCTATCCGCCGTCTTGTTACCCATTTGCCCCAGCGTTTTGAAAATGAAAAAGGTTTATGTAAAATCATGGGCGTTGTTATCGAAATTGAGGATATTTCCGGTAAATGCACCAAGATAGAAAGGATAAATTTAGACTAAATTTACAAACATTTGCAAATTTGCTTGCAAAACGCACACGAAAACCGTATAATGAACGCAATGTGTTTACACATTTTGGATGGATTCATTGACAATAAAACATGTTGCGTGACATCGTGTGAATGATTGACAGCAAATACCGCCAAAAAGCGGGAGGATGCAAATGGAAGTGTTAAAAGTTTCGGCTAAATCCATTCCCAATTCTGTTGCCGGGGCGATCGCCGGCGTCATTCGCGAAGCGGGTACAGTAGAGGTACAGGCAGTAGGTGCCGGTGCAAGCAACCAGGCTGTTAAGGCTGTTGCCATTGCGCGGGGATATTTGGCCCCGGCCGGTATTGATCTGGTGTGTATTCCCGCATTCGCCAATGTGATGATCGATTCGGAAGAGCGCACTGCCATCAAATTGATTGTAGAGCCTCGGTAACGGTTGGCGGTTTGTCCGCCGTGAATGTGAAAGATGCGCAGACGAAGCTTTGACGAAAAGCCTCGTCTGCGTTTGTTATTTTTTTGTGAGTAAGCTGTCCGGTTGGGACCCAAAGGAGAAAAACATGAGCATCAAAAGACCCGGACGGAAAACGGGAAGCTGGTTGGGCGTGGCGCTGGCGCTGATGTTGTGCGCCGGCTGTACCGAGATGAGCGGGTTATCCGCTCCCTCTGTTTCAGCGGCCGCCTCCGGCACTGGTGAAAGCAGCCAACCGGTGGACGATCATTCCGATATCATCCTGCATCTGCCTTACAAAGCCGAGGATTCCCTTGATCCTTACCAATGCCGCACGGAACAGAATTTTTACATCAGCCAGCTGTTGTATGATCCCCTGTTTCGTCTGTCCATTAACCAAACCCCTGAAGCGGCCCTGGCCGAAAAGGCGGAACAAGCCACCGAGGGGCGTTGGCGGGTGAGCTTGCGCCGGGACGCGGTTTTTAGCGACGGCAGCCCTGTCACCGCCGCCGATGTGGTGCGGTCTTTTTGGCTGGCGCTGGAAAACCCTTCTTACCAGGCGGGGCTGCGGGACGTAAGCGAAGTGAATGAACTGGACGCCCGCACTGTAGAATTTGTGCTGACGCTGAATGACGTTTATTTCCCCTGCGCCCTCGTATTTCCCATTGTGCAGCGCGAGGGCGCGCCTTTGTATTCCGGCCGTTTTCTTCCCGCCGGGGAGACGCCCAATGTGCTGGTGCCCAATACACGGTACAGCCAGCCGCCGGGGCGGGTCAAGCGCATTGAGCTTTCCGATGTGCCCGATGAAGAATCCGCTATTTACAGCCTGAAGTCCGGCAAAGTGGATTTGTTGTTTTCCGATATGCGCAGTGTGGAGGGGCTGGGCACCAACAACAGCTTTTCCATGGTGCAGTTGAATAACCTGGTATTTATGGGCATAAATAGTAAAAACAGGATGCTGGACAATCCCATCATCAAAAATATCCTAAGCGAGCTTGTCGATCGGGCCGCCATTTCCCGTCGGGCCTATCTGGGCCAGGCCACCACTGTGGAAGCGCCTTTAAATCCCGCATTCTTTGTGACGGGCGCGGACAACAATGTGCGCCCGTCGCTGGATAGCCTGAATGGCCGGCTGGATGAGGCGGGCTGCGACCAGCGGGACGAGGCCGGTTACCGCCTGATTGGCAACGAGCGGATGAGTTTTCGCCTGCTGTGCAACAATGACAGCGAATTTAAAATGACCATCGCCCAGGTCATTAAAGAGTGTTATAATGAAGTGGGTATTGAAGTCATTATACAAAGCATGCCCTTTGACGCCTATATGGCGGCGTTGGCCGAAGGCGCCTTCGATTTATATATTGGCGAGATTCGTCTGGGATACAACATGAACTTAAATCCCTTGCTGAATCCTGAGGGAGCGGCAGGATACGGCGTGAAAGCGAACCCGGAGCTGCTGGCCTCCTACCGGGAGTTTCGGGCCGATGCCATTGGGGCGGATGTTTTTTGCCGGGATTTCGCCGCCGACATGCCTTTTGTGCCGCTTTTATATCGCAGGGGTGTTCTGCTGCACGCCCGGGATTTTTTTGCGAAAATAGTTGCAACGGAACAGGATATTTTTTATAATATATTAACGTGGTGAAAGCGATTCCAAAATATGGG
>JAVBNO010000006.1:0-6499 GCA_031551485.1 Oscillospiraceae bacterium
AAAAAGCTGATATCGATATAAATACAAAATTGGAGCAGACGTACAGCCGCTCCGGCAAGGATATGGCTTGTCGCTCGGGCCGCGACCGGCCCATACTTTTTGGCGCAAAAAGTATGCAAAAACATTCTTCGGGGAAACCACATGGTTTCCCCCACGCCCCATCCTTAGGGCGAGGGCAAAGGAGCGCAGGAAACGCCTGGGCTGGCGGGAGGACGGGTTTGGGTCTGGTTTTGGGGTGCAAACAGCGACGAATGGAAAAAGGCTGGTACCGATATTGAATCAAAGTGGGGCAGACGTACAGTCGCTCCGGCAGGGATGCAGCCTGTCGCTCGGGCCGCGACGGGCCCATACTTTTTGGCGCAAAAAGTATGCAAAAACATTTTTTCGGGGAAACCATATGGTTTCCCCCACGCCCCATCCTTAGGGCGAGGGCATAGGTGCGCAGGAGACGCGCGGGCTATGGGGGGACGGGTTTGAGTCTGTGCTGGGGTGCAACGGGTGAAGAAGGAAAAGGGGCTATTCATTTTGCGCTGTCCCGCTTTATAAATACAATCGTGTTGTGGCTACGGCGTCCACAAAGGCGGCGTCATGCTCGACAAATAGCATGGTGGCATCGCTTTGGGCCAGCAGCGTTTCAATCTGCATTCGGGACATCAGATCGATGAAGTTAAGAGGCTCATCCCAAATATATAAATGAGCATTTTCACACAGGCTTTGGGCCAGCAGCACTTTTTTCTTTTGCCCCTCGCTTAAGTCGGCCAAATCCTTTTCAAACTGTACCCGGGCAAAATCCAGCTTGCGCAAGATGGCCTTAAACAAGCTTTCTTCAATGTTGTGGGCGGCGGCAAAAGATTGAAAGCTTCCCTTTAAAAATGAGGTATCCTGTGACACATAGGAAATTTTGACTCCGCTGCCTAACGTCAGCTGCCCGGTGTGGGGGATGTCTTCCCCCAGCATAAGCTTGAGAAGGCTGGTTTTGCCGCTGCCGTTGGGGCCGAGAATGGCCATCCGTTCCCCTTGGCGCAGGGTAAAGTGGATGTTTTCGCAAACGGGCCGCCCATCGTAGGAAATGGTCAGATCCCTGGCGTCGGCCAGCCGCCCGCCGGGGTAGGGCAGGGGGTGAATGGACAGTGCCTCGGCGACTTCGATATTTTGCAAAAGCTTTTCTTTTTCCTCTACCGCCCGCTGGCGGCGCGCCTCGGTGGATTTGGAGCGCTTCATCATTTTGGCGGCTTTGTGGCCAACAGCGCCCCGGTCGGCCACATGCTGGCCTATTTTTGTCCGTTCCACCGCATCGGACCAGGCAGCGGTACGGCGGGCGGCAGCGCTTAAACGGCCGATATCTTTTTTCAGGCGCTGATTCTGGGCCATTTCATATTCATCCTGCCGCTGGCGGTTATGCCACCAGGAAGAAAAATTGCCTCGCTGCAATTCTATATTTGCCCGGTTGATGGACAAAATATGGTCGACGCAGTTGTCCAAAAATGTCCGATCGTGGGAGACCAGAATAAAGCCGCTTTTGCCCTTTAGGTAATCGCCGACCAGTTGGCGGGCGGCGGCATCCAAATGATTGGTGGGCTCGTCAATCAGCAAAAAGTGGTTGTCTCGGGTGAACAAAGCGCCCAGCAGCACCTTGGTCTGTTCGCCATTGCTTAGGGCGGCGAACCGCTGTGTAAAAACGCTTTCCATCAGGCCGAGAAGGGAAAATTCCCGTTCCAGCCGCCAGCGGTTTTCGTCTCTGACACTTTCGGGCACAATGTCCCGAAGCACTTCCAAAACCGGCCGGTTTTTATCCGCCACCGGAAAAGGAAAATAATCGAACTGCACCGAGGCGGTAATGCGCCCCTGAAAAGGCCATTTGCCCATCAGCAGGTGAAGAAAAGTAGTTTTACCCCGGCCGTTACGCCCGGTAAAGCCCAATTTCCAGTCGGTATCCAGTCGCAGGGATACATTTTCAAAAATGGTATCAAAGCTGCCGTCATAGCCAAAAGTAAGATTTTGAATATCAATTAATGACATGGTTAAAACCTCCGAAAAACAAAAAAGAGTTGCAAGAAAGCGTTCTTGCAACTCCAAAAAGCGGGGGACGGGACGACAACTGCATCCACGGCCGGACCACTTTATCCTTACGGAATCAGAAAGAAAAGACCGCTTTCTTGCCGGACCTTGCCAAAGCCGACGCCACGCAGATATTTTCATATATGCGCCCCGTTTTGCTTGTTCGGTCCTCACGATATGTGTTAGCAAGAAGTGTCCTTCATTTTCCCAACTCCCGTCTGTTTTCAGTCAAGGCATATTTTACCATGGGCGGCCAAAGCTGTCAAGGGGTGGATTTGGCGGGTTCTTCGCAATTTAGAGGGGGCAAAAATTAAAACAAGCAAAACCTGCGCCTCTCGATAAAAACCATTAAGAGGGGGCAGGTTTTACTTTGACTGAGAAAGCGAACGAATGAGCAAGTTAAATCAAAATAGTAATATTTGTGTCTTCATTAAGTACGATCTTTTCCTTTTTTCTGATTGCTGCTTTGAGAGGAAGCAAGTAAGTATCATGCTTTGTGTCAAACCAAATGGCAGTTTGCCATTCACTGTTGCCGATTTTTGCCGTTACTTTCATTCGCCCCCAACCCTCTTCCAAGTGCTTAAAATTGTCTCTTATTTCTATGGACATTTTGTTTGGAAGTGAAACCAAAGTACAACCAGTCATATCTGCTGATGTTGAATATTGATAAACTTTTGCTGAAAACTCATATTTAATTCCATGAATCTCCATTTAATACACCTCTGAAACATCAGTTATCATTGCTGTTATTCATTCACTTTCTTGCCAAAAGGTTTATTGAGGAAAGTATCTTTCGTTTTAAAGGCTACCCGATTTTTGCTTTCCATAAATGCTAAAAATTCTGTCCACCCCTTTGCTTTAATCATTTCAACCGCCTTACTGCGGTCGCTACCCTCAAGCTTTAAGGCAATCCTGAGCAACAAAGGATTGTACTTCTCACACTCCTTTACAGAGATGTATTTCGTGCAATCGGCGCAGGTGAAAACTTCCTGTTCGGCACAGCATGGCTTCACCGGACATTTTCTATATTTAACGGCGGACTTCGCCGAATTACTCCGGCAACCATCGCATTTACCCGATGTAAACGAAGGGCAGGCCCCGCAATAAAGACCACAGTATGCAATTAACCGTTCGTTAGCAGACATGATCATCTTCTCCTTTTTCGCCCTATCATAACATAGTAGATATGACAGCAGCATGTCATATTCTAAAAACATAAATGCTCTATCGAAAACAAACTTTTCATACTTTAAACGGCGTGGCGTCCCAATTTCACAATGCTAGCACAAGCACATCCGTTTTTCAACCAAATCGTATTACCCTCTCTCAATCGCACGATAAGTTCAGCATTTCAAAAGTCAAGATTTGCTCAATCAAGTGAAATCGCTCCCTTCATTGCGAAGAACGATTTGGCGATAAAAAGGCTTGAATCACAGCTTTATCTATGCTATAATCACCTATGCAGCTGTATACGGGGGGTTAACTCAGTGGGAGAGTGCTACCTTCACACGGTAGAAGTCGCTGGTTCGAGCCCAGTACCCCCCACCAGTAACAACATAGGCAGTATTCATCGCTGTTATGAATACTGCCTTTTGTTATATTCTCATCCGATATGCTATTTGTTTCGATAAGGGAGGTCCCTGTGATGAAAGATATTGAAAAGGGCGCAAAACCTGTCAACGCCGACCCCGCCGCGCCGGCCAAAGAGGTGCCGGCAGCCAAAGGGAGCAAAGCGGACAAGCCCGAGGCGCATCCCGCCGATGCCCGGGACAGGCAGCCGGAGGCAAAAGAAAACGCAAAAGAGGAAAAGCAGGGAACAGCCAAAGCCAAATCCGGGTGGCGAAAATGGGCCTTTGGCGGCGCGATTTTGGCGGCTGTCGCCATTGCGGCGGTGTTTTTGGTGCCCCGGCTTTTGGGCGAGGACATTCGCAAAGAAGCATATGCCGCCTTTGAAGATAAGCGCTATGCCACTGCCCACGAGCTTTTTAACCAGCTGATGGAAGCAGACCCCATCGACCAGGATGCCACCATTTTGGCCTTTCGCAGTCTGGTGGAAATGCAGGAATTCTCCTCCGCTTTTTACTTTTTCAGCGACCATGTGCTGCCGCTGCCGGAATTAACCAAAGATAACGAAGACCGGCTGCGCCCGGCTTTTGAACTGTTGGACAACTATTATTTGACCCAAATGGAACTGGATAAAATCGAATCCGTCGACGTGGGGGAAATCCGCCAGGCGCTGGAGGGCATGGTGGGCAAGGGTTACAGTGACGCCCTGCTTCATTTTTACCTGGCCAATATGGAAACAGATCCAGCCAAGGCGTTGCCCCTGTTCCAGCAGGCCTACGAAATGGACCCCCGGTATTATTTCATCTTGCGCTATGTGGCCAACAGCCAGTGGCACCAGGAGGATTACGTCGGGGCGGTCCAAACCTATGAGACCGTACTGACCAGAAACAAGGAAGACTACGAAGCGCTGCGGGGCATCGCCATGGTGGCATTGCTCCAGGGGGATGCCAAAAAGGCGGTCAAATACGCCAAGCAGGCCCGTGACATTATTCCCGATAATCCCTCGGTTGCCCTTACACTGCTGATCGCTTACAAAGAAGCGGGGGATACAGGGGCCTACAACGGGCTTAAGACCGAAATGGCGGAATTTAAGTTGGAAAACGACCCGGCCCTGAACGCCTATTTCAGCGGCGACATTACCGTCCGGCAGCTTTTGCTGCAGCTGCCCGCTGAAGTTTCCGAATAAGCCCATTGGGTGCCGGTTGTATTCTTTGCTGGCAGATTGGGCATGATTGTGGTACAATGGGCAGGTAACCGTGATTTGTAATATGAAATGTAAAGTTTATGCCGACGTAAAGGAGTTTAACAATGGCAAAGGAAAAAAATAATACCCCGGCCAACGAAGCCGCCACAGGGCCGGAGATTCTGTCCGACCGGGAGAAAAAAGCGGCCATGAAAGCAAAAGCCGCCTCAGAAAAAACGGACGCCGCACCCGTGGCGGAAAAAATGGAAACCGCGGCGGCACAAGTGGAGTCCACCCCGGAAAACACAGAAGAGACACCCGCCTGGGCCGAAAAATCGGTGGACGAAGGGGAGATTGCCGCTTCTGTGAAGCCGAAAACGGGCACCTTCCCCAAATGGTTCATTCCCATTTTGGCGGTTGCGGCGCTGGTCATTGTAGGCGTGTTTATGTATCCCCGCCTCTTCCCCAAAACCCCGCGCCAGTTGGCTGACGAGGCATTTGCGGACAAGCGGTTTGCCACGGCGTCCAAACTCTATCAAGAGCTTTACGCCGAGAACGAAACCGACGATGAGTTGGCAGCCATGTGTATGCTCTCTCTGTTCCATCATCAGGATTGGACAGCGATGTTTGCCATTTACGATTACAACATCGCTCCCCGCATTACAGAGATGGACCCGGCAGCCGTGGAAAAAATGCAGCCGGCCATTGACGCCATCGACTCGCTGGACGCCACGGTGAACGCTCTTAACGAAGTGGCCACCTTGTCCACCAACGAGGAGCGAATTGCGGCGCTGGAAGCCAAAAGCGGCCAACCCAAGATCAGCGACGGCATCATCGCCTTTTTGAAAGCGGTGTATATGACCACCGATCCGGCAGAGGTGCGCGCGTTGTTGGGCGAAACCTATGAAAAAGATCCCCGCTTCCACTTCACATTGGCGCAAAAAGGCACGCTGGAACGGCGGGCGGGTAATTTAGATACAGCTGTTGCCGATTACCAACGGGCGCTTGCGGAAGACAAAGAAGACGCGGAAGCCCATCGGGGCCTGGCGATTGTAACCATGTTGCAGGGCGGCAGCGGTAAAAAAGCGTTGTCCTATGCCCAAAAAGCATATGAATTGGCCCCCGAGGGCAGCTTTGTAATGGATACGCTGGCCACCACCTATATTTATAACAACCAAAAAGAGGAAGCCGAGGCCTTGATGGCCTTGATGGAGGCCAACCCCGATGTAGGTGTGGACGACACGTTGAAACAATATTTGGCCGGTGAAAAAACACTGGAGCAAATTTATCTGGGCGACGAGATCGGGTCCTAAAACACCGGCGGATGCCGCAACCATGATGTATATCAAAAGAGACGGCATTGGCCGTCTCTTTTTTGTCTCGGGTAACCCTGCGCTAGGCGTGAAGTGGAGGGGGCTTTCGT
Source organism: Oscillospiraceae bacterium (assembly GCA_031551485.1). Lineage (GTDB taxonomy): Bacteria > Bacillota > Clostridia > Oscillospirales > Ruminococcaceae > JAVBNO01. The sequence goes on from JAVBNO010000006.1 coordinate 6,231, forward strand.
GGGAAGAGAACAAACTTGATACCGATATTAATATAGACTTGGAGTAGACGTGCAACCGCTCCGGCAGGGATGCAGCATGTCGCTCGGGCCGCGACTGGCCCATACTTTTTGGCGCAAAAAGTATGCAAAAACATTTTTTGGGGAAACCACATGGTTTCCCCCCACCCCCCATCCTTAGGGCGAGGGCATAGGTGCGCAGGAAACGCGCAGGGCTATGGGGAGGATGGTTTTGGGCCTGTTTTGGGGTGCAGACGGTGAAAAAGGCTGGT
>JAVBNO010000005.1:0-8143 GCA_031551485.1 Oscillospiraceae bacterium
GGGGGCATATTTCAGATTGCTGCCGCTGAAAGCGCCGCCATCGGAGTAGCCGATGACGCCACCCGCATAAATACCGCTGCCGCTAAGGTTGCTGGTATCGCCTTTGACTGAAATATTGACCTTAGAGGTACAATTATAGATGCGCGTGGAACTGTTGGCGTTGCCGACCACGCCGCCAATGGACACCTTGTTGCTGGCATTAATTTTAAGGGCGGCGCTAATGCTGCCGTAAACTGACATGTTGCGAATGATGGCCGGCGCGGTGGCTGTGTTGCCGGCGGCGCCAATAATGCCGTACATAACAGTATCAACGGTGGCATGCTGATTGATAAGCAGCACCAATTGCTTGTTTTGGCCGTCAATAACACCTTTAAACCGCTGGGCGTTGGTGCCAATGCCGGTGAAGAATTGAGTGGGCACCCAGCTGTCAGAGGCACCGGAAGGTTTTGGCTGGGAAAGCGCCACATCACTGGTCACCTTAAAATAAGCGGTCATAAGCTGGGTTCGGGCCGTTCCATAATTGGCTGTTGTTGTACAGCTCAACCCAAACTCATTTAAATAGGCGTTATAGGTTGGGATGTCGGCGACCGTAATAATGGCCGCAGCGGTAATTTCCTGCAAAGCGTAAAAGCTGTTAAAGTCCTTGAGCTTATAAGCCAGCGCCATCGTTTTGCCGTTGTCGGCAGGCGCAGTGGCGGCCACCGATGTTGCCGAAATGGACACATTGGTGGCGGGCATGGTGAAAGTGGTCGCCTGGGCTGTGGTACTGGCAGGCGTTGCGTTGCCAATCAACCACCCTGTAAATTTTTGGTTCTCGTTAATGGCGACAATGTTAACCACAGTGCCGCTGTCCGCACGATAAGTGCCATTGCTGACCTTTTCGACAGCGGTGCCGCTGACCACAACACTGACACCGGCGGTAGGCTGCAATAAAGCAGCGTCAACGGTAATCATGTAACCGTTGTCCGCAAAGGTAATCAATGAGCACAGGCCGATCATGGTTGATATAACCACAATGGCAGCCAATAATCGCTGTACGATTCTCCCCTTTTGTAATCCTCTCATTTTTTCTCCCCTCCAAGTGCAATTGTAACGAACCTGATCTGTACACACAAACGAACTCTTCATGAATGGCATAAAACACCAAATAACCGCATCATTTTAAATCATGGCGAAAAGACAGGAAATTGACTATTCATGCGATGTTTCTAAAACAAAGTAATGATCATTAGATATAGTTGCTTGTAACCATATATTAATATATATTACACTATTTTTTCTACTTTTTTTCAACAAAAATGCATTTTGTTTTAAATTTATTATGAACAAAGTAGATTTTTTTATGTTTTTGGGATAATATGTAAAAAAATAGACGGTTTTTATCGAAAATAGGCTCTTTTGATCCAAACATTGGCAAAGATAAACGACACCATTTGACCGCAAAACAAAAAAGATGACAACAAAACAAGGCTATCTGTTGGGCAGACATCCTTGTTTGTTATAAAATACAGTTTGAATAGAAGGACAATAGCGACAAGGCTTTGGGAAAATCGGGTTTTCCTTACATAGAGGGTGCCCAGAAGGCGTTGCCGTAGATGTCGGTAAAACGGAATGTGGCGACGCTCTTCGCATTGCCGATATCCATATTGCTGACTGTCAGAGTGCCGCTTACCGTCAGGGGATCGCCCAAATAATAGTTATCGACAAATTTCTGATCATAGGTGTAATAATCGCAGACAAAGTCGATTTTGTCCCCTGTCCTGATCTCCAAAAGGCCTTTGGCCTCAGCCAAGCTGTCGCCGGTGTAATGAATGCGAGCACCCAGCACTTGCCCGTTGGGGTTTTGGTCGGTGAATTCTACCATAATGTCCACCAGTTGACCGTTGAGCATGGCTGGGATACGGCCCTGTATTAAATAGGAATCTCCCTGCCGGTATTCGCTCATCATATAATAAGCGACGACATGCCCATTAAGGGTCAGCCAAGTGTTGTCGTAATCGGCCACAAGGTCTCCGTCGTCGTCAAAAGAAAAGACATTGTCCAAACCGAGGTCGATAAAGCCTTTGCCATCATCAATAAAAACGTTGAGCTCAATGGTCTGCACCAGCTCCCATTGTTCCTCCGCCAGCTGGATGACGCTGCCGCCATTTTTGCGCTGCAGTTTTAACTGGGAAGGGTCAAATTGCCGGCCTGCAATCTGCTGGGCCGAACTGGTAATCAGTTCTTTGTCGACCCAAGTGGGGGTTTCTTCACCGGCAAAGGCGCTTAAGCTGTTGTAATCACCTGCCTGCAAAAAGGCTTCCAGCAATGTGCCGATCAGCTGGGCGCTGTTGGCGCCACCCGATGCCGATCCGGCGCTGCCGCCGGCCGAGCCTCCGCCCGAAAGCAGGCTGCCCAAAAGCGAACCAAACAGAGAATCAGTGGAGGAAGACCCGGCAGAGGCGATTTGCCCCCCCAACTGCAGGTTGGCAAAATCTTTAATACAGCCGCTGTATTCTTCGTCCATTCCCATTTTATCGTATGTATTCAGCACCGAGTTTAAAGAGGAAGGTTTGCCATAGGGAAAATAGATGGATACGCCGTTGGCGTGGGTCATGCCGGCGCAGGTGCGGTTGTATTTAACACATCCCTTAAGGGCATTGGCAAAGGCGATGCTTTCCTCGGTGCCAATATCTTGGGCAAGCTTAATAAGGTCAACTTGATCAATGCCTGCCGACCGAGCAAATTCCCGGGCATTTCCGCGGGCCTGGGCCACGGCGGCGTAATCCCCTTCTTTGATCATGGCGGCGGTGGACTGGGAAAATTCCCGCAGGCTTTCGGGCACAACGCCGGCCACCTCGGCCAAGTCGATAAGAGACAGTGTGGTCATACCCTGTTGGGTATAGTCGATGAAATCGTCCACAATGGCTTTGCCCACTTCCAAAGTGCCCAGGGAAGTGTTGGCCGCCCACGCGGTGAGCCAGTTGGTGTAATACCAGCCGCCGCCCGGCTCGGTTTCTTCCGAGGCAAGCAGGTAGTCTGCATAAGGTTCCATCGCCAGCGATGTTTCCAGTGTGGCCATCAGGCAGGCGTCAAAGCCGATAAAATCAAAGGTGCAGCCGCCATTTTTCAAAGCCACGGCAATTTCATCCAGCGTCATCGAGTCGTTGGGAAACAGCTGGTCGTAGCCGAAACCGCTGAGCGTGCCGCCGCCGTGGTCCCAAAACACAAGGGCATATCGGTTGGCGGGGTAATGGGCAGCTGAATATTGAATGAAGTCCGAAAGAGTGTTGGGGTTCACCATCGACTTTTTGCCCAGATTGTCCTCCAGCAGTTCCAAGCCATCCGCGGTAATTTTGTACCGCTGGTTGCCTTTGCTGCTGATGACATTATTTTGCCACTGCTGGGTGCCGCCCGTCTCCAGAATAATATTGAACTTGGGATTGTTCAGTTTGGCTTTTAACATTTCTTGCAAGTCGGCGGTCGCCGCGCCGCTGCGGGATTCCAAATCGGTGCCGCACATATAAATCATCAGGGTGACCGTGTCCTTACCGCTCCCAAGAATTTGGGTGCGTTTATCCCGGGCGTGGTTGGAGACGGTTGTATTCAGACCGCCGCCCGATCCTTGCCCGCTGCCGGCGGCGGATGAAACGTTGGGGGTGCTGCTTTGCAAAACCCCCGAGCTGTTTCCGCCCCCTTGGCCCTGGCCCATGAAGAAATAAAGCGCAATGCAGACGACGACAATGATAATCAGCAGGGATGGCTTCATTTTAATGCCCCCGCCGCCGTAGCCGCCAAAGCTGCCCGAGGCCCGAGCGGGCCGCCCGGCACCCTGACCGCTCGCCCCTTGATTTCGTTGGGAATCGGCGCCGCCTTGGCCCGTGGGGCCGCCCGTACCCAGGCCGTCTCCCCGTTTATAAACCGAGGTTGTGCCCTCGGTAACATTTTTTTCTCTCCCCTGTGGTCTCTTCCTGTCCATAGTCGAAAAATCCTCCGTATCGTTTTGCTCCCCCAAAAAAGAGCCGATACCCATATTATACAGACATTGTGGTCTTTTGCAAGGAAGATTTGCACCGCGCCGCCTTTGGAAAAGTATATATACATATATATGTGTGAAAATGCACAGGGCTCCACCCAATGGTATAAATCTCCCTGTTGTGGTATGATGGAAAAAATGACGACGCAAAAGGCCGGCCGGAGGAATATATAGAGGAATATATATATGTGCGGACGATATTCCATTTTTACCGAGGAAGAAAATGCCGAAATGCGGGCTATACTCAAAATCATAGAGGGACAGTTTGGGGAAAACAGCGTCAAGACCGGCGAAATTTTCCCCACCGATATCGCCCCGGTTCTCAGGTGGGAGCAAGGTCTTGTACCCCAGCCGGCTTCCTGGGGCTTTCCCCGCTGGAATGGCGGCGGTGCCGTAATCAATGCCCGGGCGGAAACGGCCCTGACCACCCGCATGTTTCAAACCCCTCTCCTGACCTGCCGGTGCGTGGTGCCATCCACCGGTTTTTACGAATGGCAGCGCCGGAACGGCCAAAAGCAAAAAGACCGCTATCTTCTGCGCCAAACAGGCCGGCGGACACTGCTGATGGCAGGAATGTTGGGCCGATTTACCCGCCCCGACGGCGAACCATACACCGCCTTCACCATTTTGACCACAGCGGCCAATGCAAGCGTTTCCCCCATTCACGACCGGATGCCGGTGATTTTGGAACCGGAAGAACAACAGGCCTGGCTGCAAGACAATGCCTTTATGAAGAAAGCGCTGCAGCGGGTGGGGCCGGTTCTTGCGTTGGAAAAAATAGAAATATTCCGGCAGACAACTGGCCAACAAAGTTTCTTTTAGCCGGCAACTGCAACAGAAAGCCCGACGGGCGAGATGCAAAAATGCACCTCGCCCGTCGGGCTTGACAAGCCTATATCCAAAGACGAACTAAGCCAATGATGCGCCCGGCCCCTTTTCTTCAAAATTTCATTCCGGCAAAGAAGGCCCCAATATTTGCCGGATGACCGACAGCATATCTTCTAAAGAAAAGGGTTTGCGCAGCAGCCCGTTAAATATATTCCCGTTGATTGTCTGAGAAAGCGGCCATCCCGACATCACAACCATGGGTACAGGGGAAGCCCGGTCGGCATCGCTTAACCGGATGCGAGACGCCATTTCGTACCCGTCCATAACCGGCATTTGCATATCGACAAAAATGATATCATACCGATTGGGCTGGGCCAAGTAGAGCGCCAGGCCGGCTTGCCCGTCGGCCACGATATCCACAAGGGCGCCCTGCCGCCCCAAATAGGTGGCAAGGATGTCGCTAAATATCTGATTGTCCTCCGCCAGCAAGAAAACTTTCCCCGCAAACTCCCCGCGGTCTTCGGCGTCTAATGCCGCCTGTTCCACGGGTGTAACCAGTGGTGTAGAGGTCATGACCAAAAGCTCCCCACTTCACGCCGTTTACCTGTAAGGCCACCAGCCAGATGTTTTGGTGATACAAAGCAATTGTATCATTAAATCAGGGGAATCTTGTTGAATATAATTAGACAAAAATCGACATCTAGTACGATTTGTATAGGCAAAAAAAGTTTGAACTCCGGTCTGACTTGTGCTAAAGTAACGGTAATGAGAAAAGGTTAACTTGCATAGATAAAATGAACATCAAAAATAAACATAAAGGTGAATGCGTAGTGGCAAAGATGTATGAGTTTGAAGCCGTTTTGCAAAAGGTGCCCGACATAGACGGCGCTTATGTAGAAATTCCCTTCGATGTAAAAGCGGAGTTTGGCAAAGGCCGGGTGGCCGTACACGCCACCTTTGACGGCGAGCCTTATGCAGGCACCCTGGTGCGTATGGGTACCCCTTGCCATATCATCGGTGTGCGCAAAGAGATCCGGGCGAAAATTGGTAAGCAGCCCGGCGATACCATTAAAGTCACCATTACCGAAAGGACATGATGATACGGGAGGTAGCGGCATGACCGGCGTAGAAATCGATATGATTCTGCCTGACAGTCTGGAGGCCCTGGCGCTTTATGAGCGCATTTTCCAGGTCCAGCGGGTAGAGGTGACCGCCTATCCCAAAGGAATGAACGAGGTGGTTTTTACTCTCTACGGTGCCCGTTTTCACATGCTGGACGAAAACCCTGCCTATGGCATGGCTGCGCCCAAAAGCGGTGACCCCAAACCCATTTGGTACAATGTCATCGTTCCGGACATTCAGACGGTCTATGCCAAAGCGATGGCGGCCGGATGTACCGAGCTGCAGCCGGTAATCGTCCTGGAAGAAATGGGCGTCCAAAATGCCATGTTTACCGATCCCTACGGCTATATTTGGATGCTCCACCAAGTGGTGAAGGAAGTAAGTTTTGAAGAGCGTTGCCGCATCATGGAAGAAAAGTTGAAGGGAGAATCGACATGAGCGCCGCCGGGATAAGCTTCGAAAAAGTGACCGAAACGTTAAGTGCCGACGACAGAGCCGTTGTGGCGGCATTGCACCAAAAGGCGTTGGACTGGGGTTATAGCCCCAGTTTTACACCGGGGGCTAAGTTTGGCTACTATAAAGGAGAATACAAAAAGACGTCCAAAGGCGGCAGTCTGTTCATTTTGCGTTTGGAAGGCCCTAAGTGGTTCCTGAAACCAAAGCTCTTTCATTTGGATGTGTACAGCGACTTGCTGGAAGCGTTGCCAGACCCCATCCGTACCCGCTTTTTAAAGTCCCGAGGCTGTGGTATGGATATGGGAAATTGCAAAGGCCCGGTGCGTTTTCGTTTTGCGGATGTCGATCATGCCTTTTGTCGCCACAATATGCAGTTGTCCAGACTGGGCCCCGATGATCTGCCCGCTGTACTGGCGTTGTTGGAGCGGGAAAAGGATTTGAGCTTATAAAAGCTTATAAACATCATGAAGGAGGACAAACCCATGCCCATGAATGAAGTGTTGGCTGCCATGAAAGCCCGAAGAAGTTGTCGATGCTATAAGGCGGACAAAATTGAACAAGAAAAATTGGCGGCCATTGGAGAGGCGGGTCTCCAGGCGCCCAACGGCGGTGGCCCTGTGCATCTGGCCGTCGTTCAAAATCCATTGCTGCTGGAAACATTAAATGTAGCAGCCAAAGAAGCTGCCCGCAACAGCGGTATTCCCCATTTGGCGCAGCTTGGGTCGGATGAAGAATTCCACTGTCTTTACGGCGCCCCGGCAGCCGTCATCGTCTCTGCGAGCGAAAGCTCTCCTTGTGGGGCCCAAGACACGGCCGCCGCAACCCAAAACATGCTGCTGGCTGCCCATTCCCTGGACCTGGGCAGCTGTTGGGTTTTCTTTGCGACCATGGCTTTTTGGGGGCCGCGGGCAGCTGAACTGCACAAAGAGCTGCAAATCCCCGACGGATTTAAGCCTTATGCTTCGGTGGCGCTGGGTTATAAAGGCGCCGAGGATTCGCCTGCGCCGCGTGCGCTTGGTTCTGTCACCTTCATTCCATAAAGTAAGGTGGAAATCCGCCATATCTCAAACAAAACAGTCCCGGCAGAAAGGAGCAATGGCAATGGCAACGCCCCAACCGCTTTGGCAATCGGTAGATGCCTATATTGAAAGCGCTCACGAGGAGGCCCGCCCCCACATGCGCATCGTTCGCGCTGTCATTTGCGCCGCCGCCCCCGAAGCGGAGGAGTTAATCCGCTATGGTATGGCCGCCTATCATTTTAAAGGCCGGCCGCTGATTTACTTTGCGGGTGAAAAACGCCATCTCGGCCTCCACCCCGGCAGCGAGGCTGTGGCTGCCTTTGCTGCCCAGCTGGAGGGGTATATACACACCAAAGGCGGCATCCATTTTCCTTATGCACGTCCCGTTGATGAGGAATTCGTCCGCCGGCTGGTGGAATTTAACATGGCTAAAATTGTTGCCGGCCAAGGTAAAAAGGGAAAAAGTGAACCCTGAATTTTACATTTCATGCTGATTTTCACCATAAAGCGATAAGTCTTCTCTCATTGTGGCAAAGAAAAGTGGAAAAGCGAAAAAAGAGATAAAAATAAGCTTGACAATGGGGGATTGATTTGCTAATATAAATGAGCTACCCCGGCGGCAGCGAAGGAAAGAGCCGCGGGGCGCTTTTCATCTAACGATGGAACGTGGACCTTGAAAAATGAACAACATGAAAAGAAAGCT
>JAVBNO010000018.1:0-9927 GCA_031551485.1 Oscillospiraceae bacterium
TTGCATACTTTTTGCGCCAAAAAGTATGGGCCGGTCGCGGCCTGAGCGACATACTATATGTCTGCCGGAGCGGCTGCACATCTGCGCCAATTTGATTTGCTATCGGTACCAACGCATTTTGTGTCAAAAGCGTCGGGCCCGTCGCGGCCCGAGCGACAGGCTATATCCTTGCCGGAGCGGCTGCACGTCTACTCCAATTCTATATTGATATCGGTAGCAAGCTTGTTCTTCTGCATCGCCTGCACCCTCAATACAGACCCAAAACCCTTCTCCCCATCGCCCAGGCGTTTTCTGCGCATGTATACCCTCGCCCTAAGGATGGGGGCTTGGGGAAACCATGTGGTTTCCCCAAAGAAATGTTTTTGCATACTTTTTGCGTCAAAAAGTATGGGCCGGTCGCGGCCCAAGCGACAGGCTATATGCTTGCCGGAGCGGCTGCACGTCAGCTCCAATTCTATATTTACATGGGAGCCAACGCTTTTTCTTCTTCACCGTCCGCACCCCAACTCAGACCCAAACCCGTCCTCCCGCCAGCCCAGGCGTTTTCTGCGCACCCATGTCCTCGCCCTAAGGATGGGGGAAACCATGTGGTTTCCCCATAGAAATGTTTTTGCATACTTTTTGCGCCAAAAAGTATGGACCGGTCGCGGCCCAAGCGACATGCTATATCCCTGCCGGAGCGGCTGTACGTCTGCTTTACTGCTATTGGACATGGGTACCAAGCTTTTTTCTCATCGCAAAGCGCCTTGGGACATTTCGCTGATGCGATTTTTTCCACAAATAATAAAATGCCGTGGCTTTCCCGCGGCATTTTATTATTTGTGGTATTTGGCCCCTGCCAATATACTTTCAGCCCGGTATAACTGCTCCAGCAGCAGCACCCGGGTCAACTGGTGGGGAAAGGTCATCGGCGAAAAAGAAAGCCGCAGCCGGCAGTTCTTTTTCAGTTCTTCGCTCAGTCCGTGGGAACCTCCGATGCAAAAAGCAAGGTGACTGTGCCCCTCCACGGCTGTCTGCCCCAGCCATTGTGCCAGCGCCGGGGAGTCAAAACGCTCTCCCTCAATGCACAGACCGGCCAGATAGGCCCCCTTGGGCCATTTGGCCGCCATGGCCGCCGCCTCGGCCGCCAGCGCCTTTTCAATCTCTTTGGGGGAGGGGCTGTCCGGCAAGCGGCTTTCGGGAATTTCCACCAACTGCAATTTGCAGTAAGCCTCCAGGCGTTTGGCATATTCGGCGCAGCCTTCCCGCAGCCACCGGTCTTTCAGGCTGCCCACCGCCAATATGGTTATACTCTGCATAGGCTGTTCAAACTCCTACAATACAATCATGGCCGAAGGCTCGTGACGCCGGGCCACTTGCAGCATAAAATCGACCTGTTCTTTCAGCCCGTCCATCACCAGGCGGGCGTAAATCGTCTGGCGGGCCACGTCGGGATGATTGTTTTCTTTGGAAAGATGCCCCAGCACCAGGCGGGTGGTGCCCCGGGCCGCCAGCGTGGAAAGCTCAGCGGCACATTCAACGTTGGAAAGATGCCCCAGCTGAGAGCGGATGCGCCGTTTTAAGTAATAGGGATAGGCGGAACAAGCCAGCATCCCTTCATCGTAGTTGGCCTCCAGCAGCACCAGGTCACAGCCTGCCAGACCTTTGTCCACCTCCTCGGTCACAATGCCCAAGTCGGTGGCTATACCCAAAAGCCGGCCGTCAGAGGTGGCAATGCGGTAACCAAGTGGTTGGGCGCCGTCGTGGGAAGTGGCAAAGCTTTGCAGCTCCAAACCGCCAACCTCTACCGATGCGCCGTTAATTTCAATCAGGGGGGTTCCCGGTTCGACAAAATTGCCGGTCGCAATAGAGTTAAGGGTGCCTACGGAGGCAAACACCGGCACACCCAACCGCTTTGAAAGCACCCGCAGTCCGCGGATGTGATCAATGTGCTCGTGGGTGAGAAAGATGCCGGCAATGCGGCGGGGGTCGATGTCCCGGTTTTCCAGGGCGTTTATAATCTGTTTGGCGCTTACCCCGGCATCCACTAAAATACCGCAGTCGCCGCTGCCTATGTAAGTACTGTTGCCGCTGCTGCCGCTAAAAAGGGCGCAAAACCGTGCCATAAATCCTGTCCTTTCGGTTTGGGCAATAAAAACTTCCCCGCCGGCTGCCGACGGGGAAGAGAGAGGTCCGTCTTTTTATAATGCGATAGGCAGTTCGCTGTCGGGCAGTACCACTTTGTGAATGTCGGCGCCCAGGGCGGTGAACTTTTCCACGATATCGGCATAGCCCCGTTCAATGTGGGCAATTTCCTCAATTTCAGTAACGCCATCGGCACAAAGAGCGGCAATCATCAGCGCCGCGCCCGCCCGCAAATCGGTCGATTTCACCGGCGCGCCGGTCAACTTTTCCACGCCCTCAATGACGGCGATTTTGCCATCCACTTGAATATTGGCGCCCATGCGCACCAGCTCATCCACATAGCGGAAACGGTTGTCCCAAACGCCTTCAGTCACAATACTGGTTCCTTCCGCCATCGTCAACAGGGCGGTCATCTGGGGTTGCATGTCGGTGGGGAAGCCGGGGTGAGGCATGGTTTTAATGGTCAGCTTGCTTAAGGGGCCGTACCGCTCCACGCGCACGCTGTCGTCCCCTTCGGTAATGATGGCGCCGGCCATCTCCAATTTGGCGCTAATCGCTTCCAAATGCTTGGGGATTACGTTTTGAATCAGCACATTGCCGCCGCAAGCCGCCGCGGCCGCCATATAGGTACCCGCCTCAATTTGGTCGGGAATGATGGTGTAATTGGTGCCGTGAAGCACGTCGACGCCGCGAATTTTAATGACATCGGTACCGGCGCCGCTAATATCCGCGCCCATGGAGTTGAGAAAGTTGGCCAGGTCGACAATGTGGGGCTCTCTGGCGGCATTTTCCAAAACAGTCAGGCCCTTGGCTTTCACCGCCGCCAGCATGATGTTCACGGTTGCCCCCACAGAGACGACGTCAAAATAAATTTGCGCGCCGCTTAACCGGTCCGCTTTGGCATTAATCATGCCCCGGTCAATAAAGACATCGGCGCCCATCGCCTCAAAGCCCTTGATATGCTGGTCAATGGGGCGCACCCCAAAGTGGCAACCACCGGGCATCGAAACGTTGGCCGTATTGCATCGGCCCAAAAGAGCGCCTAAGAAATAGTAAGAGGCGCGCATATAACGAGCCAATTCATATGATACCACCGGCTCAGTCAAAACAGAGGTGTCAATTTCCACCGTCTTTTTGTTAAGGATCTTGACCTCCGCGCCCATCTCTTTAAGCATTTTCAATAAAAGCGTCACATCGCTGATATTGGGGACATTTTCAATGACGCATTTTCCCCCCGCCAAAACAGTGGCGGGCAATATGGCAACGGCGGCGTTTTTAGCGCCGCTGATCTCCACTTCACCCTGTAATTGATTACCACCTGTGATGATATACTTCTCCAAAGCGGGGCCCCCCTGAATGTACTTGCCGGAATATGAAAACCAAATGTAAAAGCAAAGAAAAATTCTTTCATGCTTGCCCTGCGCCTACACAAAAGCAGTACAAGCGATTGTAACACCAAACAGGTAAAAAAAATGTCAAATTTTGCGTTAACCTATAACCCGCAGTATAGTATAGCACCTTCTGCCACAAATTAAAAGCCTAAAATTCATATTTCAGACAATATATTTAGATGAAATTCCTGAAAATTTGCTAAAATACCACAATATCTTCTATTTTAAGTTTATAACCGGGTCGATTCCTATGTTTTTTCATCCAAATCCTGACTGTAGAAAACATGCCTGACCGTTTCCTATGTTTATAGTGCACGAAAATATGTGAAAATTGCGCCCCCAAAACATTAAAATTTTGTTACCGTTTTTTGCCGTTTCTTGTCTGATGTCATCGATTCCAGTACTTCCGGTCCAAATTCCGGTACTGAATCGCCTCAGCCAAATGGTCGGTAGTGATCATGTCATGGTTGTCAAGATCGGCAATGGTGCGTGAGACCTTCAAAATCCGGTCGTAAGAGCGGCCGGAAAGGGCCATGCGGTCAAAAGCGGCTTTCAACATTTTTTCGGCGTCGGCGGTCAGGGGACAGTGCTGCCGCAGCAGGGCCGGGGTCAGCTGAGCGTTGCAGGTCAGCCCGTGGGCGGCGTACCGCTCCTGCTGCCGCTGGCGGGCGGCGGCCACCCGGCGCCGAATCACAGCAGAGGTTTCGCCCCCGGCTTTGGCGTTTATCTCTTCAAACTCCATAGGCAGCACCTCCACATGGATGTCCAACCGGTCAAGCAGCGGGCCGGAAATGCGGCCTAAATAATTGGATACTTTGGCGTCGTTGCAGGTGCAGCGGCGGGTGGGGTGGCCGAAATAGCCGCAGGGGCAGGGGTTCATGGCGGCCACCAGCATAAACCGGCTGGGATAAGAAAGCCGCGCCGCCGCCCGGGATATCGTGACCACGCCGTCCTCCAAAGGCTGGCGCAGCACCTCCATGGCCTTTTTGTCAAACTCCGGTAGCTCGTCCAAAAACAAAACCCCGTTGTGGGCCAGCGAAATTTCCCCCGGCATGGGGGTGGAGCCGCCCCCCGTCAGCCCGGCGGGGGAGACGGTATGGTGGGGGGAACGGAAAGGCCGCTGGCTTAACAGCGCCGCCCCCTTTTGTGCTTCCGGCAATATGCCGGAAATAGAATGTATTTTTGTGACGTCAATGGCTTCTTCAAAGGTCAGTTGGGGCAGAATAGAGGGCAATCGTTTGGCCAGCATGCTTTTGCCGGTGCCCGGCGGTCCAAGCAGAAGGACGTTATGTCCGCCCGCCGCCGCGGCCTCCAGCGCTCTTTTGGCGTTTTGTTGCCCCCGCACTTCATAAAAATCCGGCCAATGGGGCGGAATGTCGTCAGGGTCGAACACCGCCTTTGGCGCGGGGGTTAACGCCAGTTTCCCCTCCAAATACCCCAGCAATTGGGGCACTGTCTCCACCGGATAAACGTCAATGTCCTCCACAATACCGCCTTCGGCGGCGTTGCCTTTGGGAATAAACACTTGCCGCAGGCCTTTGCGCTTGGCCTCCAACACCATGGGCAGCACACCGTTGACAGGCCGAAGTTCTCCGCCAAGGGACAGTTCGCCAATGAAAGCGGCGCTTTGGGGTTCAAAATTTCGTTGCCCTCCGGCCAACAACAGCGCCAGTAAAATAGGCAAGTCGTAAATAGGGCCGAATTTGCGGGTGTCGGCGGGGCCCAAATTCACCACCACTTTGCCGCCCGGAAAAGCAAGCCCCAGGTTGGCCAAAACGGTGCGCACCCGATCCCGGGACTCCCGCACCGCCGCGTCGGGCAGCCCCACAATATCAAAAGAGGGCAGCCCTCTTGCAACGGCCACCTCCACTGAAACCAGATATCCGTCAATGCCGTTTAATCCAAGGGATGTCAGGGTGTGCACCAAGTTATTTCCCTCCCGCATCGAACAATATTTTCTCTGTTTGCATTATACTTCCTTTTTTGTCAAATCACAACGGATGACAAAGTTTTATGCCATATGTACAAAAATTCCGGTTTACAATTTTTAAGAAGCGCCGATTTTTTAGCCCCAATGCCGTTGACTTTGCCGCCGCCAGGCGGTATGCTTTTTGTAGCGAATCGTTGGAAAGCAGGTGCAGCTATGACAGACAACAATGCCATGTACAACCGCTGGTGCCAGCGGGCGACAGAAGATGCCCAGCTGGTATCGGAGCTCCAAAGCATCGCGGGTCAAGAAAAAGAAATTGACGATCGGTTTTACCAAAGCCTTTCTTTTGGCACCGCGGGTTTGCGGGGCGTTTTGGGGGCGGGCACCAACCGAATGAACCTTTACACAGTGCGCCAGGCTACCCAAGGCCTGGCCGCCTACATTAATGAGGCGCAGCCGGCCGGCGCGGGCGCACCCTCGGTGGCAATCGCCTACGACAGCCGCATCAATTCGGAGCTGTTTGCCAAAGAAGCCGCCTGTGTGTTGGCGGCCAACGGCGTCAAAGCCTGGCTCTATGGCGAGCTGATGCCCACCCCCGCCCTCTCTTTCGCGGTGCGGGAACTGGGTTGTCAATCGGGCATTATCATTACCGCCAGCCACAACCCCGCCAAATATAACGGCTACAAAGCCTATGACGCCACCGGCTGCCAAATTGAGCCGGAGGTGGCGGCGGCGGTTTCCCGGCAGATTACGGCGGCGGATATCTTTGACGACGTCAAACATATCCCCTTCGAGGAAGGCCTGAAAAGCGGTTCCATCGCCTTTATTCCCGAAGAAATTACCCAACTGTTTCTCCATCGCATATTGGAAGAGCAAATCACTCCGGGCATCTGCCAGGATGCCGGCTTGCGGGTTGTCTATACCCCCCTGAACGGCGCGGGGCGCCGGTGCGTCTTAAGCGTCCTTCGGGACATTGGCATCCAGGATGTTTTCGTCGTCCCGGAGCAGGAATGGCCGGACGGCCATTTCCCCACCTGTCCCTATCCCAACCCGGAAATTCGGGAGACGGTGGAGCTGGGCCTCCAGCTTTGCAAAGCCAAAGAGGCCGATTTGCTGTTGGCCACCGACCCGGACTGTGACCGGGTGGCCGTCGCCGTGCGGGAAGGGGATGACTACCGTATCATCACCGGCAACGAAATGGGCGTTTTGCTTCTGGACTACATTGCATCCGGGCGGCAGCGCGCCGGCCGAATGCCCAGCCATCCAGTGGCGGTTATGTCCATTGTCTCCACCAGCATGGCCGAGCGGGTGGCGGATTTTTATGGGGTGGAGTTGCGCCGGGTGTTGACCGGCTTCAAATTCATCGGCGAGCAAATTCGCCTGTTGGAGGAAGCGGGGGAGAGCGACCGGTATATCTTTGGCTTCGAGGAAAGCTGCGGTTATCTTTCGGGGGGCTATGTGCGGGACAAAGACGGGGTAAACGCCTCCATGCTCATATGTGAAATGGCCGCTTACTACCGCCAAAACGGCAGTTCTCTTTCGGCCCGGCTGGAGGCGCTGTACCACCAGTTCGGCTGTTACCGCAACAATGTCCAAAGTTTTATGTTTGAGGGCGCCGACGGCATGGCAAAAATGGCGGGCATTATGAAGCAGCTGCGCAATCTGCCCCCGGCCCAAATTGCGGGGCACCGGGTGGAAGCCATCGCCGATTATCTGACCTCCCAAAAGCAAGAGGGCGACAAGGTGATGCCGCTTACACTGCCCCAGTCGGATGTGCTGGAATACAGCCTTTTTGGCGCGGGTAAAGTCATCATCCGGCCTTCGGGCACCGAACCCAAGCTCAAGGCCTATTATATGCTGGTAGGCGCTACTTTTGCCGACACCGACGCGCTGTACGAGCATATTTCCGCCGATGTTCAGGCGCTTTTGGGCGTTTAAACCGTTTGCCCAGGCCAATCGAAATCCCAAATAAAATATGTTGCATTTTAAAACACGTTATGATACACTATATCCGTTACGCCACTTGAAAGAGGTGAATCGAAAATGAAAGAGGGCCTTCATCCCGCATACGGGGAAGCCACAATCAAATGCGCCTGCGGCGAGGTCATCAAGACCCGTTCCACAAAGGCGGGCGAAATCCGGGTTGAAATTTGTTCCAAATGCCACCCCTTCTTTACCGGCAAGCAAAAATTGATTGACACCGGCGGTCGTGTGGATCGGTTCAAGAAGCGTTTTGGCTTGGAAGACAAATAAGCATCATTAGCCAGACACAAAGATAGGCGGTGCGCTTTAAGGCGTACCGCCTTTTGGCACACAGAGGGTGCCACGCGCGGCTTCTGCACAAGGTGCAATGTTTGCGCTTGGCAACCTAAATCATTTTATACAGGATGCCTATGGAATACATAACAATCAAAGCACAGGCCACCGCCCGGCTGGAGATTAAAAAGTCCAAATTCATCGGTGACATCGCCCCCGTGCAAAGCGAGGCCGAGGCCGCCGCCTTTTTGACGTCTATTAAAGCCCGCTACCCCGACGCCAGTCACCATGTTTACGCCTGGAACCTTCGCCATCAAAACCTCCAGCGGTTTTCCGACGCGGGGGAACCCTCCGGTACGGCGGGCAAGCCGGTGCTGGACGCGCTGGCGGGGGCGGAACTTTTGGATGTGGCGCTGGTGGTCACCCGCTATTTTGGCGGCACGTTGCTGGGCACCGGCGGTCTTACCCACGCCTACTCCCAGACGGCGGCGGCCGCGGTGGCGGCCGCGGTTCGCCTGCGCTTTGTCTGGTGCTGCGAATTCAGCCTCTCCTGCCCCTATACCCTTTACCCCAAAATGCAGCACATGCTGCCGCAGTGGGGTGCGACGGTACTGCACAGCCACTTTGGCGAGGATGTGGTGTTGGGCCTCCTTTTGCAAGAGGAGGATGTGCCCGTTTTTCAAAAAGGGCTGACCGAGCTTTCGTCGGGGACGCTGTGCCCGGCCGAGGTTGGCTGGCGTTTTGGCGAAAAGCTGCTTTAGCCAAAGGCGAAACAAGGCGAAACAGGACCACTTTTTTTGCCAAATCCCCACTTATTTTTGTTTTTTTATGAAAATACAAACAAAATCGGATTTTGAAAAGGATTTTCTTTTTTTTTTCGGTATATAATAACAGATGTTTATGTGGACATACTCATTTTGCGGTTTTGGGAAGGACATGCGATGACAACACGCGAGATGGTCGAACAACATGAGCAGATGATTTTATCCCCCCACGCAGCGCTGGCGGCCCTTTCGCAGGGCCGGGACCGGCCGGAGGAACCCTGCCCTTATCGCACGGTATACCAGCGGGATCGGGATCGGATCATCCACTGCAATGCTTACCGCCGGCTGATGCACAAAACCCAGGTGTTTCTCTTTCCCGAGGGGGATCATTACCGCACCCGACTAACCCATACTCTGGAGGTCAGCCAAATTGCCCGCACCATTGCCCGGGCGCTGCGCCTGAACGAGGACCTTGCCGAGGCCATCGCTATGGGGCACGACCTGGGGCACACCCCTTTTGGCCACGCGGGGGAGGCGGTGCTCAATGAAATTGCCCCCGCCGGCTACAACCACGCCGTCCAAAGCGTGCGGGTGGTGGAACGGCTGGAACGGGGAGGCCGGGGACTCAATCTGACGGTGGAGACCCGGGACGGCATCCGCTGTCATTCTTCCGGCGGCCCCACCGCCGCCACGCTGGAAGGCAAAGTGGTGCGTTACGCCGACAAAATTGCCTATATGAACCACGACATTGAAGACGCCCTTCGGGGGGGTATCCTCACCGAGGCGGACATTCCCTGGGAGGTCAAATATACATTGGGGCAGACAAAATCACAGCGCATTACAGCATTGGTGGCTTCACTGGTGCAAAACTCGGCCCAGGACATCCAGATGGACGAATCCACCCAAAAAGCCTACGATACACTGCGCCGTTTTATGTTTGCCACCGTCTATACCGACCCGGTGGCCAAAGGGGAAGAGAGCAAAGCCAAAGACATTGTCCGACGGCTGTATGAATACTATTTTGCCCACCCCGGCGAACTGCCGGGGGATTACCGCCGCATTATGGAAGAAGACGGCCAGGCACAGGCCGTGTGCGACTACATATCCGGCATGAGCGACCGCTTTTGCATTACCACTTACTCCAACCTTTTCATCCCCAAATCCTGGTCGCTGTAGCCAGATCATTGGAAGCCAACCCATTACTACTGCCGAAAGGAGGGCAAAGCGCCATGATTCCCGAAAGTTTTTTGCTGGATTTAAAATACCACTGCGATGTGGAGCAGGTCATTGGCGGCTATGTGGCGCTTAAACGCCGGGGCCGCAATTTAGTGGGCCTCTGCCCCTTCCATTCGGAAAAAACCCCCTCCTTCACCGTCTACCCGGAAAACCAAAGTTTTTACTGTTTTGGCTGCGGGGCAGGGGGCGATGTGGTCAACTTCATCCGCAAGGCTGAAAATCTGGA
>JAVBNO010000028.1:0-48059 GCA_031551485.1 Oscillospiraceae bacterium
GGGGGAAACCATGTGGTTTCCCCGAAGAATGTTTTTGCATACTTTTTGCGTCAAAAAGTATGGGCCGGTCGCGGCTTAAGCGACAAACTAGATGCCTGCCGGAGCGGCTGTACGTCTATACCAATTCTATATTAATATCGGCACCAAGCATTTTCTTTTGATCACAAAAGCGCCACGGAACTTTGTAACTAACACGGGATTTTCCCATGCAAAAAGCCGCTTGCCTTTGGGCAAGCGGCTTTTGATGTGACTGTGTAATTACTTCAGTTCGACTTTGGCTTCCAGCTCTTCCAGTTTGGCTTTCAGAGCGTCGGCATCAGCCTTGGAAATGCCTTCTTTAACAGCCTTGGGAGCGGCGTCAACCAACTCTTTGGCTTCTTTCAGGCCCAGGCCGGTCGCGTCTTTCACAAGCTTGATAACATCCATCTTCTTGGGGCCAACATCGGTCAGAACGACAGCATACTCGCTCTTCTCTTCATCGCCACCGGCAGCAGGAGCAGCGGCAGCAGGAGCAGCGGCAACCGCAACGGGAGCAGCGGCAGAAACGCCGAATTCTTCCTCCAGCGCTTTCACCAGTTCGGACAGTTCAATAACAGTAAGAGCCTTAACTTCTTCAATCAGTTTTGCAACTTTATCAGCCATGAGTCATTTCCTCCATATCATTTCTTTCAATTTTGTAAGTGGGTGCGCGTTTTGTTTACGCGCCTTTTTGCTCCGCAATACGGCCCAGCACAATCGCCAGTCCGCGGATGTTACCATTAAGCACAGTGACAAGCCCGGTAATGGGCGCGTTCATGCTGCCCAGCATTTTGGCAATGAGCACCTCTTTCGAGGGCAGTTTGGCCAGCTGTTTGACAGCATCTGCTTCCAGCAGTTTGCCTTCCGCAAAGCCGGCTTTTACCGAAAACTTTCCTTTGGACGCATCGGCAAAGTCGGAAAGGATTTTGGCGGCCACCACCGGATCATTCTCCGAAACGGCCAGTGCGGTTGTGCCTTCCAGCACTTTCTCCAGCTCGCCAAAACCCGCATTTTGGGCCGCGCGCAGCAAAAGCGTATTTTTGATGACGGCATACTTAACGCCCGCTTCACGCAGCTGCTTGCGCAGCTTGGTGTCGTCGGCCACATTGATGCCTTTGTAATCCACCAGCACGCCCGCCATCGAATTTTTCAGTTGTTCGGTTAAATCGGCCACAATCTGCTGTTTTTCCTTCAGGATCTGTTCACTTGGCAAATTCATTCACCTCCCGCAAGTTCGCGTTTTCACTTTGACGCGGGAAAAGCAAAAATGCTCTTCCCAAAACCTTGGAAAGAGCATAAAAACCAAATCATACACAACCGTGCATACTTTTCGTCTTTATCGTCTCTCCCTCGGCAGGCGGGAAAACCTTCCCATTATGCCGGAAAACCGGCGCCTGCTGTCTTTGGAATCTGACAGCCTTTATATTATAGTATACGCCATGAACCTTGTCAAGCAAAAATATCGCCGGCGGTATGGCTTAACCGATTCAAACGGGCCCGCGCTTGCGGGCCCGTTTGTCGCTGGGAGGGTGCATCTATTACTTTTCGGGATGATCACTTTTGGGGGCCTCGGGCACCGGGGGAGGCACAGGGGGATAAACACCCTGGGGCTGATAAACGACGCGGGGCGCTTTGGGATGCTTTTTACGGTAAGCCCGCACAATTCTGACAATGATGAAGACGATAAGGGCGATAACGCTGCCCCAGACAAGCAGGAAGGGGATGACAGCCACAAGGGCAATAACCAGCCACTGCGCCACATCGCCAATCGCCTCAATGGAAGACTGGAAGGCGTCGCCGATGCGTTCGCCGAAAGTGGGGGGTGCAATGCGCACATCGTCGTACTTGATGACTTCGTTCATGTAGATGTTGACAGTGGAATAGGTAACCTGTTTATCCATCTGCATTTTATAAGAGGTGTAGCTTTCAATTTCGTACCGGACGTTGGACAGCTCTTTCTCAATGGTGATCATCGCTTCCAAATCGGTGGCGCCTTTTAAAAGTTCCAGCAGACGTTCTTCCTGTACTTGCAGCGTCTCCAGCCGGCGTTCGGTGTCCATGTAATTATCAGTGATGTCGGAAATGCTTTCGCTGCGGTTGGTAATGTTGCCAATTTCGGCCAGACGGTCGGCCGCCGGGGTCAGCTTGTCGGCCGGAATCCGCAAAGTAAAGCTGGCATAGCGGGGATTATAGTAAGCGCTTTCATACCCCGAGTCGTAGCTGCTGGCGTAATCATTGTAAAGATTGTTGCCCGACACGCTGGACTGCTCCACATAACCGCCCATTTCGGTGGCCAGGGCGGCAATGGCAGCCACAGCTTTGTCAAACTCGATGGTTTGCATATCCAAATTCAGGGTCTTCACCAGTTTGCGGCTGTCCAGGGGGGCGGCGGTGGATTTAAGCCCTGTTCCTGACTCCGCCTGCGCCATCTCATCCGTGGCATACCCGTCATACATCTCGCCTCCGCCGGCTGTATTGGGGTTCATGGCAGCAGGTGCCGGGGCCATATCACGTTGCGCTTCGGTTGCATAAGAAGCCGACGGCGCACCAGCGCCACAGGCGGCAGTCATCATGGCTGTGACGATACATGCTAACAGAATGGCGGCAATCGATTGCCATCTCTTGTGTTGTCTCATCATAGGTTCCTCCCAATTCTTTCTGTTGAATAAGCTTTTGAACGCCTTTCATGAATAGAAACCTGTTTGTTGGGGAAAACATTACACTCTTTTTGCAAAAAATGCAACTGTCGTCTATAAAGTGCAAAAATAAAACCCAATTGTTGCATGATCGCTAAATCATCTGCCCTGCACCTTTGTACAGCAGTGCACGCACCACGCCGTAAGCCAGCAAAAACCCGGCGGCCGGCGGCACAAAGGCAGCCGATGCCGGCGGATGCCGCCCTTCTACTGTCACATCCGCCACAAGACCCTGCCGCGGGGGCTCCACAGAATAGACGACTGTGTACCCCCCATCGCCAATGCCTCGCTTGGCCAATTCTTTGCGCATCACCCGGGCCAGCGGGCAGCCAAGGCCTTTGGTGTCCTGAATGGTACCCAGGCGCAAAGCGGAGGGGTCCAGCCGGTTTCCGGTGCCCAGACAGGCCACAAGCGGGATGTGCTTTTCCCGGCATATCCCGGCCAGATGGAGCTTGGCGGTCACCATATCGATGGCATCCGCCACCACATCGGGGGCAAAGTCATATACAAAGCCCCCGTCCTCCGGCAGATAAACCCGCTGCTGCACTTCCAGCTCGACGGCGGGGGCAATGGACCGCAGCCGCGCGGCGGCCACTTCTGCCTTGGGTTTGCCGATCGTTTCAGTGGTGGCCAGCAGCTGCCGGTTCAGGTTGCTTTCCGACACCACATCTCCGTCCACAAGCTGGATGGCGCCCACCCCGATCCGACACAGCGCTTCGGCGGCCGCGCCGCCCACTCCTCCAAGGCCCAGCAAGCTTACCCTGCTGCGCTTTAAAATGTCAATATTCTCTTCACCCAACAACAACGCGGTCCTGTCAAGCCAGCCCATAGGCGCCGTTTACCCCCTTTGCCAATCTTTCATTAAAAAAGGCAAAAGCCTGCCGAAAAACATTCTCGGTAGGCCAAAGTCTTTTCAGAGCTTACATTCATATAATTACCCCGCTGTGCCGCCCGGCAGCTAAATAAAACCCGTCAGAGACAGGTGGGTGCCCTCCCGCGGGTTTCACGCTCCCTGCGTCCGGCCAAAGGCCGGGAGGTCTGCAATCTGGCCGCGGAGAATGGGGCTCCCCATATAAAAGTGTTGGATTATATGACGCTGACGTAGCGCACACAGCAGGGAAATTAGCACATAGGACTATTCTTTGTCTCTTTAGGATTATTCTTCTTCCTCGAAGTCGAAGTATTCTTCCAATCGCTCCATAAAAATATCGGCGATGCGGTTAAATTCCTCTTCATCTTCAATGGCTTCCAAATATTCTTCCTCTTCGTCGTGTTTAATCTTTAAGACAACCAGTTCGCCGCTATCCTCCAAAACCTCGTCGGGCACATCAAAAGTAGGAACGAGGGCAATATATTCTTCCCCGTCTACTGCCAGCGTATCCACAACCTCAAATGTGTGCTCCTGTCCCTCTTCATCCAACAGCGCAATCAGGTCTCTTTCATTGTCCATATCGGGCATAGTTGCCTCCCTCTGCCGCTTCTAAAACGGCCGCGATCTATGCTCTTATTGTAATTCATCCCTGTATATAAGTCAATGGCGGCTCTGGTGAAAAAAATTGCCTCTTTTCACCTTTTTTGTCGTCTTGGCGCGCCTTTGCGGCCTATGCGAAACAAGTCGGATTTTAGCATATTTTGCGATTGCATTCACAAATTATTCACTGAATATTATAAACATGTTATCATTTTTATATTGACTTTTGCCAACTGAAAAACTATAATAAAATTGAACAAAGGAAGAACATAAAAAGAAGCTAACAGTGTTCTTCAGAAAGGTGGCGATTCCAATGTGCAGTGACAGTATTCCGTTTGTTTTAGTGCGGCGGAATTACGCGCCGTCCGCCGCTAGATAGCCTGCCGAATTGATGTTGGTGAGGAAACAGCCAATCATGCAAAATGTAGATGCTGGAAAGAACCTCAAAGCTTTAGCGGAAGGAATCCTTGTTTGGCAGGGCAATCAGAATTTTCCAATCAATGGCGCTTGACTATAGAGAAAGCGTGACTATAAGAAAATCTTTCATTCTTCTAGTTAAGACAACGATATAGTCAGTGAAGTTTGATTTTAGTGCTAGTTTGAAAACGCAGTTGAATATGTCTGGAAAGCCGCTCTTTCGGGGGCGGCTTTTGTTGCGTTGTGACGTTCTGACTGCCAATAATCCTTTCCCCGCAAGTTTACAAAAATTTTAAACCCTGCCATTGAAAACAACCGTTTTTTAGTATATACTAATGACATTAGTTATATTTTTTTGGCCAAAAGGACAAAATTGAAGAACGCAATATCAATTAAGAGGTGCAAAATGAAACGATATACATCCATATTGGCTTTACTGATGGCGGTTTCTCTCGTCATGCTGGCTGGTTGTGGCGGCGGCTCCGGCGCTTCCTCCGCCCCTGAGTCCGAGGATCCCAACGCCGTGCCCGAGCCTAAACTGGTACAGTTTGATGCCATTCCCGAGGGAACCGAGCTTGTGATTATGGAAACATCGATGGGCGATATTACCATTCGCCTTTTCCCCGAGGAAGCCCCCAAAGCCGTCGAAAACTTTTTAACCCACGCCAAAAACGGCTTTTACAACGGTCTTAAATTCGACAAAGTGATGGCCCACTTTATGATTCGCTCCGGCGATCCCACCAACACCGGCATGGACATGGGCAAGAGCATTTGGGCTGACCAGCCAAGATTCCCGGCGGAGCTGCCCTACAATCTCTGGCATTTCACCGGCGCCCTGGCCTACTATAATGATTCTGTCAACGACGGTCCTATGGAAAACGGCAGCCAGTTTTTTATTGTAAGCGGCCAGGAACTGACCCCTGAATTCTTTAAAGAGGCACAGGACATTTTCCCCGAAAATGTCATTCAAAAATATCTGGAAGTGGGCGGGCAACCCGGTCTTGATACCCACTATACCGTCTTTGGCCAAGTTGTGGACGGCATGGACGTTCTATTGGAAATCTCCCAGTCCGAAACCCAGACGTTGGCCCCGGAAGGTGATATCACCGTGCCCCGCGACGGCGTCCCGGTGGAAGAGATTCTCATCACCGGGTTCAAGTTCAAAACAGTGGAAGCCACCTCGGGCGAGGCCGCCTCATCGTCTAAAGCAGCATAAGTCAAAAGAGCATGCCCTTCTTTACTGTGCGTGAAGGAGGGCATGATAATGATTGCGGCCTTCTGGCAAGGCGGCAGTACAAAATACATACCCTGAACGTTAAAATACAAGGAGAAACAGATGAAATTAGCACGTTTTTGTTTTTTGTCCCTGATAGCCTGTGTCTTGGTTTTGGCAGGCTGCGGCGGCTCCGGCCAATCTTCTTCATCCTCTGCCCCAGCGCCTGCTGCGCCAGAGTCTACACCAGAAAGCGAGGTTCCTACACAAATGCCTGAATCCATCTTAGTACAGCTCGATCCCCCTGCTCCCGGCACCGAACTCGTGGTTATGAAGACATCTATGGGCGACATTACCTTTATGCTGTTTCCCAACGAGGTGCCAAAGGCTGTTGAAAATTTTGTGACCCTTGCCAAAAATGGCTATTATGACGGTCTGACCTTCCACCGTGTCATCAAAGAGTTTATGATACAGGGTGGTGACCCCCTGGGTACCGGTACGGGTGGCGAAAGCGTCTGGGGTGACAAATTTGCCGGCGAATCCAGCTGGAACCTGTGGCATTTTTCCGGGGCGCTGGCCTACGCCAATGCCGGCAAAGATGAAACGGGCACTTTTTACAACGGCAGCCAGTTTTATGTGGTGGAGGGCTATACCCCCGAGCGAATTGCCGGTATGACAGGCAACGATGTGTTGACATCCTGGTTTGGCGCCACGCCCGAACAAGCCGCCGGTTTTTGCCAGCAAAACTTTGGCTCCGATACCGTCACTTTCGAGCAGTTATTTGTCGGCTTCGGTTATCCGCCCAATGTCGTCAAGGCGTTTCAGGAAAAAGGCGGCTACCCTCTTCTTGATTTTGACGGCGACGCCTTCTCGGTGGGCAGAGGCTACACCGTGTTCGGTCAGGTTGTCGAGGGCATGGATGTGCTGCACGCGATTGCAGCCGTGCCAACCCAGACGATTCCCGCCAACGACACCACCCCCTTCCCCCGCGAGGATGTACCAGTGGAAGAGGTAAAAATTCTTTCTTTCGAGTTTAAAACAGTGGAATAATGCCTTTGCGGCAGCAGAAGCGATACAATCATTTGACTTTATAGGATGTCTGGGGGTTTTGACATGCGCAAAAAATTACTTTCCTGGTTGCTGGTTTTAGCCTTGCTAACACTTTGCACGACGGGGTGTAACGGTCAAACACCTGCAGAAATAAGTGAGCCCGATGGGTCAGTAGGAGATTCCCAACAGCTGGAGCGCTATAACGCACCCATCGAAGACATTACAATACTCTCTATTACATTTATGACTGCATCTTCACCATCGGGCACCGACAATTCTGCGGAAAGCGACGAAACCACATCAAGTTCCGGCACAACGCCTGCCAATCTTTTGCAGCTGGCGCAGCCGCCTGCCGGTTCCCAGCTTATGCTCATGAAAACGTCGATGGGCGACATTACTTTCATGCTCTTTTCCGACGAGGTGCCCAAAGCGGTGGAAAATTTTGTTTTGTTGGCCAAAGCCGGTTACTACGATGGTCAAAATTTTTACCGCGTCGTCAAAGAGCTGATGATTTTGGGGGGCGATCCTTTGGGCAATGGCCATGGTGGCCAAAGTGCCTGGGGCGGTTACTTCCCCGGTGAAGCGAGCCCCAAGCTGTGGTGCTTTTCCGGTGCGCTGGCCTACGCAAATGGCGGCCGGGATGAGGGCGGTGCTTTTCGCAACGGCAGCCAGTTCTTTATTGTGGAGGGAACCTCCCCCGACGAGCTGTCCACCATGACCGCCCGCCAAGCCATGGTCAAATGGGGAATGGCGGAAGATTCAGCCAATGTCTATGCCCAGCAGTTGTTTGGGCCCAATGCCACCACCGCCTCGGTTCAAAGTTTGCTGGAGGCCTGGGGCTTTCCGGAAGAGGTGGCAAAAGCCTATATCAGCATGGGCGGCTATCCCCTTTTCGATATCAACAGCAGACGGGGCATGGTGGATAAGAATTACACCGTGTTCGGCCAGGTTGTAGAGGGGATGGATGTGGTCCACGCCATTGCGGCGGTGGAGACCCAGACCGTCCGCTATGAATACTCTCCCGCCCATCCCGAGGACTCGGCCAAAAATACCGCGCCGGTATCCACGCCTGAATCGACTTCATCGTCTGCGTCGTCAGAGCTTTCGCAAGCCTCTTCCTCTTCTGCTTCTGCCGAGGAGCCGTCCTCCGCCCCACCTGAATCAGTAGAGTCCCTGCCTCCGTCATCCCAGGACGCCACCAGCCAAGACGAGGAAGTACTCACGTTATAAGCGACAAAGCCATACAAAACACCCCGGCGCGTACACGTTGAACGTACGCTCCGGGGTGTTTAAATGTGTGCATAATGTTGTAATTAGACCAGTTCAATAATCGCCATTTCGGCTGCGTCGCCCCGGCGAGGACCAGTTTTGATAATGCGTGTATAGCCGCCGTTGCGCTCCGCGTAGGTGGGCGCAATTTCATCAAGCAGCTTTTTCGCCACTGTCTCCTTGGTGATAAAAGAGAAGATGCGGCGTTTGGCGTGCAGGTCGTTTTGGCGCGCGACGGTGATCATCTTTTCTGCCACCGAACGAACTTCTTTGGCCCGGGTAACGGTGGTTTCTATTTTGCCATTTTCGAACAGATAGGTTACCATTGCCCGCAGCATGGCCATCCTGTGGTCGGATGGTCTACCCAGTTTTCTGGTGCCCGACATCGAAAATCACTCCTTTACTCGTAGTGGGAATCCTTCCCCTGTTATACCGAGAACCTGTCTTGACGGTTCCCTCTATTCCTCTTCCCGGTTCAGGTCAAAACCAAGCGACTCCAGCTTGCTGATAACCTCTTCCAGGGACTTTTTGCCCAGGTTACGCACCTTCATCATCTCTTCGGGAGATTTGTTGATCAGGTCGCCCACCGTGTTTACGCCGGCCCGTTTCAGGCAATTGAAGGCGCGGACAGAAAGGTCAAGTTCTTCAATAGTCATCTCAAGAGCTTTTTCCTTACCGGTCTCTTCTTTCTTTTCCATGATCTCGGTAGAACCAACCTCGTCGGAAAGGTCGACAAAGTGGCTAAGTTGTCTATTGAGGATCTTGGCCGCCAGACTCACTGCCTCCTTGGCGGAGATGGTACCGTTGGTCCATACTTCCAAGGTCAGTTTATCATAGTCGGTGATCTGTTCCACGCGGGTGTTTTCCACGGTGTAGTTAACCTTAAGCACCGGTGTAAAAATACTGTCGATATAGATGGTGCCAATGGGTGCCTTTTCGGAATCCTGCTGCTTGTTGCGGTCGGCCGAGACATAGCCCTGGCCTTTGGCAACGGTCAGCTCCATTTCCAGCTTGGCGCCCTTGGACAACGTGGCGATATGCATGCTGGGATTCAGAATTTCCACCTCGGAATCCGCTTCCACCGAACCGGCGGTAACGGTGCATTCACCCTCGGCAAAAATGTTCACTTTTTTGGGTCCGTCGCAATAAAGTTTTGCCGTAAAGCCTTTAATGTTCAGGATCAGCTCGGTAACATCTTCTTTGACACCGGGGATGGTGGAAAATTCGTGTTGGATGCCGTTGATGAGCACATTGGTAACGGCTACACCTGGAAGAGAGGAGAGTAGAACACGTCTTAAGCTGTTGCCCAGTGTTGTGCCAAATCCCCGGTCAAGAGGCTCGGCCACAAACCGTCCGTATGTGCCGTCCGGCTTCAGCTCAATGGTTTCTATTTTCGGTTCAATAATTTTTTCCACTGCTAAAAAACCCTCCTTATCGTGACAAAATCGTCATCGTCTTCTTCCCCTGTCTGATTGACTGCCCATAGGTGATATGCGCCCTAAAGCGCATATCATTATTTGCTGTAGTACTCGACGATGAGATGCTCTTCCACATCCAGTTCGATATCATCTCTGGCGGGAAGCTCCACAATCTTAACCGTCAACTTGGTGCGGTCAATGTCCAGCCATTTGGGGGCGGGGCGGGAAGCGTTGTTTTCTACAACAACTTTGATTTTGTCGCTCTGGCGGCCTCTTTCAGAAATAGCGATCACATCGCCGGCAGCCAGCAGCATTGAGGGAATGTTGGCCTTGTGGCCGTTAAGGGTGTAGTGGCCGTGGCGCACCAGCTGCCGTGCTTCCTTGCGGGAAGAGGCAAAGCCGGCCCGATAAACCACATTATCAAGTCTGCTTTCCAACAGTCGGAGCAGGTTTTCACCGGTCATGCCGGATTTCCGTTCCGCCATCAGGAAGTATTTTTCGAACTGGCTCTCCAACACGCCGTAGTAACGTCTGGCCTGCTGTTTGGCGCGCAGCTGGATGCCGTATTCCGATGTTTTCTTTCTTGCTTTGCCGTGTTGCCCGGGCACCGAAGCTCTGCGGGTAACCGCACATTTATCGGTATAGCAACGGTCGCCTTTTAAAAACAACTTCTTGTTTTCCCGGCGGCAAAGCCGGCAGGAAGCGCCGGTATATCTTGCCATATCTGTTTACCTCCAAATTCATGTTGTATAAAAGCAAATGGACAGCTGCCTTTATACGGTATACCCTTTGTTTGATTATACACGCCTTCTCTTGGGCGGGCGGCAGCCATTGTGCGGAATTGGGGTGACGTCTTTAATAAGACTGACTTCCAATCCTGCTGCCTGCAAAGCCCTGATTGCCGCTTCACGGCCCGAACCCGGACCTTTAACAAACACTTCCACCGACTTAAGGCCATGTTCCATGGCAGCCTTGGCGGCTGTTTCGGCAGCGGTTTGCGCGGCAAAGGGGGTGGACTTTCTGGAACCTCTGAAGCCAAGTCCGCCTGCGCTCGCCCACGAGAGGGCATTGCCCTGGGTATCGGTAATGGTCACGATGGTATTGTTAAATGTGGACTGGATGTGTGCCGCACCGCGCTCAATATTTTTGCGCTCTCTGCGGCGGCGGGTAGTCGCCTTTTTTGCAGTTTGTTGTTTCGCCATTGATTGATATCCCTCCCTTATCCCTTATTTCTTCTTGTTGGCGATGGTCTTCTTGGGACCTTTGCGGGTTCTGGCATTTGTCTTTGTCCGCTGCCCGCGCACCGGCAGACCTTTCCGGTGGCGAACGCCACGATAACAACCAATCTCCACAAGGCGTTTAATGCTCAGGGAGACGTCTCTTCTCTTGTCGCCTTCCACCATTAAATTCTTGTCGATATAGTCACGCAGCTTGGATACATCGTCCTCACTCAAGTCGCGCACCCGTGTGTCCGGGTTCACGCCGGTGGAGGACAGGATCTGGCTGGCGGTCTTACGCCCTATTCCGAAGATATAGGTAAGCCCGATTTCAACCCGCTTCTCTCTGGGCAGGTCTACACCAGCAATACGAGCCATACTGATAGCACCTCCGTTAAAAAATTCGTTGGCCCGCGGCCCTCTAAAAAGGCCCGGGATGTAAAGAGCATTAGCCCTGACGCTGTTTATGCTTGGGGTTATCGCAAATGACCATAATACGGCCTTTGCGCTTGATGATCTTGCATTTTTCGCAGATGGGCTTGACTGAAGGTTTTACTTTCATTTTGGAATACCTCCCTTTGGTTCGCCATGAATCGGATTATTTGGAACGCCAGGTGATGCGTCCTTTGGTCAGGTCGTAAGGTGAAATTTCCACCGTTACTTTATCGCCAGGCAAAATCCGAATGAAGTTCATCCGCAGCTTGCCGGAGATGTGAGCCAGAATCTTATGTCCGTTTGGCAGCTCCACTTTGAACTGCGCATTGGGCAAAGCTTCTTCTACAATACCCTCGATTTCAATAACATCATCTTTAGCCAAATACAGTCCCTCCTTCTGGGTCACGGTTAAACGGCCGCAGCGCTGCGGCCAGCTGCCGGTTCGTTTGTATATCGCCTAAATCCAGGCAGGTGCCGGTACACCGCAGATGAATCGGATTTTTCTTCTTGGGGCTTTCCAGCTTGCGCAGCTGGCCGTCCGCAATGTAGCAAAACCCTTCTTTTACATCCACCAGCGCATAAAAGCTGCCGGCATCATGTCCTTTCACAGATTTGACCACCCGCCCGGGCTCCAGTGTCATCTGCCGCCACCTCCTTTGATCTTATCGGGCCAAAGTTAAAATCTCCGCCCCGTTTTCGGTGACGACAATGCTGTGCTCAAAATGGGCGGAAAGGCTTCCGTCACAACTCACAACTGTCCACTCATCCTCCAGCACAACAACTCCGCCGCCGCCCATGTTCACCATAGGCTCGATGGCAATGGTCATGCCTGGGGAGAGGCGAACCCCCCGCCCTGCCGTGCCGTAATTGGGCACCTCGGGGGACTCGTGCAGGTCCCGGCCCACGCCGTGGCCCACAAACTCTTTGACAACTCCGTACCCAAAACTTTCGGCGTACTCCTGCACTGCGGATGATACATCCCCAATGCGGCCATCCGCCCTGGCGGCGGCAATGCCCTTGTAAAGACAGGCCTTTGTTACTTCCAACAGTTTGGCGGCCTGGGGTGAAATACACCCTGCGCCGATGGTGGCAGCGTTGTCTCCGTGAAACCCTTGGTAGCAGGCGCCTACATCGATGCTCACAATATCCCCCTCCTCAATGATGCGAGGGCCGGGGATGCCGTGAATGACCTGCTCGTTGATCGAGATGCAGGCGGCGGCGGGAAACCCGCCATATCCCAAAAAAGAGGGGGTTGCGCCTTCGGCCAAAATGACCTTGTGAATCATGCGATTGACCGCTTCGGTCGTGGTTCCGGGTTTGACGGCCTCAAGGCCTGCTTCCAGCGCCAAAGCGGAAATGCGTCCCGCCTTGCGCATCATTTCAAGTTCCCGGTTATTCTTTATGATAATCATGGATTCAAGACTCCAATGCGGCTTGGGTCAACCGAGTGGTATCTTCCAGCTTCTCCTGGCTATATACGATTCGCAGCTTGCCCTGTCGCGTGTAGTACGCTTTCAGCGGCTCGGTTTGCATGTGATAGACATGCAGCCTTTCCCGCACTGTCTCCGGCTGGTCGTCCTTGCGGGTCACCAGGTCGGCACCGCACTTGTCACACACGCCCTCCACCGTGGGAGGATTGTGCAACACATGATAACTGGCGCCACAACTGTTGCAAACCCGCCGCCCGGTCAGCCTTCGCTCGATTTCCACGTCCGCCAGTTCGATGCCGATCACTTTGTCAATGACAATACCCATGGCATCCAATGCTTCCGCTTGGGGCACTGTGCGGGGGAAACCGTCCAGGATAAACCCGTTTTGGCAGTCCGGCTGGGCAAGCCGCTCCTGAATAATGCCGATGACGACCGCATCGGGTACAAGCTTGCCGTCATCCACATACGCCTTTGCCTCCAGACCCATAGGGCTGCCGGAGGCCATGGCTTCGCGGATGATGTTGCCGGTTGAAATGGCCGGAATGGAAAGCTGCTGGCAAATGATGTCAGCCTGGGTGCCTTTGCCGCTCCCCGGTGCGCCAAGAAGAATCAGCTTCATGCCATCACCCCACAAAAATCTTTTGTCAATTTTATTCCAGGAAACCTTTGTAGTGCCGCATCATCATTTGGCTTTCCAGACTGCGTACCGTATCCAGTGCCACGCCGACAACGATGATGATGGATGTACCGCCCAAAGCAATGTTCATCTTGGCAAACGCGCCCAGGAAGATAGGCAGAATGGCGATGAAAGCCAGGAACAAGGCGCCCACCAATGTGATCTTGGAAATGATCTTGGAAATGAAGTCCGAGGTGGGTTTGCCGGGGCGAATGCCGGGAATGGTACCGTTGTTCTTGCGCAAATCGTTGGCGATTTGAATGGGATTGTACTGGATGGCAATGTAGAAATAGTTAAACGCGATGATGAGTACAAAGTACAAAAGCGCATATTGGATGGTGTTGTAGTTAAACCAGCCTAAGAAATTGTACAGACCATGGTAAAAGGCGGTGGAAATCTCGGTCGGCGGGGCCAAAAATCCGCGAATTGTGCCGGGAATGGCCAGGAACGAGCTGGCAAAGATGATGGGCAGCACGCCGGACATATTCACCTTTACCGGGAAATACGAGGAGTTTCCGCCGTACATTTTCCGTCCGACAACCCGTTTGGCATACTGGATTGGAATCCGGCGCTCGGCATTGGTCATCAAAATGATGATGACAATGAGCACCAGGAACAAAAGCACGATGCCCGGGACGAGGAAATAGTACTGCAGGCTGCCGCTGGCGCCCAGCATAAAGTACTGGTAGAGATGTTGAAGGGCCGCGGGACCGCGGGAGACGATGCCGGCAAACAGAATCAGCGAGATGCCGTTTCCAATGCCTTTTTCGTCAATTCGCTCGCCCAGCCACACAACCATCATCGCGCCTGCCACAAAAGCCGTAATGATAACGGCACCTGTCAGAATGCCGGAGAAACCTTCCACATAGCTGACGGCCTGCTGGTTGCGGAACATAATATAGTAGGCAGTTGCCTGCAAAACAGCCAAACCCACCGTTACATAACGGGTGATCTGCTGAATCTTTTTTCGGCCCTCTTCCCCTTCTTTCTGCATCCGCTCCAGGGCGGGAATCGCCACCGTCAAAAGCTGCATGACAATGGACGATGTGATGTAGGGGGAGATGGAGAGCGCAAATAAAGTCGCCCGGGAAAAAGCGCCACCGGTCAGGATATCCAGATAGCCCAGCAGGTTACCCGCCTGCAGCATGCCTGCCAGTGCGGCAGGATTGAGAAAGGGCACCGGAATCGCCGAACCCAACCTGACAATGACTAATATCATCAGGGTGTAAAGTATTTTTTTGCGAATTTCTTCTACTTTCCAGGCGTTTCTGAGCGTTTCAAACATCCTACTTCACCTGTGCCTTTCCTTTGGCGCCCTCGGTTGTCTTGGGTTTTGCTTCTGCTTTTTTCGCCTTAGGAGCCGCTTCTTTGGCTACGGCAGGTTTGGATTCTTTCTTCTCCGCTGCCGCCTTGGTCGCTGGTTTGGCAGGGGTTGCTTTCTTGGTGGCAGCGGCCTTTTCCGCTTTGGCAGGAGCCGCTTCCTTGGCAGGTTTCGCTACCGCTTCGGTGGAAGCCTTTTCGGCTTTCACCGCTTTGGCCACCGGCTTCGCCACTTTGGCGGGCACCGCTTGGCCTTCGGAAGAAGCTTTTTCGTCCAGCTTGCCGCCGGCTTTTTCAATCTTCTCTTTGGCGCTTTTGGAAACCGAGGCCACATTGACCGTCAGCTTCTTTGTCAATTCGCCGTTGCCCAAAATTTTAACGCCATCCATTGTTTGTTTAAGCATACCGGCCGCCTTCAATGCTTTTTCGTCAATGACCGAGCCGTTGTCAAACCGCTCCAGTTCCGACACATTGATGATGGCATAACGGGTGGCAAAAATATTGTTGAAACCTCTTTTGGGGACGCGCCGTTGCAACGGCATCTGGCCGCCTTCAAATCCCGGGCGGACGCCGCCGCCGGAACGGGCTTTTTGTCCCTTATGGCCTTTACCGGCCGTTTTACCGTTTCCCGAGCCGGCGCCTCTGCCTTTGCGATAGGCTTTTTTAGCCGAACCGGGAGCCGGGGAAAGTTCGTGCAATTTCACAGTTTCTGCACCTCCTTGTGTTTAACCTTGCCTAGGCGTCGCTCACCTGGACAAGATGCGATATTTTTGCGATTTTGCCCATGGTGGCAGCATTTTGAGGTTGAACGACAACCTTACCGATCTTGCGCAGACCAAGAGAATAGGCGGTAGCAATCTGGTCCTGCTTACTGCCGGCAAGGCTTCTGGTAAGCTTAATTTTTACGCTTTTCGTATCGGCCATGGTTTGCTTCCTCCTTTATCCTAAAATTTCTTTGGGTGTTTTGCCCCGGATTTTGGCAACCTGCTCCACATTGCGCAAAGAGGCAAGCCCTTTGACAGTCGCGTTCACCACGTTGCAGGGGTTGTTGGAGCGCAGCGATTTGGTCCGGATATCCCGGATGCCGCAAACTTCCAGCACCGCACGCACAGGACCGCCGGCAATAACGCCGGTACCTTGGGGGGCGGGCTTCATCAGCACTTCGCCGGCGCCAAATTTGCCGATCACTTCGTGGGGAATGGTGGTACCGCGCAGCGACACCTGGATCAGGTTTTTCTTGGCGTCCTCAATTCCCTTGCGGATCGCGTCGGGAACCTCGGATGCTTTGCCAAGACCGAAACCGATAATACCCTCGCCGTTGCCGACAACCACAAGGGCTGCGAATTTAAAGATACGTCCGCCCTTAACCGTCTTGGATACACGGTTAATGGACACGACTCTTTCGTTAAGATTCAGTGTTGAAGCATCAATCAAAGACAATGCGATCCCTCCTTTATCAGAATTCGAGGCCGCCCTCGCGGGCTCCCTCGGCCAGTTCTTTGACACGCCCGTGGTAAATGTAACCGCCTCGGTCAAACACAACCTGGGTAATGCCTTGCTTCTTTGCCCGTTCGGCCAAAACTTTGCCGACTTTGCGGGCAGCGTCCTTGTTGCCGCCTGTACCGTTAAAATCTTTATCCATGGTCGAGGCGCTGGCAAGGGTAGTACCGGCCACATCGTCTATCAGTTGGGCATAAATGTGCTTGGCGGAGCGGAAGACACCCAGACGAGGGCACTCTTTCGTGCCGCTGATTTTGGCTCTGACTCTCCGGTGCCGCCGAACGCGCAGCTCATTGGCATCTTTTTTTGTTACCATCTGTGCACTAGCTCCTTTCCTTATTTCTTACCGGCTTTGCCTTCCTTGCGGATGACATATTCGCCCAGATAACGGAGTCCCTTGCCTTTATAGGGCTCGGGGGGACGTTTCTCCCGCACTTCGGCGGCAAATTGTCCCACTTTTTGCTTGTCATATCCCGAAATGACAATCCGGTTTGGGGCAGGCACCTCAATGGAAATGCCCTCAATTTCCGGCATAATCACCTGGTGAGAATAGCCTAAGTTCATCACTAAATCCTTGCCCTGCTTAGCGGCACGGTAACCGACGCCCTGGATTTCCAGCTCTTTGGAAAAACCTGTAGAAACGCCGACGACCATGTTGTTGATCAGGGTACGGGTGAGTCCGTGCAGGCTCTTGTGAAGTTTTTCGTCCGAGGGACGCTCCACAATAATTTCGGCCCCCTCCTGCTTAATACCCATAAACGGAGAAAATTCCTGGGACAAACTGCCCTTGGGCCCTTTGACAGTGACAGAGCTGCCGTCTATCTTGACATCCACCCCCGCGGGTACCGCGATCGGTTTCTTACCAATACGACTCATCTTCTCTGCACCTCCTTAAATCAATAAATTTAAATGTCTACCAAATAAAGGCCAGCACTTCGCCGCCCACATTTTGTACCCGGGCTTGCTTGTCGGTCATAATGCCTTTGGATGTGGAAAGGACGGCAATACCCAATCCTTTAAGCACCTTGGGCATTTCCTCGCAGCTGGTGTAAATGCGCAAACCGGGTTTGGACACCCTGCGAAGACCGGAAATAACCTGTGTTTTGCCGGGGCCATATTTCAAAACCATATGGATATTCCCCTGCTTGTTGTCCTCCTGGACTGTGAAGTTTTTGATGTATCCCTCATTCAAGAGAATCTGCGCAATGGCAATCTTCAGCTTGGACGCAGGGATATCAACCGTGTCATGCTTCGCTGCATTTGCGTTCCGGATCCGGGTGAGCATATCAGCGATCGTATCTGTTATATGCATAGGGTCAACCTCCTTGTGAACTCATGCTTACCAGCTTGCCTTTTTGACGCCGGGAATGTGCCCCTGGTGGGCCAACTCCCTGAAGCAAATGCGGCAAATGCCGAACTTGCGCAGATAGGCGTGGGGTCTGCCACAGATCTTGCACCGGTTGTAAGCACGGGTAGAGAACTTGGGTGTAAGACGCTGTTTGACTTTCATTGACGTTTTAGCCATTTCTTCTCTCCTCCTTACTTCGCAAACGGCGCGCCGAAAAGTGTCAGAAGCTCGCGGGCTTCTTCGTCGCTTTTGGCTGTTGTAACAAAGGTGATATCCATGCCGCGAACTTTGTCCACCTTGTCAAACTCGATTTCGGGGAAAATGATTTGCTCTTTAATGCCCATATTGTAGTTGCCTCTGCCGTCAAACCCATCCGGGTTCACGCCGTGAAAGTCACGGACCCGCGGCAGTGCCACATTGAAAAGCCGATCCAAAAATTCGTACATCGTCTCGCCGCGCAATGTTACCTTGGCGCCAATGATCATGCCTTCGCGAAGCTTGAAGTTCGCCACCGATTTCTTGGCTTTGCAAAGCACCGCTTTTTGTCCGGTGATTTTGCCAAGATCGTTTACGATGGCTTCCATCATTTTGGGGTTATCCCTGGCTTCGCCGCAGCCCACATTGACGACAATTTTATTGAGGCGGGGGATTTCCATGACATTTTTGTAGCTAAACTTCTTCATCAGGGCAGGGGCTATATCGCTTTTATAAACATCTTTCATTCTGGCCATGTTGTGTCCTCCTTACCCTCAAAGTTCGGCGCCGCAGCCGGTTTTTTTGCAAACCCGTACTTTTTCGCCCTTGCTGTTCAGCTTGTGGCCGATGCGGGTGGGTTTGCCGCATTTGGGACAGACAATCTGGGCTTTGCTGGCGTACATGGCGCTTTCCGCCTTAATGATGCCGCCGGGATCGCCCTGCTTGCGCGGTTTGACATGCTTGGTCACAACGTTGCAGCCCTCAACAATGACTTTTTGCTCTTTGGGGCTGACGTCCATGATCTTGCCTTTTTTGCCCTTGTCCTTGCCGGACAGGACGACGACTGTGTCGCCTCTTCTGACATGAAGATTATTCATTTGTGCGACACCTCCATCATATTACTTCCGGTGCCAGCGAAAGGATCTTGACATATTCCTTTTCGCGCAGCTCCCGGGCCACGGGGCCAAAAATACGTGTGCCCCTGGGGTTTTTGTCTTCTTTAATCAGCACCGCTGCGTTTTCATCAAAACGGATGTAGCTGCCGTCGTCCCGGCGCATACCTTTGGCCGAGCGGACAATGACCGCACGCACAACTTCGCCCTTTTTGACTGCGCTGCCCGGCGCCGCTTTTTTAACCGAGGCGACAATGACATCGCCTATATTGGCATATCTCCGGCGGGACCCGCCAAGTACCCGGATACACATGATTTCCTTGGCACCGGTGTTGTCGGCCACCTTGAGATAGGTCTGCATCTGTACCACAGTGCGTTCCTCCTTTGTACAATTGTACGATTACTTCGCTTTTGTGATGATCTCCACAACTCTCCAGTGTTTGTCTTTGGAAAGGGGTCTGGTTTCCATAATCATCACGGTATCGCCGACATGACAGGCGTTTTCTTCGTCATGCGCCTTAAATCTAACGGTGCGCTTGATGATTTTTTTGTAGAGAGGATGCTGCACGCTGTCAACGATGGCAACCACAACGGTTTTATCCATTTTATCGCTGACCACTTTGCCGGTTCTTGTTTTGCGTAAATTCCGTTCTGTCACAGCTTAGTTCCTCCCCTCTGTGGCCGCAGCCTTCAGCTCTTTTTCTTTAATGATGGTTTTCACTCTGGCAATATCTTTTTTGACGTCCCGAAGCCGAATGGGGTTCTCAAGCTGGTTAATCGCGTGTTGAAAGCGCAGGTTAAACAACTCGCTCTTGAGGTCGGACAGCTTTTCCAACAGTTCGGAATCGGTCATTTCTCTGATTTCAACTGGCTTCATTCTGTCTCACTCCCCTTTTCCCTGACGGCAAATTTGCACTTAATCGGCAGCTTGTGCATGGCAAGGCGCATGGCCTCCCGCGCCAGATCCTCCGGCACGCCGCCAATTTCAAACATAACACGGCCCGGTTTGACAACGGCGACCCAGTACTCGGGGCTGCCTTTACCGGAACCCATGCGGGTTTCCGCCGGCTTTTGGGTGACCGGTTTGTCAGGAAAAATCTTAATCCAAACCTGGCCGCCTCTCTTGATGTAACGGGTCATGGCGATACGGGCTGCCTCAATTTGGTTAGAGGTGATCCAACCCGGCTCCATGGCGGCAAGGCCAAAATCGCCGTAGGTAACCGTGTTACCGCGGGTCGCTTTGCCTTTCATCCGTCCGCGGTGTACGCGGCGGTACTTTACTCTTTTGGGCAGAAGCATTATTGGCCGCCTCCTTCCTTACGGGGTTGTTTGGCTTCCTTGAGCACTTCGCCGGTGTAGATCCAAACTTTTACGCCGATACGGCCATAAGTGGTGGCCGCTTCGGCAAAGCCGTAATCAATGTCGGCGCGCAGTGTCTGCAACGGAATCGTACCCTCATGATAATGCTCGGTTCTGGCAATTTCCGCACCGCCCAAACGGCCGGATACGCAAGTTTTAATGCCTTTTGCACCCAGTTTCATGGTGCGGCCGATGGCCTGTTTCATCGCCCGGCGGAAAGAGACGCGGCCCTGAAGTTGGGCGGCAATGCTCTCTGCCACAAGCTGGGCGCTTTTGTCGGGCTGGCGAATTTCCACCACATTGACAAAAA
This sequence comes from Oscillospiraceae bacterium, assembly GCA_031551485.1. Classification (GTDB taxonomy): domain Bacteria; phylum Bacillota; class Clostridia; order Oscillospirales; family Ruminococcaceae; genus JAVBNO01. The sequence goes on from JAVBNO010000028.1 coordinate 20,236, forward strand.
CCTGCATTTTCTGGGTTTTGCCCTTGTTGATGATGTTTTCGCAGCGCTGGCGCAGTTTTTCAATTTCCTGGCCACCCTTGCCGATAACGACGCCCGGGCGCGCACAGTGAATGTGAATGCGAACTTTGGTGGCATCCCGCTCGATCTCAATTTTGGGAATGCCCGCTTCAAACAAGGATTTCTTCAGATATTTGCGAAGATTGTAATCTTCCACAAGAATATCGCCGAAAGCATTGTCCTTAGCAAACCAGCGGGAATCCCAATCTTTGATGACACCTACACGGAAGCCGTGTGGATTTACTTTTTGGCCCATAGTTTACCTCCTCTTTCAGCTTATTCTTTTTCGGCCAGCGCGATGGTGACGTGACTCGTCCGCTTCAGGATGCGGGTGGAGCTGCCTCTGGCGCGTGTGCCCATTCTTTTCAGTGTCGGGCCGGGACAGGCAAAACACTGGGAAACGTACAAAATGCTTTTGTCCATGTGGTGGTTATTTTCCGCGTTGGCGATTGCCGAATTCAGCAGTTTCAAAAGCGGCTCGCTGGCGGATTTGGGGGTGTGCTTTAAAATAGCCACAGCCTTTTCAATCGGCTGGTTTCTGATCAGGTCAAGTACGATCTGCACCTTGCGGGGCGAGATGCGGACATACCTCAGATAAGCTTTGGCTTCCATCTGTAATCCTCCTCTGCCCTACTTCGTGTTGGATGACTTGCTGCCCGCGTGACCTCTGTAGGTACGGGTGGGCGCAAATTCACCCAGTTTGTGTCCAACCATATCCTCGGTGACATATACCGGAACATGTTTGCGGCCGTCGTGAACCGCAAAGGTATGCCCAACAAAATCCGGGAAGATGGTGGAGGCGCGGCTCCAGGTCTTCTGTACCTTCTTCTCGCCGGTTTTATTCATTTCCTGCACTCTTTTCAGCAGCACAGGCAGTACATACGGTCCTTTTTTAACGCTTCTACCCATTGAATTTGCCTCCTTTCAGTCCGCCTATTTGGCGCCGCGGCGCTTGACAATGTATTTGTCAGAGCGGTTGTGTTTGGCTCTTGTCTTGTAGCCCAGTGCCGGTTTGCCCCAGGGGGTAACCGGTCCCGAACGGCCGATGGGGCTTTTGCCTTCGCCGCCGCCGTGGGGATGGTCGCAGGGGTTCATGACAGAACCGCGGACTGTGGGACGAATACCCATGTGGCGTGTGCGCCCCGCTTTACCAATGGACATGTTCTCGTGGTCGGTGTTGCCGACCTGGCCGATGGTGGCCATGCAGTTCTGCGGCACGTTGCGCAGTTCGCCGGAGGGCAGACGCAACAGGGCGAAGCGGCCTTCTTTGGCCATCAGCTGGGCCATAATGCCGGCGGAACGGGCCAATTGAGCACCTTTGCCGGGATAAAGCTCCACGTTGTGGATAAACGTACCGACGGGGATATTCACAAGAGGCAGGGCGTTGCCGGGTTTGATGTCGGCGCCCGTGCTCGAGATAACGGTGTCGCCCACTTTCAGGTTGTTGGGGGCGATGATGTAACGTTTTTCGCCGTCTTCATATTGCAGCAGGGCGATATGAGCGCTACGGTTGGGGTCGTACTCCAGTGTAAGCACTTTGGCCGGCATATCCAGCTTGTCGCGCTTGAAGTCGATCACGCGGTATTTTCTGCGGTTGCCGCCGCCTCTGTGGCGGACGGTGATGCGTCCGGTACTATTGCGGCCTGCGGATTTTTCCAGCTTTTCCAGCAGGCTTTTCTCCGGCGCCACCTTGGACAAACCACTGAAGTCGGTTACCGTCATCTGACGGCGGCCGGGCGTGGTCGGTCTGTATGTCTTGATCGCCATTTGAAAAATTCACTCCTCATTACTTAACTTAGCGGGGTAAGTGGACCCCATACTGGCGGGCAAAGGCCCGGTTTAACCGCGGACAGCACCGCGGCCGAAAGAGGAAAACTGTCTTTCTCTTTCTGAGAAAACACGAAAGAAACGATGCAAGGTTCAGTTTCGTGTTTCTATTGCATCGAGTCGAAGAATTCAATGGTCTTCGATTCCTGCGTCAGCGTTACAATGGCTTTCTTCCAGGACGGGGTGTACCCTTCGTACTTGCCCATTCTTTTCAGTTTACCTTTGCAGTGCATGGTGTTAACCGCTTTCACTTTTGTGCCTGGGAAAAGCGCCTCGACCGCCTGGCCAATTTCAATCTTGTTGGCGGTTTTGGCCACTTTAAACGTGTATTTCCGGTGACGCAGCCCATCCATGGAACGCTCGGTAATGATCGGTTTCAGTATAATATCCTGCGGAGCTTTCATTACGCGTACACCTCCTCGAGCCAGTTGACAGCGTCGTCAACAATAATGAACTTGTCATATTTAAGGATGTCGAAGATGTTAAGCGCACCCACAACGGCGGTTTTGACGCCGGGGATGTTGGCGGCGCTCTTGATCACTTTCTGGTCGGCCTCTTTGGTGACAATCAGGGCTTTGCGGTCGGCGCCCAGCTTCGCAAGCATTTCGACAATGGCTTTTGTCTTAAAGCTGTCGACGGCAATATCCTTCATCACAATGAAATCGGAACTGGCGACCTTGGCAGAAAAAGCGGACTGGAACGCCAGCTTCTTCACCTTGCGGTTCAGCGCATAGCTGTAATCGCGTGGTTTGGGGCCGAGGGCGATGCCGCCGTGTCTCCATTGGGGTGACCGGGTGGAGCCTTGGCGGGCGTGGCCGGTACCTTTTTGTCTCCAGGGTTTGCGTCCGCCGCCTGCCACTTCGGTGCGGGTTAAGGTGGACTGGGTGCCCTGGCGCTGGTTGGCCAGATAATTTTTCACTGCGGCATGCAGCACTGCTTTGTTAGGCACAATTCCGAATACGGCGTCGGAGAGATCCCGCTTGCCAACGCTTTTTCCGGACATGTCAAAAATATCTACCTTTGGCATACTGTCTCCTCCTTTCCGTTACGCCTTTTTCACGCTGTCCGTCAGGTGCACAATCCCGCCTTTAGGGCCGGGAATGGCGCCGCGCAGCGCAATCAGGTTGTTTTCAGCATCTACTTTAATCACATCTAAATTTTGAACGGTAACGCGTTCATGGCCCAAGTGGCCGGGCAGCCCTTTGCCCTTCATAACCCGGGACGGGTCGGAGCAGGCGCCCATGGAGCCGGCGTGACGGTGCACAGGGCCGGAACCGTGGGTCTCTTTCAGCGAGTGGAAGTTCCAACGCTTGATGGTGCCGGCATAGCCTTTACCTTTCGATGTGCCGCATACATCCACCTTGTCGCCCACCGCAAAGGTGTCGGCTTTGATGATGTCGCCCACATTGAGGGCGGCGCAGTCGTTCAGTCTGAACTCCCGCAGCACTTTTTTCAGCGCCACATCCGCTTTGGCAAAATGGCCTTTTTGGGGTTTGTTGGCCCGTTTGTCGCTTAATGCGCCAAACCCGAACTGCACGGCTTCGTAACCGTCGTTTTCGATGGTCTTTTTCTGCGCCACGACACAGGGACCGGCTTCTACAACTGTTACCGGTATAAACTTGCCTTTATCGTCAAAAATTTGGGTCATCCCAATTTTTTTGCCGATGATCGCTTTTTGCATTTTCGTTTTCCTCCTAATCGGTTATTGGTTGGCGTGTGCCAACATGACCTTGCCGGGAACCTTTACAGTTTAATTTCGATTTCCACACCCGCCGGAAGCTCCAGGCTGGTAAGGGCATCCACCGTCTTGTTGGACGGCCGCAGAATGTCGATCAGTCTTTTATGGGTACGCATCTCGAATTGTTCGCGGGAATCTTTGTACTTGTGCACAGCCCGCAGAATGGTGACAATCTCTTTTTCGGTGGGCAGAGGAATGGGGCCGGACACCCGCGCGCCTGTGCGCTTGGCCGTTTCCACAATCCGCTCGGCCGAAGAATCCACCAATTGATGGTCGTAACCTTTCAGTCTGATCCTGATTTTGTCTTTGACTGCCATTGTAAGTCATCGCCTCCACATTAGTATTGCGCCACATGATTCCCTTCGGAACCATTGGCGCCGGCGGCAACAGTTAAATCCATTGTGCGCTTGCGCGCTTTCTTTTGTGTACACCCTGCCGGGTGTTCCGTGATGAGGCATTTTAAAATCCGGGTAAACCATCGCCCGTTAAAGGCAGGTCTAACCGGAACATACCACAGCCACAAAGCCCTTCGGCAGCTGGCTTTACCAAAAGCACTGGTATTTTTCGTCGCCCGGTTTCAAATCGGACATACTCCACGGAAATTCCCCGCCAAACTGGCGGCCACCTCCCGCTTCATCGCATATCTTTCAGCAGTCGCGCCCACATGCTTTCGCAGTCGCGCTAGATTAGAATATCACAACCCACTTGTGATTGCAAGTGTTTTTTCGCATTTTTTAGCCGTTTTCCCATGGGTTTTTATTCCTGTCGCCAAAATTTCTTTGCGGTCTGTTTACGAATCATTTACACTTTTTCTATATGTGGTGGTATAATAGAAGAGAGGCAATCCGCAATACCATATTAAGGGTTGTCCACTCTCGCCGATAGATACGCAATTCATATAAGGAAAGGAGCGCTTGTCCCAATGGCCAAAAAAGTTTTTATCATCGTCGCTGTGATTATCACCCTTGTGGCAACGGCCACCAGCTTTTTGCTCGGCTATGCTTACATTATCCAATCGCTGCGCACCATGAACCTGGGCCGCCGGGTCATGCGCAAATATCTGGAACAGGATATCTCCCTGGAGGACGATTAGGTCCATTCTGTGCCCATACATATTGTTCGATAAGACGATGAGAAATCCCTGCCCAAACGGCAGGGATTTTTTTGCTATAGCGTAATATCGAAAATACGCTTGACCGCCGCAAGCCCTTCGCCAATTTCTTCCCGGGAAAACCCATGTTCCTCCAGCTCGTCATCGCCAAGATGGTTCAGCCGATCGTAAAAATCCAGCGCCACCCAAAGGGTACTTTCATCCTTGTCGTCCAAGCCGGCGAATAAAAGATCCTCCGCTTTGCCGATTTCCATTTGCCCCAAAAGTTTGACCAGCTGCAAATGCAGTTCATCCACTTTGGTCAGATGGTTCTGATCTTGTATTTCATAGGCGGCGGCCGGACGGTGGAAAATCAGCCGGGCCAGCACTTCCACCATGTCGTTAATCTGCCGCATAATCCAGTCGTTGCGATACATCCGCAAATCCCCCCGAAGACGCTGAAGATGCCCCGGATCCGGGGCATCTTGTCATCATATAATGCGCAGGTTGGTTTCCCAATGCTTAATAGGCTTTGCCCCAAACGACCATCGCCTTGGCAGGTTTGCCGCAGCAAATGCAGCTGTCGGAAATAGGCTCCTGCTCCGCGGGCATACAGCGGGAAGTCACGCCCGCCTCCTCTTTCAGCTTCATTTCGCAGGCCAGGTCGCCGCACCACATGGCTTTGACAAAACCGTCGCCTTGGGCCAAAATATCCTTCAGTTCATCCATTGTGGAAGCGCTAAATGTCCGATTTTGGCGGTTCTCCAGCGCTTTGTCATAAAGCGCCTGGGTCAATTCCTCAAGAATTTGGGGCAGCTTTGCCGCCAGCTCATCCAACGGCACAAAATATTTTTGGCGGTTGTCGCGGCGCACCACCACACACTGGTTTTGCTCAATATCTTTGGGGCCCAGCTCAATGCGCAGGGGTACGCCCTTCATCTCATACTCCGAGAATTTCCACCCGGCGGAATTGTCGCTTTCATCCAGCTTGATCCGGCACACTGTCTTAAGGCTTTCTGTCAGCGCGCGGGCCTTTTCCAAAACGCCCTCTTTATGCTGGGCAATGGGAATGACAATGGCCTGAATGGGCGCCACCGCCGGCGGCAGCACAAGGCCGTTGTCGTCGCCGTGGGTCATGATGATCGCGCCGATGATGCGGGTGGACAAACCCCAGGAGGTCTGGTGGGGATAGGCCAACTTATTGTCTCGCCCGGTAAACTGGATGTCGAAGGCACGGGCAAAGCCGTCCCCAAAATAGTGGGAAGTGCCCGACTGTAGGGCTTTGCCGTCGTGCATCATTGCCTCAATGGTGTAGGTGGCCTCGGCCCCCGCAAATTTTTCTTTGTCGGTCTTGCGGCCTTTGATGACCGGAATCGCTAAATAATCCTCGCACAGCCGGGCGTAAACCCCCAGCATCTTTTCCGTTTCCGCAACGGCTTCTTCCGCTGTTTCGTGCATGGTGTGGCCTTCCTGCCACAAAAACTCCATAGTGCGCAAAAAGGGCCGGGTTGTCTTTTCCCACCGCAGCACCGAGCACCACTGGTTATAAAGTTTGGGCAAATCCCGGGAGGAGTTGATGATGTGGGCGTAATGCTCGCAGAACAATGTCTCCGATGTGGGGCGGATGCACAACCGCTCGGCCAGCTCTTCGCTGCCGCCGTGGGTCACCCACGCCACCTCGGGCGCAAAGCCTTCCACATGTTCTTTTTCTTTATTCAGCAGGCTTTCGGGAATGAGAAGAGGCATATAAACGTTTTCGTGGCCGGTATCCTTAAACATTCCGTCCAAAATCCGCTGGATGTTTTCCCAGATGGCATAGCCGTAAGGGCGAATGATCATACAGCCCCGCACCGAGGAGTAATCCACCAAATCCGCTTTCTTCACGACATCGGTGTACCAGCGTGAAAAGTCCTCCTCCATCGAGGTGATTGCTTCCACTAATTTTTTTTGTTCTGCCATATCAGCCATTGTAGATTGCTCCATTCCGCCGCGCTCATTGCAAAAAGATGGCGGCACAAATTATAATGTGAAAAGCTTATCAATATTGTTACTTGCTGAAAATTTCAGCGCATATATTGGTCCCTTATGAATAGATTATATCATAACGCGCCGCTGCCCAACAGCCTGTTGGCCGGGTCGTCAATTCATTTTATTATATAATGGCCGCAGCTTTTTTTCAACTGCGGAAATTTTACAGGATTTTCTGTTGACAAACAGTTTTCTATACCCTATTATTGCAATAGCAACCAAGGGATTGACCGTTAAAATCCTTGAATCCAATGAGGCAGCGGCTCAAAAAAATCAATCCCCGGCAAGTTTCAATCATCCGTAAGGAGGAAATGTAGTAATGGTATTTGAAAAGGTAAAAGGCATCTTGGTGGAACAATTGGATGTGGAAGGATCGCTTGTCACACCGGAAGCCAACATCATTGACGATCTTGGGGCCGATTCTTTGGATATTGTCGACCTTGTAATGACTTTGGAGGATGAGTTTGACACCGAAATTGCCGAAGATGAAATCGAGTCTTTGCGCACAGTAGGTGACATTGTCAAATATATTGAAGACCGCAACGAAGATTAGTCCTGAGCGCGTATTGGCAAACATTTGAAAACCCCGCAAGAGCGGGGTTTTTTTATATGCTCTTACCGATGCCGATATCATACGCCAAAAGCGCCGCTTCTATCGCTTTCAAAAGCGCGTGCGCATCAGTACCTGCCACCGTGATATCGGCTGCCTGCCGGTATGCCGCTTCCCGCTCTTGATAAAGCGCTGCCAGCCCCTGCCGGCCCAACCGGCGCACCAGCGGTCTGTCGGAGGCTGCAATGCGCTGCCAGCAAAGGGCGAAAGGTACATCGAGATAGACAATGACGCCGTTTTGACGAAAACGCGCCGCATTGGCCCCATTGAGGAGGGCGCCGCCGCCGGTGGCAATTACCTGTTTTTCTTGCCCCGCCAGTGCCGCTGCCGTCTGCTCCTCCAGCATTCTGAAATGGGCCTCGCCAAAAACGGAAAAAATATCCGGAATAGACATTCCTGCCCCTTCTTCAATCGCCTTGTCCATATCCACAAAGCAACAGGCAAGGCGGGCGGCCAGCATCCGTCCCACCGTCGTTTTGCCGCTGCCCATAAAGCCACATAGCACCACGTTGGATTTTTCCATGGGCCGCCTCCTTTTAAAATGCCAACTGCGCCTTGACAGCTGCCAATTGCGCCTCGGTAAATCGGGCACCGTACCAGATGGTGTGGGCTTCGGCCCCTTGCCGAACCAGCATATCCAGCCCGCCAATCACCCGACAGCCAAATGCTTTTGCCGACGCCATCAGCTGTGTCTCGGCCGGGTTGTAAATGCTGTCGAACACAGTGCCCACCCGGGTCAAGACGTCGGCGGGCACTGGCATGGCGTCGGTGCGCGGGTACATGCCACAAGGCGTGGCGTTGATGAACAAGTCATAATGTTCCGCTGCACCGGCAATCATTTCTGCCGTCGCAATATGCGGGGTGGGCAATCCGGCCAGCACCATCCGCTGGGCCAGGTGAACCGCCCGGCTTTCGCCCCCCGGGCGCACCGCAAAAGTGACATGCCCCCCCGCTTCCCCGCAACAAAAGGCAAAGACAGCCGCTGCGCCGCCGGCGCCTGCAATACAGACCCGGCCCCCCAGCGGGGTGCCCTCCATGCAATGTAAAAAACCGGTGGCGTCGGTGTTATAACCTGTCATCCGCCCCTGCTTCACAGCGACTGTGTTCACCGCCCCAAAACGGCCGGCCGAGGGCTCCACCTCGTCCAAAAGGGGGATGATCGCCTGCTTGTGGGGAATGGTCACATTAAAGCCCGTCAAGCGCTGAAGTTTCTGCCTGGTTTCGGGCGCGGTCAATATTTCCGGTGCCAGTTCGAAAAGCTGGTATTCGCCGCTGTAGCCCGATAAGGCGAACAGCGCCCGGTGCAGCGCCGGCGATATGCTGTGCCCCAACGGACAGCCCAGCAAAGCAAACGTATGCATCACCTTTCCCGCCCCTTTTCCTGTAATTGAAATATATAGAAACAGCTCGTTGTGCTTGTTTTGATCTATCGGCGGTAGACATCGTTGCCAAAGCAGTCCGCCGCCACAATCAGGGGCAGCTCCACCACTTCCAATTTACGGATGGCTTCTGTGCCCAAATCGGCAAAGGCAACTAGCGCCGACGCCGTCACGCACTGGGCCATCAGCGCCGCCGCCCCGCCAATGGCGGCAAAATAAACCCCTTTTTCCCGCTTGAGAGCCGCCATCACTTCTTCATTCCGCAGCCCCTTGCCGATCATGGCCCGCAAGCCTTTGGCCATCAGCAGCGGCGTGTAGGCGTCCATCCGCCCGCTGGTGGTGGGGCCGATGGAACCGATAACCTGGCCCGGCCGGTTGGGACAGGGCCCGGCGTAATAGATAATTTGCCCGGCAAAGTCAAAGGGCAAAGCTTCGCCTTGGGCGGCCATTTCCGCCATCCGCTTGTGGGCAGCGTCCCGGGCGGTGTACACCGTTCCCGTCAAGTATACCATCTCCCCCGCCCGCAAACTTTCGATGATATCGTCGGTAAGGGGGGGCGTGATCACACGCTTTGCATTCATATAGCTTTTCCCCCTCCTATAAAATGGCTTTGGCGTGCCGGGTGACATGGCACCCGATGTTCACCGCCACCGGCAACCCGGCAATGTGTGTCGGCCACGGGGCAATATGCACCGCCAGCGCCGTTGTCACGCCCCCCAGCCCCGCCGGGCCGATGTCGAGCGCATTGACCGCTTCCAGCAGTTCTTTTTCAATGCCATCCCAATACAGGTCCGGGTTGGCGCTGCCCACATTGCGCAGCAAACCCTCCTTGGCCAAAAGGGCGGCTTTTTCCATGGTGCCCCCCACGCCTACGCCCACAATGACAGGCGGGCAGGGGTTGGGCCCCGCTTTGCGCACCGTCTCCACCACGGCCGCTTTCACCCCCTCTATGCCTTGGGCCGGTTTGAGCATATATAAGGCGCTCATATTTTCGCTGCCGAAACCTTTGGGCGCCACTGTCACTTCCAGTGCATCTCCGGCCACCACGTCCATGTGAATGACGGCGGGGGTGTTGTCCCCTGTGTTCACCCGGCGAATAGGATCCCCCACCACCGAGCAGCGCAAATAGCCTTCCCGATAGCCTTTGGCCACCCCGGCCTGTATGGCATCGGAAAGCAGCCCGCCGGTCAGCTGTACCTCCTGCCCCAAGCGGACAAAGACAACCGCCATCCCTGTGTCCTGGCAAATGGGCATTTGTTCCCGGGCGGCAATGTCGCCGTTGCGCAAAAGCTGCTCGATCACCTGCTTGCCCAGGCCCTGTTCCTTGTTTTGGGCTGTCCTAAAGGCCGTTTTGATATCGGGGCCCATGTAGTAATTGGCCTCGATGCAAAGCCGCGCCACTGTATCGGTAATCAGCTGACATGCAATTGTCTTCATGGCATTCTCCGTTTCTGCTTTGGCCCCTTAGTCCTCGTTCCACGGGCGGATGTCCGGCGCCGTGGGCATATGCAGGTGTTTTAAAACGTTGGCATAAACCGCTTTGTCCCCCGATGTATACACGGTAAAGCCGCCCTTTTGTCCATTGGCCAGCAAGTGATTCTGCGCTAACAGTCGCTCCACCTCGGCCGCCTGCGCGTCCGCCGGATCAATGAAACGAACGCCCGGCGCCGCTTTCGCAAATAAATCGGCCACAATGGGGTAATGGGTACACCCCAAAATGATATCATGCACAGGATGCCCTGTTTGCACACCCTCCACACAGACGGCTATCTCCGCCGCCATAGCGTCACTTTCAAAATTTCCGCTGTCCACAAACGCCGCCAGCGTCCGGCTGCCCCACCCGTGCACCTTTGTACCGGGGGCATATTCCTCAATGCGCTTTTGATAACTTTGGGTCTCGGTCGTAAACACGGTGGCGATTACGCCCACTGTATGGACGCCCTCACCCGCCACCTGCCGGGCGGTCGGAGTAATGATGTCTACAATGGGAAAGCGATAATCGGCGGCCAGCTTTTGGACAAGCACCGAAATTGTGTTGCAGGCGATGGCGACCATTTTCACATCCCGCCGCGCAAAAAAATCCAGCATCCGTTTGGTAAGGACAACAATCTCTTCTTCACTGCGGTTGCCATAGGGACAATTTGCATTGTCGCCCAGGTAGACAAGGCACTCGTCAGGCAACCGGTTCAGCAACGCTTTGGCCACCGTTAACCCGCCCACACCGGTGTCTAAAACGCCAATTTCTCTTGTAGCTTTGTTCATGAATATATCCATATTGGTCTCTTCACCTTTCCGGCTGATCATGGCAGACAATCCGTAACTCTGCTGTATATTTTACTGTAAACCCGCGGCAAAAGCAAGGTTAATCCCCTGTGAAACCCTGCCCGGCCCGTGATATGAAGAGCAAAATTCACGTACTCCAGCATGATAACGGCGGATGAAGGAAGCGCCGTTTAACATAGGGTTCCTTTTTGCTTTCGGGCGCATAGAATGCAAGTGTATGATCATTCATTTTTGAGAAAACAGCAAAGCGCGTCAGGCTTTTGGGCCCGGATAAATGCCTCCAACGGGATGTGTTGCCCTTGTCACCAAATTGTGAACCAAAACATAAAATGTAAAATGCAAGTGTACTAACGCTCATTTGCAAATTTTAAATATAAAGGATTGTCACAATTATGTATGATTGCAAAGCAAATTCATCTTGTGGCAGCGACAATTCCTTCGATCATATGAAGGTTTATAAAGGCGCATGTCCTCCCGAACCTTTGTGCTGCATGACATGCTGCAGAGGTCCGCGTGGCCCAATGGGTCCTATGGGCCCAATGGGTCCTATAGGACCAATGGGTTTTACGGGGCCAATGGGCCCAATGGGTCCTATGGGGCCGATGGGTCCTGCAGGTGTTGACGGCGCTACCGGTCCGATGGGTCCTGTCGGTCCAATGGGTCTGCCCGGCCCTACCGGCCCTGCAGGACCGGTAGGCGCTACCGGTCCAATAGGTCCTGCCGGCCCTGCAGGGCCGGTAGGTGCTACTGGTCCAATGGGCCCGGCGGGTGCTGTTGGCGCCACTGGCCCAATGGGCCCGGCGGGTGCTGACGGCGCCACCGGGCCACTGGGTCCCGGGGGTCCTCGTGGCGCCACCGGCCCACAGGGGCCGGCGGGTGCTGACGGCGCCACTGGCCCACCGGGTCCAGAGGGTCCTGTCGGCCCGACCGGTCCACAGGGTCCGGCGGGTGCTGACGGCGCCACTGGCCCAACGGGTCCAGCGGGTCCTACCGGCGCCACCGGCCCACAGGGTCCAGAGGGTCCCCAGGGTCCTGCCGGCCCGGCCGGTCCTACGCTGGGTGGAATTATGCCATTCTCCAGCGGTATGTCAGCCACAGACTTCATTGTGGTCACCGGAAGCACACCTTCCCACCACGCTGTGGGCTTTGGCGCTTCTGTCTCCATGAGTTTTGATGGCACCAATATCGTTGCCGATGGTCCCACGGGCTATCCGGAGTTGATTGTGCCACGCGCTGCCACCCTGAGTGATATCGACGCCAACTACAGCACAATTGCAGCTGCTACACTTGGCACCGCCACCGTCACTCTGACGTTCCAACTGTATCGTGCCATCAGCGACACTACGTTTGCTCCCATTTCGGGTACAGCGATCGTTTTGTCTCCGGCAATGACGGGCAACGTGCCCATTGGCCAACAGCTCAACGGTGCCTTGCACGGGCTGGATATCCCCCTGGTCGCGGGTGACCGTATCCTCGCGGTTGTGTCTGACACCCAGGCAGGTGCCTCTGCCACGCCAGTTACAATTGACGGAATGCTAAATGCGTCGATCGCACTGAAGTAAAAAGTAAGACGTTCATTCAATTCGCCATTCACATTTCGGCGGCACTCCAAAAAAGCTGCTCTATAGATGACGCCCCCCATGTTTCGCACCTGGGGGGCGTCAGCCTTTGCCCTGCCATACATCATGAATTGGATATTGTTGGCCTCAGCCGGCGTCCAAAAAGTTCATGAAAGAGTGTAGACCCTAAAATTAAAAACGCGCCGACAAATTGCCACAACCCCAGGCGTTCCTGTAAAAACCACGCCGAAAGCAAGATGGCTGTCACCGGATCGATATAACTGAGCACGGCCACAGTCTGCGCTTTCAAGCTGTGCACCCCGGAAAAATAAAACCAAAACGCCAACCCCGTATACACAATGCCCAAAACAAAAATTAAAATGACGGTTTTGCTGTCCACCGCCAAGCCTCCAAAATCCCCATTCAACATCCCATAGGGTACAAGCACTAGGGCGGCAATGCCCAGCTGCACCATGGTCGCATCTAAAGAAGAAATGTCCTTCAGCAATTTGTTGACAAGGGTGAGGGTGGCATAGGACAGCGCTGCCCCAATGCCAAATCCTATGCCGATGGCTTCCCCCATCTGCGTCGTCTGTGACAAGCCCACGCCTGATACCAACACCATGCCGAAAAGCGCCAACAGCACACACAGACCTTTCAGCGGGGTAATGGGTTCTTTCAGAATAACACAAGACATCAGCACCAAAAACACCGGCGCCAAATAATAGCTCAGCGTCGCCACCGAAATGCTGGTGTGGCGGTATGCCTCAAATAAAAATATCCAGTTGATACCCAAGGCAATGCCGGAAAACACAAGAGGCACCGCATTGGCGCGGAGGGCGGCAAGCGAAACCCGCTTGCCCGTTGCCCACCCCAGCCCCCACAAAAAGAACATGCCAATGATCCCCCGCCAGACGGCGATGACGCTGGATGGCAGTGTCAGCTGCCGGATCAAAAGGCCCATGCTTCCAAAGATCAGCATGGCCGCTACAATTTGCAACTTGGCTTTCACTGTCTCACCCCTTTAGCCCGGCTTGCTGTCATTATACCTTAAAATGCCTTTGTTGGGAATAAAAGAGCCACCCAAAAATACGCGCAAAAAAGGCGGACCGACCGGCCACGCCTTTCAAATTGCCACCCCGGCTCAACAAAAGCATATCGCCGCCACATGGGCGACGGCTTAGCTGTATACCCGCGGCTTGGCTGATACAAGGCAAAATATTAGGGGGCAATCATTAAATCAATGCCCATATCCAGCGCTTTGGCCCGTATGCTTTCAGGCACATCGCTGTCGGCAATAATGCAGTCCACTTCTGAAATGCTGCCAAAGATGCAAAGAAATGTCCGATTGAACTTAGTCGAGTCGGCCAGCACAATGCATTGGTTGGCTGCCGCCATCATAGACCGCTTTATCTGGCTTTCGAACATATTGGCCGTTGTCAGCCCCACCAGAAAATCCACGCCGTTTACCCCAATAAACGCTTTATCCACCCGCACGCTGCGCAGCGAGGCCTCGGCAATGGCGCCAATGGAACTGTATAAGTTGCGCCGAACATTGCCCCCAATGTGAATAATCTCCACATGCTGGCATCCGCATAAAATCTCCACCGCTTTAAAAGAATTGGTCACAACCGTAAGGTTCCGTTTTTGCCCGTCACAAATTTCCCGGGCCAATTGGATGCAAGTGGAAGAAGAATCCATCATAATGGAACTGCCGTCGGTTAACGTTTGGTAAGCCATTTTGGCAATGGCTTTCTTTTTGTCCACATTCAGCCCTTCCAGCTGGTCTCTGTTGGGTTCTACCGCCGTAAGTGTGCGGATGATGGCGCCGCCATGGGTCTTGTGCAAAAGGCCCATTTCATCCAATTCGCGCAAATCCCGCCGGATGGTCACCTCGGATATGCCCATGCGCGCGCTGAGATCGGATACTTTTGCCGAATTCTCTTTGCGAATGATCTCCAAAATATGATTTTTTCGTACCTCCGGGATCATACTACCCCAGCCTTCCTGGAAATGGTTCATCAAGGGATAAGCCATTCCTTCGTTTGAAAAATCAAATGGTTCCGTAGTCATATTATATAAAGTTATATTTTTTAGTCAATGGTTTTTCCGTTTATTGCTTTCGATTTTGATTGTATTGTAATGATATTGTTCATTTTCGAAACGCATATCCCCAGAAAAAGAGCTCCTCGGCAAGGCAACGCCAAATATCAAGTAAAAGAATTGAAAGACAAATTGCCGGGTCTTTGTATATCGTGTGCTTGAAACCATCTCTGCTTTGCGATCGCCTACCTTCAAAAAGGCATTTGGAGTCATTCCACACTTTTAAGCGCTTCCACCATGTCGATGCGGTCCAGCGTGCGGTTGGTGATGATATTGACAATCAGGGCAAAGCTGAAAGAAATGACCGCGCTTAGGACATAGCTGATGGGATAAACCGTCACAGCAAAATAGAGGGACGGCATTTTCAAAGCCGCGGTCAACAGGCCGCTGATCATTCTGCCCACAGGCAATCCTAAAACAATGCCCATCAGCGTCAGAATCAGCGTCTCTTTGTTGACATAGGCGTGGACTTCGCTGTCAAAGAAGCCCAGCACCTTAATGGTGGCCAGCTCCCGCTGCCGCTCTGATATATTGGTGTTGGAAAGCGTAAACAGCACCACAAAAGCCAACCCGGCGGCCAAAAGGGTAAGGACATATACCACCGAATTAATCAGCGTAAAGTTGCCCGCAAAATCGGAGTTGGCCGCCTCGATGCTGATGGCGGAACGTATCATATCATGCTCTTTCAGTTGGTCGGTAAAGGCCCTTTGGTCGGCGACGACGTCGGAAAAATGTGCCAAAATGGCGTTGGGTTTAAAATCGCCGTACAAGCTTTTGTACAGTTCCTCGGTGATAAATACTGTATTGCCCAGGTAGTTTTTCACAATGGCCGACACATTGGCGTGGTATTGATCCAGCAACAGGTTTTGGATGACAATGTCGTCCCCCGGCCCTATCCCCAATATCTCCGAGGCGTTTTGGGTCAGCAGCACTCCTGTGGCGCCCAGCGTGGCCGGCTTTCCGTCCAGCCCGGTCAGGCTGATATAATCCCCCATCACGCCGCCGGTGGGTACAACCATTAACTGCACGCTTTCGCTTTCGCCTTTGGTGTTCAGCACCTTAATGTTTTCTACCTGCAGATTGATATAGTCCCGGGTCGCGCCGCCGGCTGTCACCAGCCCCACCAATTCGTCGTTGTCCTCACTGTCGGCCACTGCCATCAAGTCATAGCGGTAGATCTGCTCATATTGCTTGGGCCGCAGCCCCGTGACAGAATCTTTGATGGCAAATCCGGTCAGCACCAGGGCCGTACAACCCACAATGCCCCCCACCGTCATAAACAGCCGCTTTTTATAGCGGAACAGGTTGCGCATCGTCACCTTATTTAAAAAGGAAAGCCGGTTCCAAATCAAGGGGATTCGCTCCAGCAAAACCCGGGAGCCAGGCCGCGGCGCTTTGGGGCGCATGAGGGGCGCCGGCATTTGTTTGAGTTCGCTGCGGCAAGCCAGGGCGGTGGCCCCCACAATGCTGGCGGTGAACAGCACAGCCCCGCCAAGGCCAAGGGGCACGCTGAAACGATAGACCATATGAGGCACATTGTAAAGAAGCCCCAAAATGGAGAACAAAAAGCTGGGCAACGCCACAAAGCCCAAAAAGAACCCAAGGCAGCTGCCCAGCAGGCAGGCCAGAAATGAGTACAGCAGATATTTGCGGTAAATATCTTTGTCTCGCAGCCCCAACGCTTTATAAGTGCCAATCAGACCCCTGTCTTCCTCCACCATACGTGTCATGGTGGTAAGACTGATGAGGATGGCGACGGTAAGAAAGATGACGGGAAAGATATTGCCCACCGCCCCAATGGACTTCATGTCGTTTCTCATGCTGGAAAAACTATCCAGAGAATCCCGGTCCTGCACATACCATTCCGTCATATCAATATCGGCCAGTTCAGTATAGGCGTCGGCAATTTTCTGCTCCGCTTCCGCCTTTTTGTCCTGGTATTTTTCTTCATTGGCAATCAGCTCCGCCTGTCCCTCGGCCAGCTCCCGCTTGCCGTCGGCAATTTCGAGCCAGGCGTCGGCCAATTCTTTCAGCGCCTTGTCTTCCTCCTCGTTTAACTTCGCTTCACCTTCCCGCAAATCCTGCCAGCCTTGCAAAAGTTTGCTTCTGCCTTTTCGCCATTCGACCCAACCGGCAGCCAGCTCTTTTTTTCCCGCCTCCAACTGGGCCTCGCCCGCCGCCAATTCGGCTTCGGCGTCCGCCAGCTGCTGCAAAGCGGCCGCTTTTTGGGCGTTGTACAGCGCCTTTTGTCCATTCAGCGCCTGTTGCCCGCCGTTGACAATGCCCATTCCCAGCGCCGCTTCCACACAGTCCTGGGTCAGCGCGGTCAACATCGGATCGCCTGTCAGGGCAATGGCGGCATCCAAGGCCGCCTGCTCGGTGCCAGTGGCGGCTGCCACCTCCGCCGGATCGGGCGGACTTTGGGGATTGGCGGCGATAAGCCCTGCTGCCTTGGCGGCAGCGGCATTCACCAACGCGTTCCACTGGCTCTGCGGCCAGTTGGCGCCAAAAGCGCCCTGCAGCCCCTGTATGCCGGGGGTCAGCTGATTGAGTCCGTGATTCAGTTCGCCTTGCTTGGCATCCATCAGTTGCTCGGCGGCGGCAAAACCCGCTTCTGCCGTTTGCCTTTCCGCCGCCAGCTTTTGCTTGCCTTCCGCCAGCTTTTTGGCGTTGGCCGCAATTTCATCTTCCCCCGCCCACAGTTCCGCTTCCCCTGCGTCTAGTTCCTCTTGGGCGTCCCGCAGCTCCTGCCTGCCCTCTTCAATTTCTGCCCGGGCATCCGCCAGCTTTTGCAGCGCGTCCCTCTCTTCTTCTGTCAATGTGGCCTGGCCGTCAATGATATCCTGTTTGGCTTTCGCAACCTCCGCCCATGCGTCGGCGAACTTTTCGTCCGCTTCGGCAAATTTTTCGTCCATGGTGCCCCTGGCTTCCGCAATTTTATCAAGGGCTTTGTTCATGACCGCATGATAACGGGCTTCCTCCCGCTGGGACTTGATTTGGGCTTCAATACGGTCAATCACATCCTGTATGGCTTTGTCATATTCCACCCCGTAACAGTCAAGCTCCTTGACCCCTTGCAAAAGCACATAGACAGAGGTGTAAACCTCTGTGTCCACATCGGCAGAGGTGACAAAAAATGTGTAGTCGGCCGTGGTGGTGGACCGAAAGGATGTGTTATGTTTTTTGCTGCTGATATCCATGGGGTCCAGCACAATACCGGTAATCGTAAATGTGGCCCTGCGAAATGTGGGGCTCTCCTCTTTTTCCACTTCAATATCGGCATCCCAGTCGATGTCGGTATCCAGTTTATCGTCATCACCCGCCACCGGCTCGTTTTTCTCCGGCAGCTCTTCCGCTTCTCCCCCTGTGCCGGCGCTCTCTTCGTTGTCCAGCACTTCTTCAATGGTCACATTGTCCCCAATTTGTTTGCCGGCCGCGTTCAGGTACGCTTGGGTGACGGCAATCTCGCCGGCGCGGGCAGGCAGCGCCCCCGCCAGCACATAGGGCATATTCATCCCCTGTGTGCTGAGCATAACGGCGTCGACGCTTTTACGGGCCCCCGCCACATGGGTGTACACTTTTTCATTATAGCCGCCGTCCACGGCCGCAATGCCGGCCACGCCGCCCAGTGCGTCCAAATCTTCGTCTGTCAGGCCCAGTGTCGAACGGACGCGAATGTCAAATAACCGCTGCTCGTCGTAAAACCGATCCGATGAATAATACATATCCTGAACGGCGGCGTAAATGCCCAACAATACGGTCATACCCAACGCCGTAATGACGGCGATGGATATAAACCGTTTTTTGCTTTTGCGTATGCTCCGCCAAATGTCTTTGTTATATGCGCTCTTCACCAAGGTTCACCACTCGATCTCTGCAATGGGGGTGGGGTGGTCATTTTGCATCATACTCGTCACTTTGCCGCTTTTGAATTTGATGACCCGGTCCGCCATCGGCGCCAGTGCGGAGTTATGGGTAATAATCAGCACCGTAATTTTGTCCCGGCGGCAGGTGTCCTGCAAAAGCTGCAAAATTTGCTTGCCGGTGTTGTAGTCCAACGCGCCGGTGGGTTCGTCGCACAGCAATAACTTGGGATTTTTGGCAATGGCGCGGGCAATCGAGACCCGCTGCTGTTCACCGCCCGAAAGCTGGGCCGGAAAATTGTCTTTCCGCTCCCCAAGGCCCACATGTTCCAAAATCTCAGCCGCGTCCAGCGAATCTTTGCGAATTTGCGCCGCCATCTCCACGTTTTCCAGCGCCGTCAAATTGGGAACCAAATTATAAAACTGAAAGACAAAGCCAATATCCAGCCGGCGGTAATCCACAAGTTGCTTTTTGTTGTACTGGCCGACATGGTTGCCATCCACAATCACATCGCCACCGGAGGCGGTGTCCATCCCCCCCAATATATTCAGC
The DNA here is from genome assembly GCA_031551485.1 of Oscillospiraceae bacterium. Classification (GTDB taxonomy): domain Bacteria; phylum Bacillota; class Clostridia; order Oscillospirales; family Ruminococcaceae; genus JAVBNO01. Next base: position 39,326 of record JAVBNO010000028.1, read on the forward strand.
GCTGTGGTCTTGCCCGCGCCCGAAGAACCAAGAATGACGGCCAGTTCCCCTTTTTCAATGGAAAAGCTGGCGCCGTCCAAAGCGCGGATGGCAGCCCCCTCCGTGTTGTACTCTTTGATGACATTGTTAAATTCAATGTATGCCATAATCCGCCTCCGTGGATGTTGTATTTGTCAAAAGGCAAATGGAATGCCCTATTAAACTGAGCTGTTCACAATTGGACATGGTGTTGGCTAACTTACAGCCAATTGAATATCCCGCAGAAATGAATTATAATAAACATACCGTTGGATTGCAACCATCAATCCATTTTAAAACTGGTCAATGTCCGACAGCCTGCAAAAATGTGTTGGATATCCATAAAAAATTTACAATTGGGGTGCGGATATGAACGGACAAAAAGAGGATCGCAGAACCAGGATTACCAAACAAGCCATCCGCGAAAGTTTGGTCGAATTATTACAGGAATATCCTTTGTCAAAAATATCGGTAAAAATGATATGCGAAACGGCGGACATCAACCGCAGCACATTTTATGTGCATTATACAGACCAGTACGACCTGCTGCAACGGTTGCAGGAGGAGGTAATGAACGGCCTGAGCGTTCAAATTTTAAGCGCCAATTTAACGGCCCAATCGGAGTCGATTGTGCCTGTCTTGATGCAAATTCTGGAATACGCCAAAAAAAACGCCACTCTGTTTAAGGTCGCGCTGGGTGAAAACAATGACTCAACATTTTGGAACACCCTGCGTTTCATCGCCCGGCAAAAGGTTTTGCAGGAAATCAGCGAAGACAAACGGTTGGACGAGACAACAGCATCCTATTTGGAAACATTTGCGGTGGCCGGCTACATCAGCATCATTCGCAGATGGCTTGACAGCGGATGTGAAGACGACCCGGGGCAGTTGTGCGAACTGATGTCCAAACTACTTTTCCAGGTCATCTTAAGCGCTTATCCCCGGTAAATAACTGCCCATTTGCAAAAACGATATTTTCGACTAAAAAACGGCTCACCGAGCCGTTTTTTAGTCGAAAACTTATCTTTTAAGCGCGTCCAAATCCAAAATCTTAATGGTGGACTTGTGATAGTCAATAATGCCCTCTTCCCTCATCTTAGACATTTCCCGTGACAAAGAGGACTGGGGCATAAACAGATAACCGGCCAGCTCGCTGCGGTCAAACGGCAGCACCAAGTGGGTCTGGTTGTCATGAAGGTACATTTCGTACAGATAGGTGGATATTTTCTGCCGCACCGTTGTATTGCGAAGGCTTCTCAGCGCAACCATGGCATTTTCGGTAAAGCACGCAACATTATAAAGGTAATTGGTCCAAATGGAATTGGTAAATATGTTAGGATCCGACATTGAATCGCGCATCTTTGTTTTATCAAAGAGCAAAACCGTGCTATCGGTTCTGGCCACAAAATCAGAGGCCCACGTTTTGCGGCTGGGCAACATAATAATCGTTTCGCCAAAGGTGCGGCCTTCTCCCAGCAGCTCAAAAACAGCTTTTTCACCGGCAAGACTATAGCGAATCTGCATCAGTTTGCCTTTGGCAACAATGCCGCTAAATTCAATGGGGTCCCCCTCCCGGACCAGATAGTCGTCTTTCTTTAAGTTTTTGACGACCGGATTAAGCGCCTGCAGGAGGTTTTCTGCTTCCAAGGTGGAAACATCGGCGATGTGGGGTACTTTGTGAAGAACATTGTAATACTGGGTGTACATGGGAAGATCCTTTCGTTTCACATGCAAGCTCCTTTCTCTAGTATGTGCAAAATATGAGAAAACGCTTTTGGTAAAACACGCCAAAAGCATTTTCTCATATACTTGTTCAGGGAACGAACCCTGGAGGTTATGTCGTGCCGGATCATCCTAAGTGGTAATCCGGCCCCCAAATATGTCAATGCTAGGAAATGGCTCCGAACTCGTTGAGGGCATAGTCCCAGTCAAAATAGGTCGGCGTTTCACTGGTAGGTTCTATATATACGGTTACCCACGCCTCGTGTTGGCCTTCGTAATCAATCTTGATATTGCCGTCCCGAGCTGAGCTGGCAAAGCTTGCGGCGCCGTCGGTATATGAGACGACATGTCCCGCATACCGGTAAAACTGTGGCATGGTGGGTATGACGCGAAACTGCTTTTCCACTTCTGCCGCAACGCCGAACGTAAAGTCGGTGTAGGGGGCAGTGTCGGTTCCGGAACTGCACACAACGCCCAAAGACGCCTGTACGCTACCTCCGGCCGTCATATTGTTCAGCTGCATATATCCGTTGCGCGGTATGGGGACGAGGGATGTGGCACGGTTTACCGCCACCTGCCGGATATGCAGCTGAAGCGGCACAACCTGGACAACCAGTGTAACTTCAATATCGCGTTCCATGTCCGGATGATTGGTACCATAAACAGTGGCACCCCGGTCAAAGGTAATTTGATATGTACCGGAAGCGTCTTTGCGTATGGTATAGATTTTGTTGACAACCGTCGTGCTTCCAAAGGAATCGTCGCCCACCGTGTATACATTGTCAATATAGGAATATGGAATGGTAAAACTTTGACCGTTCAGCGGCCCGGTAAGCGGCGTGGGAAGGGTGTATTCTTCCATTCCGCCGCCGGAAGCGCGCACACGCAGTTCTACAATCTGCGTGATTGACGGATTGTTGGCCAGAAAGGTAACACTACCCGGCAAACCATAATCCATCACATTGCTTTTGGCCGAAGCGGTTTGCAAATTGGGGGGAGTCGATGACTTGTAAGCATCAATTTGCATGTCGGTATCATTGGGAGTATTGCCTTGGTCGGCATTCTTGACCAAAATCGAAAGGGTAGGGTTAGCCAGAATGGTGATAATCTTCGCGTCGCGGATATACCGTCCATCGGCCAAATTCCAGTAGTACTCCGCCAGATAGCGCCCGGCATCGCTGGCTGCAAATGTACGTTCTCCATTCCACTTGCTTTGCGTCTGTGGATCGGTTGGACCGCGCAATGGCAGTTCGTCGCCTTTGATAAGACGGCCCGTATTTGGATCAATCGAGACAAAAGGCTTGATCATAGTTTCCATGGTGCTGCCAAAAGCATTGTCGTTGCCATATTTGGACATATGGTTCATGTTGACCTGGGTGAACTGATTGGCGGCCGCCGCAAAGTTGGGAGGCACCACCCCGCCCTGCACACCCAACTGGCTGCCATCCAAAGCATTATCCGGATATACGCCAATGGTGAAATCACGGTTACTGGGGTCGGCCATTCGAGGACCGGTCGAGAAAATAAGCCGCACATCATCCGCATGGTCATAAAGCGCGTTGGGGGCTACTGTTTGGTTTCTTCCCGCGTTCAGGTTGGCCGTGGGAATAATGCGCAGCCGCCGCATGCCAACCGCACCATCGACGGTGGTGTTGACCTGCAGCCACTCGATACCGGGACAGAAATGATCACAGTACCATGTCTCGTTGGCTGCTTCGATGGTTAGCACAGGATAATCGGCGCCAAAAAGGTGCGTCAATGTACCGTCTTTTCGCCAGCTTGTTCGGCTGTCGCTTGTCATGGGAAAACGAACGGTAATGTCGCGTACCGTATCGTAAACCGTAGTGGGCAGGGGATTGCCCTGAAAATCTTTCTCCCAGGTTGCCAGATGCACCGTGGACACCGACGCTTTGGAAAAAGCCCGTACAAGGCCTCGTGTCTCGGGGAGAAACGTGCCGGCATCTACAAACGCATTCAACTGAGGATACATACCGTCGCTGGTGATAAGCCATTCGCCGGTTTGATCAGCTGTAAATCCAGTAAACCCGGTGGCGCCTGCAAAAGAGCTTAAACCCGCATAGGGTTGGCCGTTTTTCACTGCATCGGCCGTATATACACCGGTGATACCGGGCACCTGTTGGGCAAGGCCGGAGGTCCATTCCCGGAGGGCGGTGGTTTGCTTATCGTAGTAACAATTGGTGAACGTATTCGTGCTGCCGCCGCTAACCACGCCAAAAAATCCACCAACATCTGTGCTTTCGGTTCGCGACCCGCTTACGTCGGTATCCAATGCACCGACTTCGCCGACAGCATAACAGTTCACAAATTTAGGGTGTGCTGCATAATCGGTTTTGGCGGTCTCTCCTAAAAATCCACCCAGTTTTTTGCCGCCGTTTTGCATGCCGACAATGGTCGAAGAGTAACAGTTGGTAAAGGTGGATGAGCTTCTCCCAAACCGATTCGCCACCAGAGCCTGGAAGCCGCCCAGCGTTTCGAATCCTTCTACCGATCCCGACGCATAGCAGTTTTGATAGGTGGTCTCGGCGCTGTACCCCTCAAATCCGCCGGTTTGGCTGGCACCAAACACTTTGTTGTTCGTAAAGCAGTTGGTAACGGTGGCCGGATAGTCGTTGCAGGAAATGAAACCGCCCGAATGTCCACCAGTAGAGATGACAGCGCCGTCAATGGCAAAGCTGTTGGTAATGACGGCATAGCCGGGTATGGCAACAAAATTGCCCACATGGTTTACACCGTAAACGTCGGTGTTTTTAACCCCGCAATTGTCAATCGTAGTGGAGCTGCCCGTAAAATTGGCCACCAGGGACGCCGTATTTTGGCCAACCGCTGGACAATCGTTGTAAAACAGCGAGTCTTCAATATTCACATTGGTGATGACGCAATGGTCAAAGGTTAAAAAAAGCGCCACTGCATGATTTTTGTTGTCCGCCAGTGATGAAGAAACACATTTGACCGATTTGAATGTTAAGTCTTTGACATTGCTGTCATACAGCCTGTCCAAAAACAAGCTGGTATTTAACCCCAGGTTGTAGATTGTCTTATGATTGCCGTCCAACGTAAAATAAAGTTTGGCGGGGGTCACGCGGTCCCAGTTTACATTCTTCCCGTTTAGGTCAATGTCCCGCATCAGCTTTACGGTAAGGTTGTTGGTGGCGGTCACTTGCGTGAAGGCATAGCGAAGCTGTTGCCCTGTCCACACCTCGTAGGTCGAACCGTTCCGATAGGGAATCATACCCTCGTTGCCTGGCTGGCTGGGCGCGCCGCTGGTTGTTGTTGCAACCGAAGCCACCGTGCCGTCCCACTTGGGCAAACTTGTTGTTGTCCAGCGGAAACTGTCGCGGCATTTTTTCCATTCGGTATTCAGATAGTCTATCCAAAACCCGGGGACAGATCGCCCCGTCATATACTCATTATATGTAACACCGTTTCCGCTTGTGGGTGAGCTATTGTTCATCAGCGTATCCATGGCGGCGTCGTTACCTGTTAAAGGCGCCCCCAGCATCCTGCGGCCAACAGCAGTGTCTTCAGAAGATTCGGTCGGTTCTAAATCTTCCTCATTTTCAGAGGTCTCCTCTTGGCTTTGGCCAATGGAAACTTCATCGCCGCCGGACATTTCCTCTTGGCTTTGGCCAATGGACACTTCATCACCAATGGAAACTTCATCGCCACTGGACGCCTCTCCTTGGCTTTCGCCAATGGAAGCCCCATATTCGCCTTCATCGGGCACAAATGCAAAAAAGCTGTTGGGCACTTGCCGTACAAATACGCAAGCCACCCCCAGCGCCAGTATGAACGCAAATAATTTTTTATACGCAACTCTCATCATTTATCACCTTAAGGTCAACCTTCCGAAAAGGCGACCAGTTTGGCCACAAGAATGGTTCTTGCCTCCGTAAACTCATACGAACAGGTGGACAATGTGACAAGGCGCTCTCCCCAACGTATATCGGAATCCCTTAGAAACTTCGCGTCGCTTTTGAGTTGACTGGTGTATTCGTCCCAGCTGGATGATGAATCAAAAGACCATGTGTACGCATTGCCGATACTGGGTACGACAGCAACCGCCAAAATCTCCAGCCGGTAGGTTTTTTCCGGCGTGTACAACCAACCCGACGGGTGCGCATCAAAATAATCTTGATCTTTAAAAAGATTGATTTCAGTAAACATTTTGCCTCTGATCATGTTGTGGCCATATACAATGCTGTTAGGATCGCTAAAGTCACTGCTGTTGCGGTAATCTAAAAAGATAGCGCCGTTTTTGTCTTTCTCTTTAAAACAGCTGTATTGCAGATAATAATCGTTATTGTTGGTCTGGGTAATGGCATAGCTAATGTCGGTATCGTCAAGGCTGAGCCATGCGACAATCTCCGGATTGCGGCTTTGCAGCGAGGTAAAGTCCATGAGCGGGTAGTCCCCGGCCTTGCTTTCTTGGGAGATGTCCGGCATACGGACATCGGGGGAAAAATCCACAATGTTGTAGGAGGTTAGCCCTACAACCAGAATGGCACCGGCAAGAACAAGGGTCAGCGCCAGAAATACAATCTTCTTCATGGCATCTTTTATCGCGCTTTGGGTGCCAGCACGGCGTCAATTTCTCTGAGCTTGCTGTCGCTGGGCTGGGTCGACACATTCCACCAGGCGGACCGGTAATTCCATTTTTTCGTATCAATCGCTTCAATTTTAACGACAATATTCATTTTGGCGTTCGAATACTCCCACCCAAGGGAATCCGCCAGTTTGACACCGGTAAATAGAGCTTCGCTGGTTTCCGTGCCGCTTCCGGCAGGTCCTAAAACATCTTTGTAATAGTAATAGCCGTCGTTGCCATAAATCCAATCTGTTCTGTTTTCACCAAGCAGTATAACCTCTGTGCCAATTTGCGCTTCCAGCGGCTGGCCCTCTGCCGTAACAATGGTCGGCATAACCATCAGCCGCACAAAAGCGGGAATGCTTTTTGTATTTTCCGCCGCCACAATTTTGTCTGTGCTGTCTCCCTGCGAAATGCCTCCTGGCGGGGTAAAAACATCTACAACTTTCGCGCCAAATTCCAGTTCCGGTGTCCGAAAGTAGTTAACGACTTTATCGGAGCCGACAAACCAGGACCAAGTGGCTCCCAGCAAGGCGACAACAATATAGCAGGTGGCGAATGTTGTAATGAGAATCCTGGGCACTCTCAGTCTTTTTAGCATGTTCATCTCTCCCTTGCCGTAAATTTCAACTTGATTTTTGTTTTTTGCGATAGAAGTAAAATGAAACTGCTAAAAACACGGCCGAGAGTCCCATCAGCGTCATGTTGGCGGTTGCCCCTGTTTTCGGCGGAGAAGAATCTTCTTTCTTAACCGCGTGAAAATTCCATTGTATTTCCGCAATGCTCTTTTTGCGGAATAAATCTCTGGGAAGGTTTTTATCCAGTGTCAGTTCGATCTGTAACGTGTTTGTATCGCCATAGGAATAAGTGCCAAGTGGCAATGCCTTGGTAATCATATTGGTTCCGTCGTCGCCGTAAAGCCGGCCGTTGTATAACACTTTGCCGTCCATCGTAAGCTTTAAATGAATCTTGTTCAGCAGCTCGATGGGGCCGGTTTGAAACAAAGGTTCCGCTGTCATAGAAAGCGTAAACGTGCTGTGCTCATTATTGGTAATCTTAAGTGTTTTGCGAATGACGTCGCCTGCCTCCATATTATCGGCATAGATAAAATACTTTCCTTCCGAAGTCACGCGAATGCCATCGTCATCCCCGATAAGAAAGCCGGAGGGAAACGTGGTAACGGCATATGCCGTGGCACTTCCCAACATGGCCCCTGCCAAAATAAAGGCCACTATGTTTTTGAATAACCGTTTCACAGTTACCCTCCTCCTCTTTCAAAAAATTAGGCGCAGAATTCAGCCAGTTTGTCTACAAGGGTTGTATTGGTGAGATTCCAGCCATCGGTAGCCACAATAGCGGCACGTGTGTTTTGGATCGCTTCCATCAACACAGCAAGGTCAAACTCCATCAGGGCATGCTCGTTGCCGGCAGAAGAATCCAGCGTAACTGTATCCAGCAGCAGCGGGCTGATGGCGCTGGGGGCAAGTTTGCCAATGTAGTAGAAGTAGCCGTCGCCCTCGTTGTACCACCAGTTGTTGTTGGTCATGCTTTGTTTCACGGCGCCATATTTGAGGTGGAGCAGGGCGTCGGTCTGTGTGTTGCCGATGCCTGTGCCGCTGGTGTAGTTGATGCTGGCAGCTGCGGGGCGCACAACATTGGTTCCGTTGGGAACAACCAGGTTCAAACCGGCCCAATCGGCATAGGTGGTGGCTTTGCCGCCGAAGAAGAAGTAAGCAAGATTGGAGATTTTCACTTTGCCGGATTCGATGGTGAAGTCCGCGCTTACTTTCTGGAATGTGCCATCGCCAAGGTCATTGTAGGCGACAAATGCAGAAGTTGTTTTTCCGGTTGCTGCGTCGGTTACAGACATTTTTTTGACGACAAGGTTGGGGGGAATGGGCGCTGTGGTGTCGGAGGAGGTCAGCGCAGTCCATGTGCTGTAGGCGCCAACGCCGATATGTACCGGAATCCACTCCGAGTTGGTCGGCGTAGCGGTGGGCGATGTATACATGGTGCCGTTGTTTTTCAACAGCTTCAGAATTTCTTCAAAAGACACGCGCACCAAAACATCGGTTTCGCTGTTGTTGACTACGCTGACGTTTTTCAGCACTTCCTGGCCCGGTTTCCAATCTGTCGGCGGGTCAAAGATTTCGATCAGGCTTACCGAACCGTCGGTAATCAGTTTGGTCTCAAAGTGGTTGATCCGGCTGTCCTTCGATGTAAACCACGCGAAGGTAGCAGATGCCACAATAACCATTGACAAAAGAACGCTCAGTCCTACCATTAACTTTTTGCTCATCTCTAATTCTCCCTGTTTCTAATTTTATATTAACTGCTTTGGCAATTAACATCTTTATAAATATTTGTAGCGCTGCCTGCCCGCCGGAA
>JAVBNO010000075.1:0-24148 GCA_031551485.1 Oscillospiraceae bacterium
CGGGCCGCGACGGGCCCATACTTTTTGGCGCAAAAAGTATGCAAAAACATTTTTCGGGGAAACCACATGGTTTCCCCCAACCCCATCCTTAGGGCGAGGGTACAGGGGCACAGGAAACGTTTGGGCTTTGGGGAGAACGGGTTTGGGTCTGGGTTGAGGAGGTGCAAAACAGGATCATTCGCCTTGCGCATCTGCCTGATCGTAATCGTATAAGCGCCACTTGGGAGGCGGGCCAGAAGGGTGGCGCCTGTTCATGAAAAAACGATCCATCTGTTTAGCAGATGGATCGTTTTGGTGCGTATGACCAGTTTATAATAAATCGATCATCCATTTTCGGCAGCCGGCTTTGATGACGGACAAAAGGATGATGCAAAGCAAAGATAAGCCCGCCATCGCCCAGATATGATCGCTACCGACCAGGGTAAGGGCCAATGCCGCCGCCGAGGGGTGCTCGAAATTGAATACGACCATCAACAGCAGCGCCAATCCGACGGCCAGCGCTTGGCCAATATGCAACATCCAGACCGTGTGTTGGGCCAGCGCCCCATACATCACATGCATGGCTATGCCCGCGATAATGCCCATACAATAGCCCCCAATGAAAAAACGGGGAGAGCTGGCCCGCTGGTGGGGTACCGTGCAGGCAATGAATGTGCTGGCGCCCAGGGAAGCCACCATCACATCGCTTAAAACATCTTGAAAAATTAAAAGGGCCAGCAAAACGGGGACGGCAGCCAGCGCCTGCAGGATATACCGGGTTTTATTGGTTCTGAATTTCTTGTCGATCCAGTGCATATATCTCCCCTGTTCTCTTTTGGTTTAAGAAGGCTTGGCGTTTGTTTATGCTTTTTCATCCGCCTTTGGCCTGCGCAGCAGCACGCCCGCAGGCAAAGGGCGATCAAAAGCGATTTGCAGTTTTTGCATGGGATGAGGCGCCGCTTCCACCGCATTTCCCTCTTCATCAAACAGCCCCCGGACAACCAATGGCACCGGCGGGCCGTCCGGCAAGACCGCTTCCAGCGTATCTCCCACAAAAAAGCGGTTGCGCTGGCTTACCAACAGCCGGCCTGCCATGACATCGTAACCATCTACCACGCCGGCCACTTCCCAATCGCGGATATAGCCGCCGTCCAGGGTATACTGGCCGTCCTTGGGGGTGCCGAAATAGAAACCGGTGTCGTAGGCGCGGTGGCTCACCTTGCCCACTTCTTCCCGCAGCCAGTCGGGACAGCGGTAATGATTGGGGTCGGAGGCCCAAATGTCCAGCGCCTGGCGGTATGCATTGGTCACCACTCCCACATAATAGGCCGCTTTGGCGCGTCCCTCAATTTTCAGGGAGCCCACACCCGCTGCCGCCAGCTTGTCCAGGTGTTCAAGCATGCAAATATCCTTGGCGTTCAGGATGTAGCTGCCGTTTTCGTCCTCTTCCACCGGATAATACTGCCCGTGGCGTTTTTCCTCCATCAGATGGTATTTCCAGCGGCAGGGCTGGGCGCACTCGCCCCGGTTGGCGTCACGCCCAATCATATACTGGGACAGAAGGCACCGCCCGGAAAAAGAAAGGCAGACGGCACCGTGGACAAAACACTCCAGCTCCAATTCGGGCGGCGTATTTTGCCGGATGGCAGCAATATCAGCCAGGGAAAGCTCCCGTGCCAACACCACCCGCCGGGCACCCAAATGCCAAAACTCCCGCGCCGTCAGGTAATTGGTAATGCCCGCTTGGGTCGAGATGTGCAAATCCACGACGCCGGCCACCCGTCGGGCTGCCATCAGCACGCCGATGTCCGCCACAATGAAGGCGTCCACACCGGCATCTGCCACTTCTTTCAAATATTCTTCCAGCCAGTCCGCCTCTTCATTCAGGGGGGTGGTGTTCATGGTGTAATAGACCCGCACACCCCGAGCGTGGGCGCTTTGCACCGCCGCCTTTAATCCGGCGGCATCGAAGTTTTTGGACGCGGTGCGCATGGAAAACAACTGCCCGCCTAAGTAGACGGCGTCGGCGCCATACAAAAGGGCTGCCTCCAGACACTCCCTATCCCCCGCAGGAGCCAAAAGCTCCGGTTTTTTGATTATGCCGTTCATATCTATATTTCCCTTTGCTTTCAAGTTCAAAAAGCGGGCGGGTGGACCCGTCCGCTTTTGGGTATTCAAACGCCTGTAGGCGTCATTCTGTTTCCGGCTTCTCAGTCGCCACGCCCACCATTTCGCCTTTTGCCTTGGCGATATTGCAGTTTCGTTCGTGTTCTTCCAGTGTTTTTGCATAGTAGTAGGTGCCCTCGGCATCGGTTACGAAAAAGTAGAATTCGGTTTCGGCGGGGGCAAGGGCCGCCTCTATGGCTTCCATACCGGGGTTACAAATAGGCCCGACCGGCAACCCATGTTTGACATAGGTGTTGTAAGCGTCATACATCTCCTGGTTGGGGTTCTCTTGGGAATCGGTGGGCTTGATGTTGTCGTTTACATAGAAGATGGTGACGTCGGACTGAAGCAGCGGGTAAGGCGAATCGGCAGCCAAACGGTTGTGAAAGATGGAGGATACTTTTTCCATATCGGCAAAGGTGCCCGATTCTTTTTGGATGACAGACGCCAGCGTAATGACTTCGTCCATAGACATTCCTGAATTTTCCATGCGCTCCAGAATGTTTTCCTTATAGACCCGCTTTTGGAAATTGGCAAAAAACTTTTTCACAACGGTCATCGGCTGCTCACCCATGTAGAACTCATAGGTATCGGGGAACATGTAACCCTCGTATTCATGGAAGCGCAGCGGGCTTTTGGGCACATCTTTCATAAATTCATATTCAAAGTCCCCTGTGTTCAGCGCTTCCAAAAAGTCCTTGGCGCTGCAGACATTTTCCTCTTCCAGTTTGTCGGCAATGTTGTTGATGGTCATGCCTTCAATAATCGTGATGCGGGCAATGTCGCTGCCATCACCCCGGGTCAGCAAATCGATAATTTCGTCATAGCTAAAATCTTTATTCATGGTGTAAACGCCGCCACGGAAGGAATCGCCCAGGTTCTTAAAGCCGGCATACAAACGAAATGTAAAGGGCTGATCCACCACGCCGCTGTCCCCCAGCAACCTAATAAAATCATTGTAAGAGGCGTCTTTGGGGATGGTCACCGTCACCTGCTCATCCGGCTGGTTTAGTCCGAATAGATCGCTGGCGCTTACCAGGGTAAAGTAAGCCAGAAAAGCAGAGATGCCCAGCACAATCAAAACAGCTGAAAAAGATTGGGCAAAGCGGATCAGACCGCCGAAACGACCGTCCAAAACTGATTGTCTTTGAGGTCTGCGCCTGGGTTCGCGGCTTTTTGCCTGCGGAGGATCGGGAATATTGTCAAATTCATTATTATGAATATGCATACGAAAATCGGACTTTGTCTCTTTGGCCGCCATTGTATTCTTTAAGTCGCCGGCCACTTCGGCGCCGGACACCAAATCCGCCGCCGCATCCCATTTGTCCCCTGCTGGGGGCGGGGGGCTTTGGGGACGGGACATGGGCGTGGGCTGTGCAGATTGTGCCGGAGGCACGGCCCGCCGGGACTGCACCGGCATCACCTGACGCGGCGGTTGGGCAGGGGCTGTCTGCTGCTGGGGTTGTGGGGGCGGCACTGCCGGTTGGTTTTGCACCGGAGGCACGGCCCGCTGGGACTGCACCGGCACCGCCTGACGCGGCGGCTGGGCGGGCGCACTCTGCTGCTGGGGTTGTGGGGGCGGCACTGTCGGTTGGTTTTGCACCGGAGGCACAGCCCGCTGGGACTGCACCGGCACCGCCTGACGCGGCGGCTGGGCGGGTGCTTCGGCAGCAGCGGGCGCAAATTGAAACCGGCCCTCTTGCGCCGGGCGCGAAGGCGTAGGCTGCGAAGGCTCCGCCGGACGCGGGGCGGCAGCCGGTTTGGCCGGCTGTGGCGCTTCGGCAGCAGCGGGCGCAAATTGGAACCGACCCTCTTGCGCCGGGCGCGAAGGCGCAGGCTGCGAAGGCTCCGCTGGACGCGGGGGAACCGGCGAATCTGCCGGTCGCCCGGGTGCGGCCGCAGGCATATTCTCGTCATCGGCCTCTTTGGTCAGCCGATGTATCAGTTCATCAAAACGATCGTCTCTGCTCATGGGTAAACCTCCAAAGCGATGTTGGCGAAAAAGGGCGAAAACGCACAATGTGTAAACATTTTATGGCCAATCGCCGGATTTTGTAAAATTCATTATCTGCTTTATTTTACATGAAAACCAGGGCTTACGCAAGTAAAATTGAATTGTTTTGCCACTTTTGACTTTTTGCTGTGTCAAAGTGTAACCAAAAAGATATGGTGTTTCATAGTATATACTAAAGAATCAAAAAAGTATCCAAATTAACTCACAGAGAGGTGAATGATTGGTGAGAGGCTTTGGCAACGATAACTGCATGTGGATTTTGCTGTTGGCAGTATGCATTCTTTGCTTCTGCAATAACAACTAAACGCAGCCAACCTGCCCATGGAGACCCCCACGAAAAACCCTCCGTCCACCACAGCACATGAAAGAATCTCTTTCATGTAGTGGCGTTTCGGAGGGTTTTTCACTGCGCAGGCGCAAAAAATATTAGTTTCCAATCTGCTCCTTTGGGGTCAGCAACACATCGACAGACCGGTCATGAACATCGACAGGCAGGGCATCGGCCAGCAACGGGGGATAACAAAGCCCCACCGTCACCGCCGACGTTTCGGCCAGCAGCCGGTCGTAGTAGCCGCCACCATAGCCAAGGCGATAGCCTTTGCGGTCAAACGCGAGGCCGGGTACAACGATCAAGCCTGCCTCGGCCACCTTCACAAGGGGCCAGCGCGGGTCATTCGCCAAAGGCTCCAGAATGCCAAAGGCGGATAGGACCAGCCCCGCAAAGTCATCAATGGCAAAAAAGCCAAGCCGGGTCTTATCCAGACATCGGGGCACCGCCACCGTCTTGCCCTCGGCCCATGCCGCCCCGATGATGGGGCGGGTGTCTACTTCCTCGGGGGTGGAGAGATAGCAAAGCACTACCTTGGCCTTTTTCCAGGCGGGCAGCGCCAAAAGGCGCGCCGCCAGCGCCACATCAAACGCCGCCTTTTGCGCCGGGTCAATGGCGGCACGGATGGCTCGCATTTCACGCCGCAAGGCCCTTTTGGCCTCCGCCGTATTTTCCAATGGCCTCATTGTTCCCATGTGCCGGGCGGACAATAGAGAGAGTCCGCCAATATCGCGGCCCGTTCCCGACCCAGCAGCGCCGCCACCAGCGCCAGGCCAAAGGGGATGGCGCAGCCCATGCTGCGGGCCGTGATGATTTTGCCGGCTTGCTCGACAACGCCGCCGGTGTAATGGGCCCCTTGCAGCTGGGTCTCATAGCCGGGAAAGCAGGTGGCTTTTTGGCCCACCAGCAAATTTCGATGTCCTAAAATAGAGGGGGCGGCGCAAATGGCGCCTATCCACAAATCGTTTTGGATTGCCAAATCAATACAGCTTTGCACCACCGCGGATTTTTCCAGGTTGAGTGTGCCGGGCATACCGCCGGGCAGCACAATCATTTGGGCCTTGGCGGGGTCGAGGTCATTTTCGGCCAGGTCGCATACCACGCGAATGCCGTGGGAGCCGGTGACAGTCACTTTCCCTTCGCCGCTGCCACCCACCGCCACAAGGCAGACCGGCAGCTCCGCCCGTCGCAAAATGTCGGCGGTGACCAGCGCTTCACATTCTTCGCATCCGGCCGCCACAAAAATGTCGATCATACCTTCAATCCTCCTTATCCCTTTGCCTATTCCATGATGAACGCCAGATAACCGTCCGCAAAACCGTCGGCAGCCTTGGGCGTTGGGATATACCACTTGGCCATGGCCCGGGGCACCACTTCGCACGGATAGGGCAATTCGTCAACCGGATAGGCTTCCCCCACCGGCAAACGCACCTTGGCCGTGTCGCCGCCCAATATCCTGAGCAGATATTGCACTGCCGGCGTAAAATCAGCCTTGGGCCAGATGAGTTCTTTGAAGAGAAGGGTGTTTTTTTCTTTTTCCACAATGGCAAAGCCATTGTGGCCTCCCGCTTCTATGGCCATCACACCGCCGCCCAGCGTAGCGGACAACGCCTGCTGGTGGACAACGGCGTCGGTCTGCCACCGCACAAAAAGGGGCAATGTGTGAAAGGCGGCTTCCCGGGCTTGGTGATACGCGGCGGGATCGGCAGGAGCCATCTGCCCCTCCCAATTCCCTTCTTTGGCCGGCACCGTATATTCGGTCATGGAAAAAGCGGTGACAAAGCCCCTGTTTCGGTAAAAATCAAAAAGGCTTTTGCTGCCCGGCGCCAAAAGGGATAAGGCCATGCCTTGGGCCTGCAAATGGTCATGGGCCGCCGCCAGCAGACGGGTGGAGAAGCCTTTGCCCTGGGCATCGGGGTGGGTGGCCACCGCGTAAATGTAAGCGGCGGGATAAAATGTCCCCGCCAGCCCCACCGACGCAGGCGGCATGAAAAGCATGGCGGCAATTTGCCTTTGGCCATTTTCTTCCTCCTCCAGCACCAGCGCCTCTTCGGGCTTAAAGCGGAGGCGGAAAAAGAGGTCGATATATTCTTCCCCGTCGGGAAAGCACAAGTCCCAAATTGTTTTCAGGCGGGGAACGTCTTTATGGGTTGCGGTACGTATTTGCATTTGATCATCCATTCTATTTCACGGGTTCATCCGACCATACGGCCAGATGCTTTTCCACCATCATCACCGGGTCGTAGGAAAGCTTGGCGTGGCGCAAACCCTCCACACCCATATCCTCTTCTCGGTTCAGGTAAATGATTTCGGGATATTTTGCCCGAATATACCGGGCAAATTCCCGGTTGATGATAGGATAGGCGCCCTGTATTTCGCCAAAGGCTTTTTCAATGTGGACATCGTAGGTGTCGGCACTCAAGCGGTCGCCCATTGTAAAGGCAATCACCCTGCCGCCGGCGCGGATGAGCCCGCCCTCCAGCTCCATGGCAAAAAAGTGGTTGAAGCTTTGGCGGACGGCGCAAGCCTCCGCCGCCAGGTCCCGGTCGCCGGCACAGCCGTTAAGGCGGCACCATTCTTCGCTCATCAACCGGCACTCCGCTATGTTTTCCAGGGTGATGGGCTCGAAAGACCAGTCGGGGTTATTTTCCACAAAGCGGTTGATATGGTTGCGCTTGGCGTGGAGTTTTTTGCCCGCCAGCGTCGCCAGCGACTCGGCCAAATACAAATAGTCAAAATTGTCCCGCATTTCGGTGTAAGCAAAGCGGCCGGGGAACGCCACGTCCAATTCCGCTTTATTTTCAGGCGTCACGCCCATCATCATAAAAGGGCAGCCTTCGGCATCGGCAAAGGCTTTCATCCTTTCAATCACCGGGCGGATGTCGCCGCTGCCGGCGGGGTACAAAAACCGATACTTTCCGGGGTGGCCTACCCGCACCACCAAATAGTTGTCTACCTGGGCCACAAATTCCTGATATGTTTCGGCCCAAATAAATGTATTGACAAAATTATGCTCGCAGCCGCGCATATTTCCTTTAAACAGTAACGGATCCATCCAGCTTTTGTCGGACAGTTCCACCATTTTAAATTCAATCATATTGTAAAGATATTCCTTTCTTATGGGGCAAGGTATTAGGCCTTGGGGCGAATCAGAGCGTCCGCCAGCTTTTGCAAATAGGTACCGATCATATCGGGGGGATAGGGAGTGTTGTCATCACTGCACTGCACAACTTTCCAGCCCAACTCTTTGGCTGTGTACAGCCCGGCCTCGCGGCAGCGCAGCAAGTAGGAAAAATCGGCCTCATGAATGTCTTTCTGTTTCTCATCGCCGCCATAGCGGTCGATGATCAGCTTTTTGGACACCTCCGGTGACATATCCAAATACACCACCAAATCCGGCCTGGGCAGCCCAAGCTTTTGATATTCGTAATCCTCCAGCCACTGCAGATATTCCGCCCAACGGGGGCGCAGCAGTTTGGACATTTGGTGAACCGCGTTGGATGTGGTGTAGCGGTCGGCCACAATGAGGGTGCCCTGCCGGTAGGCCTCCTGCCAAAACTGGCGGTAGCTGGCGTAACGGTCGACGGCATAAAAGGAAGAGGCCGCATAGGCGTTCACTTCCTCCGCCGCGCCCAATTCCCCGCCTAAATACATCTTTACCAGCGTCGAGGAAGGACGGGCATAGTCAGGAAAAGATATTTTCATGTGGGGAATCTCTTTGCCTTTTAAATAATCGCTAAGCAGCTGGGTTTGGGTGGCTTTGCCGCTGCCGTCCAATCCCTCAATGACAATCAGCTTTCCCATTCGTCTCTCTCCCTTCTCCCTTAAACAATGTCAAACCGGATCGCCGCTTTCTTTCTGCCCCAGCATCCGCCCGTAGCGGTCGCGGACAGCCACGGACTTGCCGCAGGTCATCTTGCCCTCGGGACAGGCGGCGGCCACGCAGCCCGGCCCCGCAGCCCCAAATAAGGTGGGGGCCACCGCATGTACCAGTTGGAGCATCCGATCGGCCAGCTCGTGAATCTCCCACTGGGCCCGGTTGCAGCACCGGTGGCGGAAGAAGTTGTACAGGCTGCGGGCGTTCATCGTCACGATCATTTTGGTTTCGCAGGCGTTGGGCAGCACAAAGCGGGCATCTTCAATCGCCAGCTTTTCCGCCTGGCTTTTGGCCTGGGCCTCGCTTTGGCTTGTTTTAAGGAGGCCGGGCAAATGCTTTTCGGCCAAAATAGCGGCCAGCTTGTCATAGTGGGCCGCCGCAGATTCCATGGCGGCCAAAAATTCCGCTTTCGCCTCGGGAATCGCCTCCACCTCGGGAGGGATTACGTAGCCGAATTGATTCTCTTTCACATACCGCTGGCTTTGCACACTGTATGACGCCATACGGTGGCGGGTGATTTGGGCCAGCAGCGCCCTGGACACACCCTCGATGCCAAAGGTAAAGCTTACATGCTCAATGGGGCTTTCGTGGCCCAGTCCGGCCAGCATCTCCACAAACTCGGCGGCCTTTTCCGGCGTCAGCTTATCGAGCAGCGCATCGATACCGCTGGAGGAATAGCAAAGTTTGGCGGCGGCGGCAATGGTTTTTTCCGGCTCTGGCGTATGGCTTAAAAGTGTCACTTTCATTATGTTCAATCCTTTACGGTTCAATCCGTTTTCAGCATGGAAAACAATACAAACGAGGGTGCAGAAAGCCCTACACCCCAGTTATTGTACCACATTTTCCTCCACTTTTCCAGCCCGGATATCACTTGGCAAGCAGAATCGGAGACAGCTTATACCCCGCGCGCCAAACCCGCTGCCGGCCCCAGGCGCCCCCGTCGAAGCCTGTCCTTTTTGGGGACCGGTTCATCCGCCGGAGCGCATGGCGCCCCGGCGGATTGTTGCCTTGTGTGATTGTGGTAAGTAAACGGAATACGCGGCCGATCTGCCCGCGCTTATTTAATCACATCTTTCGAAATCTGTCATTTTGGGTGGGAAAAATTCATCTGTGGGGAACTTAATCTTCCGGAACACTTCACAGGGGTCGTCGCTGGAACAGCTGCATTCTTTGTCGGGTTTGGCAAAGTCATAAGCAGGAATCATCATCTGAACATCCCGCTCCAGCTGGATGATGGTGAAAAGGCCCAGGGTTACCAAAACTATCTTGGTGGGGTCGGTGTTGCCAAAGGCGCCGTTAAAGCGGCCGGCTACCACCGTGGGCAAACCGCACACTTCATCGTTGCAGCTGCAATCGCAGGCTTCTACTACACAGCTGGACAGCACGATGGGATCCACGCACTGGACAACCGCTTTGGGGTTGCAATCGGCATTTTGCGCCATATTGACAGGATCGTCGGAGGTAAAGGTTTTGACGCAGCCTTCGCTGCCGAACAGGATGCACTTTTTGCTGAAGCTGCAAACACCGGTGACCATACACGGGTCGCCCACAGGCGAACAATATACCGCCACCCTTACTGCGAAGAAAAAGGTCATGTCAACCGAGTAAAATCCTTTGTTAAAAGGAACGGGTTCCACATCTAAGTATACAGAAATCACTTCAACATCTTTGACTTTAATCGTCATAGCCGCATCGATTTTTGGTTGGTCGCAGTCGGTAAAAAATACCCGCAAATCCTCCAAACAATCTTTATCACTACACGAATCATAAATTCTGTTGGCATCTATGCAAACAGCCTCTTTGAAAACATGGGAGCCTGCAGCGGGGCAATTCCTTGGCTCTGGCATATGAATCCTCCATTCCGCCGTCATATTAGGACGGCTTCATTATCATGGGCATCCCGCAGTGTCGCGGTGAAACAGGGCAGACTGCGGATGTACTCAATAACATTTTATGAAGGTTTCTTTTTTTTGTGCCAGTAATATGGGGAAAATTGTAACCTGCCCGTCCGAAAAGCAAAATAGCCTGCCCTGTGGCAAGCTATTTTTTGTCGTCGCCGGGTTTATGCCGGCTGGCCGATTGTTTTTTTGTATTGCGGCCTTCGCCGTCGGGGGCGCTGCGCGCCAATGTGGGGCCGCCTTTCGCCTTTTGCTCGCGGATTTCTTTGGGGTCAATTTGGCTGTCTTTGGCCATGTTGTGCACCTTCCTTATTCATGTTCGCAATAGTATGGGCCCAAACAAGACCTTTTATACATGACGCCAAAAAATATTTCCATCCCCTTTGCATTAAGAGGGCGGCGTCTCTTTGGGGGCGCACAAATCACGAAACAAGCTGGTGGCAAACATCGACTTGCTCAGCTCGTTGAGAAAGATGCTCAGGCAGATAAATTCCTCTTTGGAGAGATTACAGTAAAAATGGTTGGTCAGGGCCGTAATCGCCGCGTTAAGCTCACATGGATTCACAATTATCACCTGCCCCAGTTTATGACAGAACGACACATTTTGCTTTTGGAGCGCGGGGTAATACGGCCGGTACACGCATATATATAGCAAAAAAGCCGCCTGCAACAGGCGGCGTGACGACGGGGGGCGGCAGTGATGAAGCAGGTACTGAAGCTTGTGGCCTTGTGGTTTTGCCTGGGCACGTTATATTTTGCCCTGGAGGGGTTTTGGCGTATCCCCCAGGGCGGTTACGCCAATATCGCCATGTTGCCGGTGGGGGGATTATGCGGGGTGGCGGTGGGCGGCATCAACCAATGCCCCCGGTTCTACAAGCTGCCGGTCATCCTCCAGTCGGCGTTGGGGACGGTCATCGTACTGGCAGTGGAATTTGGCGCCGGTTGCCTGCTCAATCTGCACCTGGGGCTTCATCTGTGGAACTACAGCGGACGTTTTGGCAATATCATGGGGCAAATCTGCCTGCCTTACGCCCTTCTTTGGTTTGCGATGATGCCCCTTTGCATCTGGACGGAGGATACTTTGCGATGGGGCTTTTGGCGGGAACGGCACCCCTACAGCCTTTTCACCATCTACGGTGAATTTTTGACCGGACGGTAACGAGTACAGGCTTTACAGCTTTTTAAGCTTGGCAAAATTGGACATGATTTTTTTGGTGCCCACTTTTTCAAAGGCCACCTCTACCAAACTGTCGCCGCCCATGGGGGTGATGGCCGTGACAAGGCCGGTGCCGAACACCCGGTGGGAAACCATGTCCCCCACCGACAGCTGCTCGGCCGGTGCACTTTGGCTTTGCCCAAAACCGGAAATTTTGCGGGCGGAGGCCGCCGCAGCAGACGCCACGGTTGTTTCAGCCTGCCCGCTGTAAGCCGACCGCTTGGGGACAACTTCGTCGATACTCTCCACCAGCAGGGGAGGAATTTCCTTCGCAAATCGGGAGGGGCGGTTGCGGTTTGTCTGGCCAAACAGCATACGCTCGGCGGCGCAGGTAATGGTCAGGACTTTTTTGGCCCGGGTCACCCCCACATAGGCCAGGCGGCGCTCCTCCTCCATTTCGGCGGGGTTGTAAATGGACTGCATGCCG
Source organism: Oscillospiraceae bacterium (assembly GCA_031551485.1). GTDB lineage: Bacteria > Bacillota > Clostridia > Oscillospirales > Ruminococcaceae > JAVBNO01. The sequence goes on from JAVBNO010000075.1 coordinate 11,906, forward strand.
GGAAAAATGCCATCCTCCATGCCGGCAATAAAGACATAGGGAAACTCCAGCCCTTTGGCGGCGTGCAGGGTCATCATGACAACGGCGTCGGCGTTGGGGTCGTAGCGGTCAATGTCGGTGATCAGGGCGACTTCTTCCAAAAATCCGGCCAGCGTCGGCTCTTCCGACTCCTCCATGTATTTGAGGATGTTGCTTCCCAGCTCTTCTATATTTTCGACACGGGTCTGGCCCTCAAAGCCCTGGGCCTGCAGTGCGTTCAAGTAGCCGCTTTCCTCCAGCAGCAGCTGGAATGTCTCATCCAGCGGCCGGGTGTCCAGGTTATCCCGCAGGCTTTGGATCATGGCGGCAAAAGAGGTCAGGAGACCGCTTTTTTTGGCGATAGCGGGGTAATCGCCGGCGTTGGCAATCACCTCGAAGAGACTGAGATTCAGCAAATTGGCAATGGAGGAAGCGGCGGCCACCGTGGCGTCGCCAATACCCCGCTTGGGCTCGTTGATAATGCGGCAAAGGCGCAGATGGTCGGCGGGATTTTCCAGCACGCTCAAATAGGCCATCATGTCTTTAATCTCTTTGCGCTCGTAAAATCGCACGCCTCCCACAATTCGGTAGGGAATGCCCCAGCGGATGAAGCCCTGTTCCAGGGTGTTGGACTGGGCGTTCATACGGTACAGGACAGCGTGGTCGGCGTAGCGGGCGCCCTCTTTTACGTTGGCGGCAATTTTGTCGGCAATAAAGCTTGTTTCCCCCTGCTCGTCCCGCCCCCGGAAAAGGGTGATTTTTTCACCCTGCTCGTTTTGGGTCCACAGGGTTTTCCCTTTGCGCTGGGTGTTATTGGCAATCAGGGCGTTGGCGGCCTCCAAAATACTGCCGGTGCTGCGGTAATTTTGCTCCAGCCGGATGACCAGCGCCCCGGGAAACTGGCGCTCGAAGCTGAGGATATTCTCGATGGTGGCGCCCCGGAACTTGTAAATGCTTTGGTCGTCGTCCCCCACAACGCAGAGGTTTTTGTGTCCGGCCGCCAGCAGGCTCACCAGCCGGTATTGGGTGTTGTTGGTGTCCTGGTATTCGTCCACCATAATGTAGCGGTAACGGCGCTGGTATTTTTCCAGCACATCGGGAAATTGTTCCAGCAGTTTGACCGTAAGGATGATGATATCGTCAAAGTCCACGGCGTTGGCCGCCTTCAGGGCGTTTTGGTAGTAAGCGTATACTTTCGCGCACAATTGCTGGCGGTAGTTGTCCCCGGCCTGGGCCTCCATGGCAGCGGGATCGAGGCCGGCGTCTTTGGCCGCGCTGATCATTGACAACGCTGCCCGGGCAGGCAGAACTTTGTCGTCAATGTTGCGGGCGGACAGGGCGTTTTTAATCAGCCGGATTTGGTCGTCGCCGTCATAAATTGTAAAGCTGCTGGTGTAGCCAAGGCGGCTGATGTCGGCGCGCAACATGCGCACACAGGCGGAATGAAAAGTGGCGGCGTGAACCTCGTCCCCCGCCTCCCCCAACATCTTTACCAGCCGTTCCTTCAGCTCCCCGGCGGCTTTGTTGGTAAAGGTGATGGCCAGGATGTTCCAGGGCTTGGGCCGCTCGGTCGCGATGATGTCGGCCACCTGCAAAAGCGTCTTTGGCTCTCGTGCTCTGCCCTGGGCAAAATCCTCCAGCACCGCCGCCTCGTCAAGGCTATATTCCCCAGCGGGGGCGTCGGCCGCCGTGCCGAATAAAATAAGGTTGGCCACCCGGTTCACCAGCACGGTTGTCTTGCCGCTGCCTGCCCCCGCCAAAATGAGGACCGGGCCTTTGGTGCGACAAACGGCCTGTCGCTGCATGGGATTTAAGGCGGCGAAATGCCGGCTGATCACCCTTTGTTTTAAGTTTTCACTTTCGCTTTTTGTCAGATGATCCATTGGCTTGGCCACTCCCGTTATGTATTTTTCTATCTATTTCAAACGATTTTAAATGATTTGCCTGTGTTTTCGGCACCGCATATCAGTATACCATAAAAACACACCGGGGAAAAGCGCCAGCCCTTCCCCGGTGTGTTTAATTCTGCCGTTTTATGTTGTCGGAAAACATTACTCCACTTCTTTATAGCTGCCCAAAAAGACAAAGGTATCCAGCGTTTCGGACAATTCTCCCAACAGGGCTGCCACGGCCGGCTGGGCGGTGGATGCCGCCAGATCGAAGTAAAACATGAATTCAAAAAGACTGTCGGGCAGCGGGCGGGACTCGAGTTTCAACAGATTAATATTCAGCGCCGCAAAGCGGGACATCAGGCGGTAAAGGGAACCCGGCTTGTGGGGCACGGTCAGCATCAAACTGATTTTGTCGGCGTCGGCGGTAATGCCCGGGGCCTTGGCAATGCAAATAAAGCGGGTGTAGTTATCCCCTTTGTCCTGCATGCTTGTGTCCAGAACCGAAAGGCCGTAGAGCTTGGCGCATTCCCGTGAGGATATGGCCGCCACATTGTTTTCAGGGGCATTGGCCACCATTTCGGCAGCGGCGGCAGTATTATCGGCGGCGTGAACGGCCACCCCCTCCAGGGACTTGAGATATTGGTCGCATTGGGCCAGCGCTTGCTCGTGGGAATAGATGGCGGTAATGTCGCCCAGGCGTGTCCCCGGTTTGGCCACCAGGCAGTGATCCACCCGCAGCTTGACGCTGCGGACAATGGTGAAATGGAAACGGTGCATCAGGTCGTATACCGCCGTCACCGACCCTGCGGTGCTGTTTTCCACCGGTAAAATGCCGTATTGGCAAAGACCTTTTTCCACCGCGGCAAATACACCCTCAAAACTGCGGAAATATAAAATATCCGGTGTCTCAAACAGTTTGTCGCAGGCCAGCTGGGAATAGGCGCCCGCCACCCCTTGGCAAGCCACCACCGCCCCCTTTGGGAAAAGGGGCGGGTTTTGCCGGGCGACTTCCAACGCCTCCAAAAGGGCGGGGCGGGATTCCAGCCGCTGCGCCGCCAACTGGCGCTGATAATTTTTGCTTAAATCAAAAAGGGTGGTGAACAGCGTCTGGCTGTAAGGAGCGGTCTCCCCTTTGGCCTCCCGGGCCACCCGGGCCAAAATCTCGCGCTCCCGGGTGGTATTCTCCACCGGCAGCGCGCCTTTCGCCTTGGCGTTGGCCACCTCTGCCGCCAGGTCCATCCGCTCTTCAAACAGGCGCAGCAACTGATCGTCCACCCTGTCAATTTCATTTCTGATCTCCTGTAAATCCATCTTTCTTCCTCCGGAATCGAGTTTTTTGCATTTAGAGCATGGCATCCAAAATGGCGATGGCCACAGCCGCCTCGACAGCGGGCACCGCACGGGGCACCACGCAGGGGTCGTGCCGTCCGGCCACCACAAGTTTGGCCCCTTCTTTTGCGGCCAAATTCACCGTGTCCTGGGGCTTGCTGATGCTGGGGGTGGGTTTAAAAGCCACACGCAATATCAGCGGCATGGCGGTGGATATGCCCCCCAATATCCCGCCGTGGTGATTGGTACGGGTTTTTACCGCGCCGTCTTTGTCCCAATAAAAGGGGTCGTTGTGGGCGTTGCCCGTCATCACGGCCGCTTCGAAGCCCGCACCAAATTCCACAGCTTTCACAGCCGGGATGGCAAAAAGCGCCGCCGCCAAACGGTTTTCCAGCCCTTCGAACGGCGGGTTGCCAATGCCGGCGGGCAAACCGACGCAGGCGCATTCCACTACGCCTCCCACCGAATCATTGTCCCTGCGGGCCGCCTCGATACTCGCACGCATTTTGGCCCCCACTTCATCGTCGATGACCGGAAATTCTTTGGCCGCCATCTTTTGCAGCATGTCCGCATTGACATGAACCGGGTCAAACGCGGTGTCTTGGCCGCCAGCAATGGCCGCGATATGGCCTCCGACGGTCACACCCCGGCGGGCCAGTATTTGCAGACACACCGCCCCGGCAAAGCAAAGGGGCGCTGTCAGCCGACCGGAAAAATGGCCGCCGCCCCGGTGGTCGCCAAAGCCGCCGAATTTGACAAAGCCGGTATAATCGGCGTGGCCGGGACGGGGGGTGTCTTTCAGGGCGTCATAATCCGCCGACCGGGTGTCGCTGTTGTCAATGACAGCGGCCAGCGGCGTGCCGCAGGTGGTGCCCTGCCGGCCATCCCCGGACATCACAAGGCCGGACAGAATGCGGGGGAGGTCAGCCTCCTTGCGGCGGGTGGCATAGGGGGCGTTGCCCGGAGCGCGGCGGGCCATAAAGGCCTCTACCTTGTCAATGTCAATGACCTCGCCTGCCGGCAGGCCGTCGATAACCACACCCACCGCCGGGGAATGGGACTCCCCAAACAGGGTTATTTTTAGCTTTTTTCCAAAACTAGAGGACATGGCAATTCCCTCCCAACCGGGTGTATTCGTCAAAAAAGTCCGGGTAGCTTTTGGCCACCGCCTGGGCACCGGTAATGATGACAGGCTGTTCGCATCGGGTGGCCGCCACCGCCGCCGCCATGACAATGCGGTGGTCGTCAAAACTTTCCACCGTGCCGCCCGCCAACATGGCCCCCCCTTCTATGATAAGGCCATCGGGGGTTTCTTCCGCCCGACCGCCCAGACTGCGTATCATCCGCAATGTGGAGGCAATGCGGTCACTTTCTTTCAGGCGCAGCCGCTCGCCGCCGGTGATGCGGGTCGTCCCCTTGGCCAGTGCCGCCACCACCGCCAAAATCGGTACTAAGTCGGGAATATGGCGGACATCAATATCTCCGCCTGTCTTTAAAGTGCCGGGGCGGCTGTGGATGGATAGGGCGTCGCCCTCCGGGCGCAGAGTAATGCCGGCGCCAAATCGCTTCAACAGCTCCACGATGGCCCGGTCCCGCTGGCTGGTTTGCGTTCGCAGTCCGCCGCAGGTGATGTCGCCCCCCAGCGCCCCCGCCGCCAGCCAAAAAGCCCCGCCGGAGTCGTCACCCTCTACGGCAAAGGCGCCGCCGCAGTAGATTTGCCCCCCCGGGGCGTGGAAGCCTGTTGGCGTTTTTGCCACACGAATACCCGCTTCTGCCAATGTCTCCAGCGTCATATCCACATACCCGGCCGACTGGAGGGGTGAGGTAAGGACAATTTCGCTGTCCCCTTCCAACAGGGGCAGGGCAAAAAGCAGCCCGGTGACAAACTGGGAACTGATGTCTCCGGGCAGTTCATAGCGCCCGGATTGCATTTGGCCGCTTACCACAAAGGGCATGGGCGCATCGCCCTCCGGCACAATGGCACAGCCGCGGGCCGCCAGTAAATCCACCAATATGCCCAATGGGCGATGGGGCAGCCGCCCCGCCCCGGTAAAGCGGGCGGATTGGCCCTTTTGCAGCAAAGCGGCACACACCGGCAGCATAAAACGCAGTGTCGACCCGCTTTCACCGCAGGGCAGCGTGAGCCGAGATACGGCTGCCAGGCCGGCCACCGGTGTGACAATGGCCTTTTTTTCCTCTATTTGCAGCCGCCCTCCCAGCGCCTCTATGCAGGCGATGGTGGCCGCAATGTCCCGCGATAATACAATAGGGCTCACGGTGGATTTTCCCTGTCCCAATGCCGCGGCCAGCAGCGCCCGGTGGGCAGCCGATTTGGAGGGCGGGGCGGTCACTTCGCCTTGCAACAGCGAAGGGCTGATTTGCATATCCATTGACTTCTCCTCTTATGAAAGCCCGGCGGCCAGCAGCGCTTCCAGCTCTTCCACCGGCAATCGGTGGAGAACGCCTTCGCCCAGGGTTCTTGGCAATACCACCGTTATGCCGTCGCCGTCGCGCTTTTTGTCCCCGGCAGCCACTTCGGCCAGTTCGCGGGCTGTGTATGTACAAGCCACCGGCAACCCCTGCTCGCACAGGCAGAGCGTCAGCACGGGGGCGCAATCCTCTTCGCTGAGTCCCATGGCAAAAGCGGCTCTTGCCATGATGACCATGCCGATGGCGACGGCATGTCCGTGGGGAATCTGGTAGTTTGACAATGTCTCGATGGCGTGGCCCACGGTATGTCCGAAATTAAGAAGCTGGCGCCGGCCGTGGTCACGCTCGTCGTCTGTCACGACCCGCACCTTCAGGGCGACGCACCGGGCCACCGTTTGGCAGAGGGCGGTGGGGTTTTCCCGCAAACCGCCTTTGATGATATCCAAGAGGGATTTGTCGAACAAGGCGGCGTACTTTACCACTTCGGCCATGCCCCCGGCAAATACGTCGGCGGGCAGGGTGTCGAATGTGCCGGTGTCGCAAAGGCAGAGAATGGGTTGCCAAAAAGCGCCCACTGTGTTTTTACCCCCGGGCAAATTGACCCCCGTCTTGCCCCCCACCGATGAATCCACCGCCGCCAGCAGCGTGGTGGGCAGTTGGACAAAGTCGATGCCCCGCATGAAAGTGGCGGCCGCAAAGCCCGCCAAATCGCCACAGACACCACCGCCCAGCGCGACAATCAAGTCGCCCCTGCTGATCCTGCTGTGCATTAACGCATCATACAGCTCCAGCAGCACGGTGTGGGACTTGGCGGCTTCCCCGTGGGGAAAGACAAACCGCGTCACCACAAAACCCGCCGCCGTCAACGAGGCCGCCGCCTGGTCGCCGTACAGCCTGTCTACCACATCGTCGGCCGCCAGGCAGACTTTGCAAGGGGAATGCACGCTGCCAATCTCTTGTCCGCACCGGTTCAAAAGCCCTTGTCCAATGCGGACCTGATAGGGCCGGCGGGTGCGCACCTCTATTGTTGTGATATCCATGTCAGTTGCCTCCCGTTTTGGCCAAAGTGGGATCCGCCGCTTCTTTGCGCAGCCGCCCTTCTTTCAGCAGCGTTTTTAAGGTATCCCGGTCGTTGGCCTCCAAAGCGTCCCGGTACTGGCTTAAGTGGAGAATGATGTTGTCCAGCTCCATCATTAAATTGTCCCGGTTGCCCAAAAACAACTCGCTCCACATCTCTTCGTTCAGGCGGGCCACCCGGGTCAGATCCTGAAAACTGCCGGCGGAAAAGCCGCCATGTTTGAGGGCGGAGGGGCTTTTGACATAAGCGTTGGAGACCACGTGGGCCAGTTGGGATGTATAGGCAATCATTCTGTCGTGCTCCTCGGGGGAGGCGATGATCACAGCGCCAAAGCCCAGCTGCAAACACAGCTTGCGCAGAAAATCCACCTTCTCGATGGCAGTGCCGTCCGGGGGCACCAGAATCATGGAAGCGCCGTCGAAAAGCTGGGTCAGGGAATATTCAAAGCCGGAAAACTCCCGCCCCGCCATCGGGTGCCCGCCAATAAAAACGAAGCCCGCTTCCTTGGACATGGCCGACATGGGGGCGCAGACCGCCCGCTTGATACCGCATACATCCACCACCATGGCGCCTTTTTGGAACTGGGCCAAATGGCGTTCAAAAAAAGCAAGGGCGGCACCGGGGCAAAGGGCGATAAAGACAATATCGCAGGAAGTCAAATCATCGGGCGTCATCTCCCGGTCAATGGCTTCCACCATCAGGGCTTTTTTGACCACCCGGTCGTCAATGTCCAACCCCCACACCGTGTAGTCCGTATGATTTTTCAGCGCCTTGGCCATCGAGCCGCCAATCAGCCCCAGACCGATGATACCCACCGTCATTTTGCATTCTCCTTTTGCCAATCTATTCTTCACTTCGCCCCATTCTTAGCGCCCTTTGGTTAGGATGATGATGCCACCCACAATAAAAATGGCCACCAAGATCATTACGATCACAAAACTAATTCCCATGTTGTCGCCGCCTTTCCAATGTCACTGTTATCTGTTACCTGTTGTGTTAGTCCAGCGTTTTGCCAACCAATTCGGCAATGGTTGTAATGTCGGGCACCAGCGCCGTAAACTGTTCTGGCGTCAGCGACTGGGCCCCGTCGCACAACGCTTTTTCCGGGTTGTTGTGCACTTCGATAATCAAGCCGTCCGCCCCGGCGGCCACCGCCGCCAGCGAAAGGGGCCGCACCAGCCGGGAAATGCCGGTGGCATGGCTGGGGTCCACAATAATGGGGAGGTGGGACAGCTCTTTGACCAGCGGCACCGCGGAAATATCCATGGTGTTGCGGGTGGCTGTCTCAAAGGTGCGAATGCCCCGCTCGCACACCATCACTTTCCGGTTGCCTCCCGCCAGAATATATTCGGCGCTCATCAAAAGTTCCTCCAGGGTGTTGGCCAGCCCTCGCTTTAACAAGATGGGCTTATCCAGCATGCCCAATTCTTTGAGCAGTTCGAAATTCTGCATGTTCCGGGCGCCCACCTGTATCACGTCCACATCCTCGAACAAGGGCAGGTGGGAAATGTCCATGATTTCGGTGACAATGGGCAGTCCCGTCTCTTGGCGAGCCTCCAGCAGCATTTCTATGCCTTCCGCCCGCAGCCCCTGGAAGGCATAGGGGGATGTGCGGGGCTTGAAGGCGCCGCCCCGCAGCAGTTTGGCCCCGGAGGCTTTTACCGCTTTGGCCACCGCCACAATCTGCTCGGGAGACTCTACCGAGCAGGGGCCGGCAATGACGGCGAAATGGCCGCCGCCAATTTTGGCCTCCCCCACTTCAATGACCGTGTCGTCGGGGTGAAATTTGCGGTTGGCATTTTTAAAAGGCTCCTGGATGCGTTTGACTGTTTCCACAATGTTAAGGGCCCGCACCAAGTTGATATCCACCACCGAGGTATCCCCCACCAACCCCAGAATGGTGGTATTGGCGCCCACACTCAAGTGGACATCAACCCCCAGGCTTTTCAGCCAGCTGATTAAATTTTCCAACTGTTTGGGATCCGGGTTTTGTTTGAGTACAACAACCATGATTACACCTTCATTATCATTCATATACTTTGTCCGCCGGTAATGCAAAAAACCGGCCACCATCCGCAGGCAGCCGGTTCCCTTGTTCCTGTTTTTATCGTGCTTTTCAGCAGGAGGGGGATATTAGCATACAGATGGTCCGTTATTCTTTTGGCAGCAATAAAAATAACCCGTGCTAAAATAATAGCTCAGGCCCAAAAACACAAAACCATATTGTGTTGTGATGCTGCAAGAACGGGTCATAAACGTATGCCTCCCTGTCTTATGGAACATACTATAGCACTGTGGCGGCCGATCTGTCAAGTAAAACAGCCATTTATGCTGCCGTTTGCCACCGGGTATTGCGAAATGTCTTTTTGCCATATACAATACTAATATAGAATGACACTGCACTGAGCAGATAATCGATCAGATATGTGGGAGGCAAACTTATGTACGATATCGTCATCATCGGCGCGGGTCCGGCGGGGCTTTCCTCGGCCACTTACGCCCGCCGCGCAGGCTACAGCGTTTTGGTGCTGGAAGGGGGCGCGCCCGGCGGTCAGCTGGCCAACACGCCGGAGGTGGAAAATTACCCCGGCCTTGACAGGACAACCGGCGTCAATTTTGGCATGATGCTGTTTAATCAGGCCCGGGGCTTTGGGGCGGACATTCGCTTTGAAGGAGCGAAAGCGGTTGAGCTTGCCGGCGATGTCAAAGTGATTCATGGCGCCAAAAACACCTACGAGGCCAAAGCGGTCATTATTGCCAACGGGGCCAAGCGGCGCAAATTGGGTTGCCCCGGCGAAAAAGAGCTGACGGCCAAAGGAGTGTCGTACTGCGCCACCTGTGACGGCGCCTTTTTCAAAGACAAACCGGTGGCGGTTGTGGGCGGCGGCAACACCGCTTTGGAGGATGCGCTTTATCTGGCCAATCATTGCAGCAAGGTCTACCTCATCCACCGGCGGGACGCCTTTCGGGGGAGCGCCATATTGGCGGAAGCGGTTTTGGCCAAAGCCAATATTGAGGTAATCTGGAACAGCGTGGCGCGCCGCATTGACGGCGACAGCCAGGTGCGTTCGCTGGAGGTGGGCGACGTTATGACCGGCGAGGCCCGAAACCTTACTGTCGACGCTGTCTTTGTCGCCATCGGGCTGGAACCGGATAACGGCATGTTCGAGGGCCAAGTGGATTTGGACAGCTATGGCTACATCATTGCCGGCGAAGATTGCAAAACCAACCTGGCCGGGGTGTTTGCCGCGGGCGACACCCGCACCAAGGCCCTGCGGCAGGTGGTCACTGCCGCGGCCGATGGCGCTGTCTCTGCCTTCGAAGCCGGCAACTATATTCACACATGGCAAGGGCAAACCCAGTAATCTCTTGTACGCATCCCACCGGGAAAACTTTTTTTTGACGCTTCAATTTGGCCGGTTGCAGTCTTGACATTTGCCTGTGGAATGCTATAATAAAAAAGCTCATCCGCCGGAGGAATCCTGCGGATCAAGCTTTGATATGCGAGTGTGCTGGAACTGGCAGACAGGCACGTTTGAGGGGCGTGTGTCTCATGGCGTACGGGTTCAAGTCCCGTCACTCGCACCATTGGATGTTCATAAGGACAAAGACAGGTTAGCAATGTTGCTGGCCTGTTTTTGTTTATAATCAAAAGGCTATGTGATATAATAAAAAACAGTTCTTTTGGCGGTATATAAACAGACAATATTTATAGGTAGTGGGGGGAAGCGAATGGACAGATATAATGATGCAATCCGGATTTTTAATGAAAGATTTGGCAGTGACACACCTCTTTCTCTTGCAACATTGGATGGCAACAGTCCTTCTGTCCGTATTGTAAACGCCTATTATGAGGAAGGCGCGTTTTATGCAGTGACTTACGCGCTTTCAAATAAAATGAGGCAAATTGATACAAACCCCAAAGTCGCCATTTGTGGCGAATGGTTCACTGCACATGGTATTGGCGAAAATTTAGGTTGGGTGTGCAAAAAATGCGGAGATGATGGCCAAACTGCGCGTCGTCTTTGCCGCATGGTATGACAACGGTCACACCAATGAGGAAGACCCAAATACATGTCTGCTGCGAATACGTTTGACTGACGGCATCCTTCTGAACCATGGAACGAAATTCGAACTGGATTTTATCGGTCAAACAGCGTAGGAGATATTAAATCAATGTATGACAAAATAGGTTTATTCATAGAGGCAACTGAAAAAATTGTAAAAGAGCAATCGGAAAAGTAATTTTTTTATAGAGCGGTTGCGCCGATTGAATGCAATCGAAAATTTATATTAGGCGTTGGTGTTGAAATGAGTGAAAAAATCTATGTGCAGCTTGATGATATAAGAAATTTATTTGTTGATATGATAGTAGATTGTGAAACAGGAGATTTTAATCTTACGAGTTTCAGCATGGAAAATTCACATCAAGTTGATGTACTAATTAAAGAATACATTTTGAAACGATATAAACAGTTGGAAAACAACCAGAAAGTTTGGTTGAAGTTATCATTATCTTATTTTTTAACATATGAACCTAATATATTTAGTAAACTTAATGATGATGGCTACATCCCTGTAGAAGTAACAGCGAGATTTTTAGAAAAAGTATGGGATGTCTTGTTTTTTAATGAAAGTTATCAATTTGAAGGAAAACCAGATTGTGTTTTATATTGAATTGTCGTACCGAATAAGCATACTGTGTAGTCGAATTATGACGTAATATTCGCTTGTCTGTGCCATAAAGCCTTATTTGGCGCAGATTGCCGAGTCTGTCCTTATGAACACTCGTACCACTACGAGTGTTCATAAGGACAAAAACAGGTTAGCAATGTTGCTGGCCTGTTTTTGTGTGTGGGTAGAAAGCTATATGATATAATTAAAATGAAATCATGCTTTCAGAAATTTGAAGGTGAACAGTATTTATATTAGGAGCGATAGCTTGTGAATATTATAAATTTAGACACAGATGCAAAATTAAAATCAATATACATCAGGGAAAATGAATTTGGACTAATATATGTTCGCAAAATATTATGTGATGTTTTAGCAGCGGGAAATTACAACTTTGAAACACCGCAGAAAAAAGAAATATACATTGTTAAAAGCGGTGAATTATTTGATATTAGTATTGATAACTACGAAATTTTAACCAAACAGTATCCATATCAATTAGAGAGAATTAGTATTGATAATGACATTCTTCAAATCTGCCTGCTTTGATTAGATAACGCTTACCAATGAATATAGATAATAAGCATAATGCATAGTCGAATTATGACGTAATATTCGCTTGTCTGTGCCATAAAGCCTTATTTGGCGTAGATTGCCGAGTCTGTCCTTATGAACACTCGTACCACTACGAGTGTTCATAAGGACAAAAACAGGTTAGCAATATATGCTAGCCTGTTTTTGTTTTGGTATGCAAAATTACTAAGTTGACCATTGGCATCTTGGGAATCGCTGTAAGTTTGACAGTGGCTTTGTGCCGGATTT
>JAVBNO010000012.1:0-20790 GCA_031551485.1 Oscillospiraceae bacterium
CGGGCCGCGACCGGCCCATACTTTTTGGCGCAAAAAGTATGCAAAAACATTTTTTCGGGGAAACCACATGGTTTCCCCACACCCCATCCTTAGGGCGAGGACATAGGTGCGCAGGACACGCGCGGGCTATGGGGAGGACGGGTTTGGGTCTGCTTCGGGGGTGCAGCGGGGAAGAGGAGAATCGTTGGTGCTGATATAAATATAAAATTGGAGTAGACGTGCAGCCGCTCCGGAAAGGAGGTAGCATGTTGCTCGGGCCGCGACCGGCCCATACTTTTTGGCGCAAAAAGTATGCAAAAACATTTTTTCGGGGAAACCACATGGTTTCCCCACCCCCCATCCTTAGGGCGAGGGAAGAGGTGCGCAGGAAACGCGCGGGCTATGGGGAGGATGGTTTTGGCTCTGATTTTGGGGTGCAAGCGGGGAAGAAGAGAAAGCGTAAAGAAATAATAAGGGCTACGCCCATTACAGAAAAATGCACCCGCTTGTGAAGCGGGTGCATTTTTATAATTGCCTACAGTTCGGGGCCGGAAGGGGGAGCATCATTCCGGGGAGCCTCCGGTTCGGACGGGTAGGAAGTGGGTTGATTGTAGGTGGGGGGAACGCCCTCCTGGGGATACATCGTCGGGGGTTGGGTATAACCGTAGCCGTAGGACGGAGGGGTATAACCCTCGGGGACAGGGAAGCCCAGTTCGTCGAAGCTGCAGGCGCCGCTGACGAGGGCATTGTGGCGCAGGACGGCGTAAAGCTCGGCCTGGGTGGCGCACATATAGGGGTTGAGCACAATATAGCCAAGACCGCAGGTGATGGCGGCCAGCAACGACCAGCCGATGAAGGAAAGATCCAGCACCCACATGTCGCCTTTGTGACCTTTGGTCATTTGGTCGGAAAGCTCCATGGCACGCTTGTAATCGATGTGGGGATTATCGGCCAAAATCCAGGGCACCATGCGGTAGGCATAAGCTTTGATGATGCCGGGGATGATGAGGAGCAAAGACCAGAGGAGAATAATCAGGTCCCGCCAAGCCAGGGCGCCTACTGTTTTCAGATAGGTGCCGCCGCGGAAACCGTCAAACATCATGCCGAAGTTGGGCGGCTGGGGCAATTCCCGGTTGCGGTTGAACCAGCGGGCCATTCCCATTGTGACAGGGTTGCCGACAAAGAAAGTGAAAGCGAAGGCGGCCAGTACAAGGATGAGAACGAAAATGGCGATTGTGGAAGAAATGACGGAAAAGGCGGCGCTGTTGGAAGAAATGGCCGCCTGGGGATTTTCGGCAAAGTGCTCCAAATCACTGGCGTTCCAGTCGCCGGGCAGATATTCCTCAGACGAGTTGCCGGAAGATTGGAATGAGTTGGAGAAACTGCTGCCGGCATTGCTGCCGACACTGCCGCCGCTACCTCCGCCCGCCAACGAGCCGCCCAGCAGGCTGCCCACCAGACAGACAAGGATAGCCCAACCCAGGCTGCGTTTGAGCACTTCTTTGGCTCGTGTTTTCAGCTCTTCTCTGGTCCACATGGATAAATCAACTCCTTTATGCGTTTCGGTTTCACAATACTCAGGCTATGATATGTACATTGATATATCACGATATGATATATCGCATCTCTAAATATGTGTTCAATATAACACACCTCCAGAGCCGTGTCAAGGGAAATATAACCATATTATAGTATATTGCAAAAAGTCGATCCCATGCCGGCGGATAAAGCGGGCAAAAGCCGGAAAAAAGTCGGCAAAGTGCGGCGGGATTGATTTGACAAACAGGGGCTGGGAAGGTATCATAGTATATTAAGAAAAATTGCCCTTTTGGAAGCAAAAAGCCAAAAGAAAGAGAAAATAGCGGGGTAGTGCGAATTATGATACGAAGCATGACAGGATACGGCCGGGGGCAGGAAATTGTGGATGGCAGAGAGATTACCGTAGAGCTGCGGGCGGTGAACCACCGGTATTTTGAGCTATCCAGCCGGGTGCCCCGGATTTACGGATATTTGGAGGAGAAGATCAAAAGCTACCTGCAAAGCCGGATTGGCCGGGGTAAAGTGGATGTGAATGTGACCGTTCTTAACATTGACACAGGCTCCGCCGAAGTGCAGCTGAACCGTCCGCTGGCCCAGTCCTATTTGGCGGCAATACGGGAGATGGGGGAAGCGCTGGGGCTTGACGACGACATTACCCTAAGCGGGATGACCCGCTTTTCCGATTTGTTTGTGGTGCGTAAAGTGGCCGACGACGAAGACAGCGTTTGGGCCGGTGTGCGGGCGGTGCTGGATGCCGCGCTGACCGGCTTTACCGCCATGCGCCAGACCGAGGGCGAGCGGCTAGAGGCGGATATTTTAAGCCGGGCCGAAACCATTGGCCAGCTGGTGGGCATTGTGGAGGAATCGTCGCCCAAAACGGTGGCCCAATATCGGGAAAAGCTTTTTCAAAAATTGCAGGAGGTGCTGGGCCAAAGCGGCATTGACGAACAGCGCATGCTGACGGAGGCGGCCGTTTTTGCCGAGCGGGTGGCCGTTGACGAGGAGACAGTGCGGCTGCGCAGCCATCTTTTGCAGCTGAAAGAAATTGTGGCCGGGGGCGACGCTGTGGGCCGCAAGCTGGACTTCTTGGTGCAGGAAATTAACCGGGAGGCCAACACCATTGGTTCCAAAGCAATGGACGCGGACATTGCCAAAGTGGTTGTCAATATCAAAGCGGAAATTGAGAAAATTCGAGAGCAGATCCAAAATATAGAATGAGAAATTGGGAAGCAGCAAGGAGGCAGCGGCATGAAACTTGTGAACATCGGTTTTGGCAATATGGTGTCGGGCAGCCGGATTGTGGCCATTGTAAGCCCAGAGTCGGCGCCGATTAAGCGCATTATCCAAGAGGCGCGAGACCGGGGCACATTGGTGGACGCCACCTACGGCCGGCGCACCCGCGCCGTGATCATTACTGATTCCGATCATGTCATTTTGTCGGCGGTGCAGCCGGAGACGGTGGCCAACCGCGCGCTGGATTATGATGAGGAAGAGGAGCTGGATGAAAATGCATGAAAGCGCGGGACACCGTGAGGAAAAGGGTATGCTGGTGGTATTGTCGGGGCCGTCTGGTGTGGGCAAGGGCACCATTGTGCGCCGGTATTTAAGCAACTTTCCCGATGTGGCGTATTCAGTGTCGGCAACGACACGGGCGCCCCGGGCGGGAGAAGTGGAAGGCGTACATTATCACTTTTACCAAAGGGAACAGTTTGAGGCGGAAATTGCCGCCGGACACATGTTGGAATACGCCGTTTACGGCGACCACTATTACGGCACACCCCGTAAGTTTGTAGATACCCGGTTGGCGGAAGGCAAGACCATCATTTTGGAAATTGAGGTACAGGGCGCCAACCAGATTCGGGAAAGATGTCCCGAGGCGTTATTTGTGTTTATTATGCCGCCCACCTTTGCCGACCTAAAGGAGCGTATTTTGTACCGGGGCGCGGAGCAGGGCGAAGATTTAAAAAGCCGGCTGCAAATTGCCAAAACGGAAATCGAAAACGCCGGACGATATGATTACATTATCGTAAACGACGAAGTGGACAGAGCGGCCGCCTGTATGGACTCGGTTATCAAGGCGGCCAGATGTTCGATTAAATACCAAAAAGAATTGATTGAAGAGGTGCTGAAGAATGCTAAGACCATCGATTAACCAACTGATGAAGCCGGGGGAGAATTATTACGAACTGGTGGTGACCATTGCCCAAAAAGCCAGAGAAATTGCCGCCGATGCGGAGGAACATAAAATTCCGCTGGAAATGAAACCGGTGAATTTGGCGGTGGAGTATTATGCCAACCACCAGAAAATGCCGGAGAGCTTTCTTAGCGATTATATTGACAACACAAAAGAGTAAACAAGCGGCGGGCCGGTTTGGCCGCAGGATGCCAAAGGACAGGGGAAAGGTATATGTTGCAGGGTAAAACCGTTTTGCTGGGTGTTACGGGCGGCATTGCCGCCTATAAAGCAGCCCAATTTGCCAGTGACCTTAAAAAGCTGGGGGCGGATGTGCATGTCATTATGACGCGCAACGCCACCGAGTTTGTGACGCCCCTTACTTTCGAAACGCTGACAGGCAACCGGGCGTGCATCGATACATTTGACCGGAATTTTTCGTGGGAAGTGGAGCATGTGTCGTTGGCGAAAAAGGCCGATGTGTTTGTGGTGGCGCCCGCCACCGCCAATGTCATTGCCAAGTTTGCTTTTGGCATTTGCGACGACATGCTGACGACCACGTTTTTGGCGGCGTCCTGCCCCAAGGTGGTGGCCCCCGCCATGAACAACGGCATGTACCGCAACCCGGCAACACAAGCCAGCCTGCAGACGCTCCGGGACCGGGGCATGGCACTGGTGGGGCCGGACAGCGGCTTTTTGGCCTGTGGGGACGAGGACATCGGACGGCTTTGCACGCTGGGCGAACTGATGCATTACACGGTCGCCGCGGTGACACCCCAGGATTTACAGGGGCTGCATGTGCTGGTGACGGCGGGACCCACCAGGGAAGCGGCCGATCCGGTGCGGTTTATGACCAATTATTCCAGCGGGCGGCAGGGGTACGAAATTGCCAGGGCCGCGGCGCTGCGGGGGGCGGATGTGACCCTTGTCAGCGGGCCCACCGCTTTGGAAGCGCCGGCCGGCGTAACCTTTATCCCCACCCAAAGCGCCCTGCAAATGTTTGAGGCGGTGTCCGCCAAAGCGGGCGAGCAGGACATCATCATCAAGGCGGCGGCGGTGGCTGATTTTCGGCCCCAAAGCCCGGCTGCCCATAAAATTAAAAAAGGCGACACAGAGGCGCCCCTTACGCTGGTGCTGGAGCGTAACCCGGATATTTTGGCGTGGCTGGGCCAGCACAAAAAGCCGGGG
The DNA here is from genome assembly GCA_031551485.1 of Oscillospiraceae bacterium. Taxonomy (GTDB): domain Bacteria; phylum Bacillota; class Clostridia; order Oscillospirales; family Ruminococcaceae; genus JAVBNO01. The sequence goes on from JAVBNO010000012.1 coordinate 4,880, forward strand.
CAGGTGCTTGTGGGCTTTGCGATGGAAACAGACGACCTGCTGGCCAACGCCGAACAAAAGCGGGTGAAAAAGAACGCCGACTTTATTGTGGCCAACTCCCTTGTGGAAGAGGGGGCGGGTTTTGGCGGCACAACCAATGTGGTGACGCTGCTGACGGCAAAGGGCGCCGAGAAGCTGCCGAAAATGGACAAGTTCCAGCTGGGGCAGGAAATTTTGAACAGGGCGAAAGCGCTTTGGCAGGGTCAGGACAGAAAGGATTTTGGCGATGTATAAAATCGCCAAAGTGGCGGTGGAGCGGGCGGCATATCATTATGATAAGCTGTACAGTTACTATTTGCCGGAGGCGTTTGTCCCCAAAGGGCAGGAAGAAGCATTGACCGGCTGTCGGGTGGTGGTGCCGTTCGGCACCGGAAACGCCACCCGGCTGGGTATTATATTGGAATGGGAAGAGCGGACATCCAGGGAAAAGCTGAAACCCATTAAAACAGTGGTGGACCCGGAACCGCTTTTAAACCGCGAAGGCCTGGGGCTTTTGCGTTATTTGAAGGAGACAACCTTTTGCAGTTTTTTTGACGGGCTGAAAGTGCTTTTGCCCGCCGGCATCGGCGTACAGGCTCAGATGGCCTATGTTTTGCACAAGCCGGCCCCCACCGGAAAAAGAAAAGGCAAAGAAGCAGATGCTTTTACCCCGGATGAAGCGCAAATTATAGGCTATTTGCGCCGGCGGGCCAGCGTGCCCAGAGAAACCCTTTGGGAGGCGCTGGGCATTACAGGGGAGGCACCCGCGCTGCGGGCGCTGCTTCAAAAAGGCGTTGTGGAAGAGCAAGAACTGCTGAAACGCAAGATACAGGATGAAAGCATTCTGATGATTACATTGGCGTCCCCCAAAGAGGAAAGTGACTTTACCCCCACCGCCAAGCAAAAAGGGGTAATTGCCCTTTTGGAGGAAGTGGGGGAGGCGTCTTTAAAGGAAGTTTGCTATTTTGCCGGGGTGACCCGCAGCGTGGTGGATACCCTTTTGAAGACGGGCATTTGCGAAAGTTACGAGCAGGAAATTTACCGGGTGCCGGAGCTGGCGTGCAGCGAAGAGACTGCCGAAACGGCGCTTTCCAACGAGCAGGCCGAGGCGGCCAAGACGTTGGAAGGGTTGGCGGCCAAAGGGGAGTTTGGCGAGGCGCTTTTGTACGGTGTGACGGGCAGCGGGAAGACGCAAGTCTATTTGCATTTAATTGACAGCGTGCTGCAAAAACGCCAAAAGATCATTTGTCTTGTGCCGGAAATTTCCCTGACCCCTCAGACCATTGGACTTTTTACAGCCCGCTTTGGCCAGCGGGTGGCGGTGCTTCACTCGGGGCTGTCCATGTCCCAGAGAATGGACGAATGGAAGCGGATTAAGCGGGGGCTGACAGACATTGTGGTGGGTACCCGTTCGGCTGTTTTTGCCCCGCTGGATTCGATCGGCCTGATCATTATCGACGAGGAGCAGGAGCACACCTACCGGTCGGAGGCGGCCCCCCGGTTTGACGCCCGGGACATTGCAAAGCTCCGGTGCCGATATCATAAAAGTCTGCTATTGCTTTGCTCGGCGACACCGTCGGTAGAAAGCTACCACCGGGCGACCAAAGGGGAGATTCCCCTTGTCACGCTGCCAGGGCGCTATGGAGTGGCCAAGTTGCCCGATGTTTTTGTCATTGACCAAAAAGGAGACAAAAGCGCGGCGGAGGGTTTTTCCCAAACGCTTTTGGATGAAATTTATGTAAACTTGGAAGCAAAGGAACAGACCATTTTACTTTTGAACCGCCGGGGGCACAGTACCATTGTAAAGTGCCCCAGCTGCGGCGAAACAGCGGTCTGCCCCCATTGCTCCATCGCCCTTACCTACCACGCGGCCAACGGGCGGCTGGTCTGCCATTATTGCGGGCATTCACAGGAGCTGGTGGCCAGCTGCGAACACTGCGGCTGTTCCTACATGCGGTACTCGGGCCTGGGCACCCAAAAGGCGGAAGAAATTTTGAAGGGACTTTTTCCCGCGGCCAACATTTTGCGCATGGACACCGACACCACCATGTCGCGGCATGCCCATGAACGGCATTTGGGCACCTTTAAAGAAGGCGCATATGATATTATGATTGGTACCCAGATGGTGGCCAAGGGGCTGGATTTCCCCCGGGTGACGCTGGTGGGGGTGTTGAGCGCCGACCAGGCGCTTTACAGTGAGGATTACGATGCCGCCGAGCGCGCCTTCAGCCTGATTACCCAGGTGGTGGGGCGATGTGGCCGAGGGGAGAAGCCGGGGCGGGCGTATATACAAACCTACACCCCCGACAATCCCCTGATTGAACAGGCGGCCACCCAAAATTACCCCACCTTTTTTGCCACCGAAATTGACAGCCGGAAAATTCATCTTTACCCGCCCTTTTGCCGCCTTTACTGCATTGGCATTTCGGGCGAAGACCAGACCAAGGCCCACAATGCCGCCCAGTGGATGGCGGCGCGGTTTGCCAAACTGGCCCAAGAGCAGTACCCCGATTTGCCGGTGCGGCTTTTAGGCCCCGCCCAGGCGGCGGTGTTCCGGGTGGCGGGACGGTGGCGGTATAAATTGTTGGTGAAGTGCAAAAATGCCCCCGAGACAAGAGCGTTGTTTGCGGCCCTTTTGACGGCATTTGGCAAAGAGGGGACACACAAGGATGTGGCGGCTTTTGTGGATCCGTCTTACACATCCAATTATTAAAAAATGCTGATACACATGCGTACTCTTGAAAGGAAAGGAACCGGATTTTATGGCCCTGAGAAATATTTTGAATGAATCGGACCCAATTTTGCGCAAGAAAAGCCGCACGGTGGAGCACTTTGACGAAAGGCTGCACCAGCTTTTGGATGATATGGCAGACACACTGGCCGAGGCCAACGGCGTCGGCTTGGCCGCGCCCCAGGTGGGCGTACTGCGGCGGGTGTGCATTATTGACTTGGGGGAAGGGGCCATTGAGCTGATTAACCCCGAAATTGTCAGCACTGCCGGCGCCGTGACCGACAGCGAGGGCTGTCTTTCCTGCCCGGGAGAATACGGCCTTGTGGAGCGGCCGGAAACGGTGGTCGTCCGGGCGGTTGACCGCCGCGGCGACGCCATCGAGCTGGAGGGCAGCGGGCTGATGGCCCGGGCTATCTGCCACGAGACGGACCATTTGGACGGACGTATGTTTAAAGATATTGTCATTCGGATGCTGGATGCCGCCGAGCTGGAAGAGGATTTTTCCGACGCGGCAGAAATTTAGCGCAAGCGACATTGAGATTTTTGTAAGGAGCGGGAGCGCTTGGATATTGTATTTATGGGGACACCGGAATTTGCCGTGCCCTGCCTGAAAGCCATATGGGACGCCGGCCACAGGGTGGTGGGCGTTTTTACCCAGCCGGACAAGCCCGCCGGGCGGGGATACCGGCTGACGCCACCGCCGGTGAAGGTGCTGGCGGCGGAACAAGGCATTCCGGTTTACCAGCCCCCCAAGCTGCGGGATGGCGAGGTACTTTCCATTTTGCGGACCCTTTCCCCCGCACTGATTGTGGTGGTGGCTTACGGCAAGATTTTGCCGCCGGATATTTTAGCGCTGCCGCCCAAAGGGTGCATTAATGTGCACGCTTCGCTGCTGCCCAAGTACAGGGGGGCGGCACCGATACAGTGGAGCGTCGTCAACGGCGAAAAAGAAACAGGTGTGACCACCATGTATATGGCCGAGGGGATGGACACCGGCGACATCATTGAGATGGCGGCAACGCCCATTGGCCCGGAAGAGACCGCCGGGGCGCTGCACGACCGGTTGTCCCTTTTGGGGGCGCAGTTGCTTGCGCACACCCTTGGGCTGGTGGAGGCGGGCAAAGCGGTCCGCACCCCCCAAGACGACGCACAGGCCACCTATGCCTCTCTGATTCAAAAAGAGATGGGCGAACTGGACTTTGATAAACCGGCCGTGGCGCTTTATGATTTGATTCGGGGCTTTTCCCCCTGGCCCGGCGCATATACTTTTGCAGGGGGCAAACTGCTGAAAGTGCTGCGGGGGGCGGTGGCGGCCGAAACCGGCCAAAACGCGCCGCCGGGTACAGTCAGCCGGGACGAAACGGGCCGCCTTGTTGTGCAGTGCGGCCGGGGGTTGCTGGCCCTTTTGGAGGTGCGCCCCGAAGGGGGCAAGGCGATGACCGGCGCCGAGTATTTGCGCGGCCATCCCCTTGGTGTTTTGGGTAAAGAAAAAAACAACGGATAAAAATGATCAATAAAAACAGCTTCAGCGCAATTTACAGGAGATAGAGAAGAACACCGCGCTGGATATGATGTGGAACAGGGCCGCACGGGGCCGATGAAACAAAGAGACTGAATTGATTCTTGGAGGTACGGATATGGGCGGATTGATGACAAATGTAATGGCAGGAGGGTTTGACATTACCCTGCTGGTTTTGGTGGTGCCCGCCATGCTGCTTGGCCTGTGGGCCCAAAGCAAGGTGCAGTCCACCTTTCGCACTTTTTCCCAGTATCGCACAAGCCGGGGGTACACCGGCAGGGATGTGGCCCGGCAGATTTTGAACGACAACGGTCTGCAGGATATACCCATTGAGCATATCCAGGGCAATTTGACCGACCACTATGACCCGCGCGGCCGGGTGGTGCGGCTTTCCGACAGTGTGTACGACAGCCCCTCTATTGCAGCGGTGGGCGTGGCGGCCCATGAAGTGGGCCACGCCATCCAGCACGCCACAGGCTATGCCCCCATGAAGCTGCGCAGCGCCATTATTCCCATTACCAACATTGGGTCGACGGCGGCCATTCCTTTAATTGTGGTTGGGTTTGCCATTGGATTTGCCGGGCTGATCAACATTGGCATTATTTTGTACGCCACTGTGGCCGTCTTCCAGCTGGTGACGCTGCCGGTGGAATTTAACGCCAGCAACCGTGCCCTGGCCACTTTGGAAGGCCGGGGGATGCTGGAAAGCGAGGAGATGGCAGGAGCCAAAAAAGTGCTGAGCGCGGCGGCCATGACCTATGTGGCGGCGCTGGTGTCCACGCTGGCCACCCTGCTGCGGTTTGTGCTGCTTTCGCGGCGGCGGCGATAGGTTGGAGCAAGGTGTTGCGGGGGACGGTCCGTTGTCATGATGGATGATGGGGACCGCCCCGTTTCCTGTCATCGCACATTTTTTATTTTGTTACATAGGCGAAAGGGGATGTTTGCCATCGCGGGGGAAAAAAGAGCCAAAGGGAACGTGACACAGGCGCGGCTGGCGGCGGCCAACGCCCTTTTGCGGGTGGAGAAAGGCGGATACTCCAATATTGTGATCGACAACGCCTTGGGCAGTTGGCCGCTGGAAAAGCGGGACAAGGCGTTTGCCGCCGCGTTGTTTTACGGGGTGCTGGAGCGAAGCCTGACGCTGGACGCCGTTGTGGCGGCGTTGTGCCCCGCGGCCAAAAAGCTGCATGTGGCGGTGGTTGTGGCGCTGCGCTGCGGGCTTTATCAGCTTTTGTATATGCCGGGTGTGCCGGCGTTTGCCGCCGTCAATCAATCGGTCGAGCTGGTGAAAGAGCTGGGGCAGCCCCGGGCGGGCGGCCTTGTAAACGGGGTGCTGCAATCGTTTTTGCGGGGCGGAAAATCCATTCCGCTGCCCCAAAGTCCGCCAGCAAAGCGGCTTTCCATTGCTTACTCGGTGCCCGAGGATTTGTGCGCGCTGTGGCTTACCCACTATGGCGAAGCGGCGGCGCGGCAGATGCTGGAGCGGTCGCTGGGGCAGCCGCCGGTTTACCTGCGGGTGAACACGACGAAAACGGACAGCGCGGGGCTGGCTGCGGCGCTGGCGGCAGAAGGCATTGCGGCGGCGGAAGGACCCATTCCTCACAGCTTACTGCTGCTGGAAGGGGTGGATTTGCGGGCATCGGCGGCTTATGAAGCGGGCCTTTTTCACGTGCAGGATATATCGTCCCAGTTGTGTGCTTTGGCAGTGGGGGCCCGGCCGGGCATGCGGGTGCTGGACAGCTGCGCTGCGCCGGGGGGCAAAAGCTTCACTTTGGCCGAGATGATGGAGGACAAGGGTGAAATTGTGGCCATGGACCTTCACGAAAGCCGTGTGGCGCTGGTGGCAAGGGGAGCCGAACGGCTGGGCCTGGGTGCGGTGCGGGCGGTTGTGGGGGACGCGAGCCAACATCACAAATCGCGGGGTGTTTTTGACCGGGTTTTATGCGACGTACCCTGTTCCGGCTTTGGCATCATCCGGCGAAAACCGGAAATTCGGTACAAAACCCTTGCGTCGGTGGCGGATTTGCCAAATGTGCAGTATAACATCCTTGAAATGTCATCAAAATATATACAGGCCGGCGGGATGGTTATTTATTCCACCTGCACCCTTAACCCCCTGGAAAACGAGGAAGTCATCGCCCGCTTTTTGGTGGCACACCCGGATTTTGCGCCGGGCGTTTTGCCCGAAGCGCTGGGTGGCGGCAGCAGTTGCACCCTTGGCATTGGGGGAGAAGAAACGCCGGACTGTGACGGATTTTTTATAGGGGCAGTTGAAAAACGTGGACATGAATAGACAAGAGACAAAAGAAAAGCCGCTGGATCTGAAATCGTTAACTTTACCGATGCTGGAAAAAGCGCTCGGTGAGATGGGGGAGCCGAAGTATCGGGCGGGGCAAATTTTTACCTGGATTCACGCCCGGCAAGCCGGCAGTTTTGCGGAAATGAGTGATCTGCCGCTTTTGTTGCGGGAGAGGCTGAAAAACAATTGCCATCTGACGGTATTAATGGTAAAATTGATGCTGGAATCCAAACTGGACGGTACCCGCAAATATCTTTTTGCGCTGGAAGACGGCAACTGTATTGAAGCGGTGCGGATGAAGTACGCCCATGGCGACAGCCTTTGCATCTCCACCCAGGTGGGATGCCGGATGGGGTGTGGATTTTGCGCCTCAACAGTGGGGGGACTGGTGCGCAACCTGACCGCCGGGGAGATGCTGGAGCAATTTTACAGGGCGGAGGCCGACCAGGGGGCCATTGACTCGGTGGTGCTGATGGGCATTGGCGAGCCGCTTGACAATTTTGACAATGTGCTGGATTTTATTTCGATATTGACGCATCCCAAGGGACGGAATTTGGGCGCGCGGCATATTTCCCTTTCCACCTGCGGGCTTTGCGACAAAATAGATGCGCTGGCCGAGCGAAAGCTGGGGCTGACGCTTTCGGTGTCGCTGCACGCTGTGGACGACGCCACAAGACAGCGTATGATGCCGGTGGCCAAGCAGTGGCCCTTGGCAGAGCTGATGTCAACGTGTCGCCGTTATTTTGAGACGACCGGACGGCGGGTTTCTTATGAATACGCCATCATTGACGGCATTAACGACAGCCCCGATGCAGCCGAGGCGCTGGGGGCTTTATTGAAAGGGCAGATTTGCCATGTGAACCTTATCCCCCTGAATGATGCCCGGCGCGGGTACCGGCGGGGCAAACGGGAAAATGTGGAACGGTTTGCGTCGATTTTGACGGCCCGAGGCATAACGGCCACCATACGCCGGGAACTGGGCAGCGATATTGCCGCCGCCTGTGGGCAACTGCGCCGACAGCAGGCGGCCCAAGAGGCAGGGGAGCCGGACAGCGTAGACAAGTAGAACTGATTTTCCAGTAAGGAGAGAGGCCGATGCTGAAAATTGTGGGTGCAACGGATATTGGCAGACGACGGGCCCAGAACCAGGATTTGTTCGCCAGCAAAGTCTTTGACGGGCGCTGCGGGTATGCTGTTGTTTGCGATGGCATGGGCGGCGAAAATGGCGGCGAAGTGGCCAGCAGCCTGGCCTGCGGCGACATCGCGCGGATATTGACAGACGGTTTTCGGCCCGAGATGGACGAGCGATCCATTAAGCTTTTGTTTACCACCGCGTTGGAAAGCGCCAACGCCCTTGTGCAAGAAAAGGCCCAAAACGATCCCAACTTGGAGGGGATGGGCACAACGGCGGTGATGACCATTGTAGTGGGCCAAGAGGTGTATTATGCCCACGCGGGCGATTCCCGTTTGTATCTGATTTCGCCCAAAGCCCAGACGGTGAAAGCGCTGACCACTGATCACACAGTGGTGCAGATGATGCTGGAGCGGGGAGAAATTACGCCGGATGAAGCAAAAGACCACCAGGACCGGCACTATATCACCAGAGCGGTGGGTGTGGCGGCTCAGATTGAGCCCGATTTTGGGGCGTGCAAGCTGGAGGAGGGCGACATCCTTTTGTTATGCTCGGACGGCCTTTACAATATGGTAAGCGAAGAGCAGTTTTGCGCCTTGTGCCTTGAGGCGACCGGAAAAGAATGTGCCAGCCCGTTTATTGACAAGGCCAACGAGATGGGCGGTATTGACAACATTACGGCGGTGCTCCTGTATGATATGGGCGCATAAAGCTGGGTTTACGAAGGGAAGGTGATGGCAGTGGACCGCTATATCGACAAAAAAATTGACGGCCGCTATATCATCAAGGAACTGATTGGAATTGGCGGCATGGCCAATGTATATAAAGCGGTGGATCCGGTGGAGAACCGGCTTGTGGCCGTCAAAATTTTGCGGGAAGAATATTTGGAAAATGAAGAGCTTTTGCGCCGGTTTCGCAATGAATCCAAGGCGATTTCGGTGTTGTCTCATCCCAATATCGTCCGCATTTTTGATGTAAGCCTTTCGGACCGGATGCCGTCCATTGTCATGGAGTACATTGACGGCATTACCTTGAAAGATTATATTGACCAGCAAAATGTGCTTTCGTGGAAAGAAGCCGTGCATTTTACAGTGCAAATTTTGCGGGCGCTGCAACATGCCCACGACAACGGCATTGTGCACCGGGATGTGAAGCCCCAGAACATTATGCTGCTGGCGGACGGAACCATTAAAATTACCGATTTTGGCATTGCCCGTTTTGCCCGGGCCCAGTCCCGCACCATCACCGACAGAGCCATTGGGTCGGTGCATTATATTTCGCCAGAGCAGGCCAGAGGGGAAATTACCGACCAGCAGGCGGACATTTACTCGGTGGGCGTGCTGCTTTATGAAATGCTGACAGGGCAGCTGCCCTTTGAAGGGGAGTCGCCCGTTTCGGTGGCGCTTAAGCATATTGAGGCCGAGCCCAAGGCGCCCCGCACCATTAATCCGACCATTCCCGAGGGCCTGGAGGAAATTACCCTGCGGGCGATGGAAAAAGAAAAAAGCCAGCGGTATTTAAGCGCTTCGGAAATGCTGCGGGATATTGACGAGTTTAAAAAGAATCCTTCTATCAGCTTTGAATACAATTATATGGGAGACGGCGGGGCGGCCCAAAGCCGGGCGTACGACCGGGCGGTGGCCAAAACCCGAAGCAGTGAAAAAAGCGCTAAACCCAAACGGGCGCCTATTATCGCTTCTCTTTTGGGAATGATGGCGGCGTTTGTGTTGGCCTGCGGCATTTTTATCGGCATTATGCTGTACCTGAACAACCCCTTTCGGCGGGTGGCGGATGTGACGTTGCCCAACCTTGTGGGGCAGAGCTATGAAAGCGTGAAGGGCAGCAAAAAATACAGCGACTTTCATATTCAGGTGCAGGGCACCGAATACAGCGCCGATTATGAGCGGGGGGTCATTATTGCCCAATCGCCCGTATCGGGGCGGACGGTGAAAGTAAACTCGGTTGTGAAAGTGACGGTGAGCGGCGGGCCACCCGTGATTGCAATGCCCGACCTGACCGATGTGGAATACAATATGGCGGTGGAGCAGCTGACTAAATTAGGATTGGAAGTGGGCGACACCAGCGTTTTTTCCGACACGGTGAGCGAGGGTAACGTGGTGCGCACCGATCCTGCCCGAAACACCAACATTGAGGCCGGCAGCATTGTGACGCTGTATGTAAGCCGGGGCAGCAACCAGCGGATGGTAACCGTGCCCGACTTTACCAATTTATCCATTGAAGAAGCCCAACGTATTTTAGGCGTACAAAAGCTGGAGCTGGGCGGTGTGACCGTGCGGGAAGACAGCACGAAGATGGACGGCAAAATTATTGCCCAGGACCCGGCGCCGGGAGGACAAATTCCCGAAGGCGACATGGTGAACTTTGTGGTGAGCTCGGGCGGCCTGACGGTGGAGGGGCTGATTTTGCCGGTGGATTTGCCCCGGCATATCAACAGATTAATCACCATACAAGCTGTGCAGAACGGCATTGTCGTGCAGCAGGAGCAGCTGAATCCCAATGAGGTAGGCACCTGGAAACCCAGTTTTCAGGGAACGGATAAGGCCGATATCGGCATTTTGATTGACGGACGGCTGTATAAATCTTTTACACTGTATTTTGACGACAAGACCTATACCCCCCGGGAAGATAACTCGATGAACTTTTAACGGAATAAGGATGAGAAATCGATATGATAACAACTCGAATTTTGTTGGCGACCATTGAAAATGTGAAGCGGTTTGTAAACACGGTGAGCCGGTATGATTGCGACGTGGATTTGATTTCCGGCAAATATCAGGTGGATGGGAAAAGCATTATGGGCATTTTCAGCCTTGATTTATCCCAGCCTATTACCATGCAGGTTGAGGACGACGAGCAGGCTGGTACCCTTTTGGCGGAGATTGATGACTTACTTGTGAAGGGATCATAAGAATAAAATGAAAAGAGTCTGCCCGTGGGCAGACTCTTTTTGTATGGAAAAACCCTGTGGAGTTCGGTGGCGCTTTTGCGGTGAAGCAAAAAAGATGGGCTCTGCATCAAATAGAAAAATCGCAGACGTACAGCCGCTCCGGCAGATATATAGCCTGTCGCTTAGGCCGCGACGGGCCCATACTTTTTGACGCAAAAAGTATGCAAAAACATTTTCGGGGAAACCATATGGTTTCCCCACACCCCATCCTTAGGGCGAGAGCATAGGTGCACGGGAAACGCGCGGCCTGTGGGGAGGGCGGTTTTGGGTCTGGTCTGGGGTGCAAAGGGTGAAGTGGAAAAGAGCGCTGGTACTGATATCAATATAAAATTGGAGTAGACGTACAGCCGCTTTGGCAGGGATGTGGCATGTCGCTCGGGCCGCGACGGGCCCATACTTTTTGACGCAAAAAGTATGCAAAAACATTTTCGGGGAAACCACATGGTTTCCCCCGCCCCCATCCTTATGGCGAGAGCATAGGTGCACGGGAAACGCGCGGCCTGTGGGGAGGGCGGTTTTGGGTCATGGTTGCAAGGCGCTTTCGATGACAAGGAGATAGCCCCCCCGAACCGAGACAGTGGCCGTTGGCTGGGTGATGCGGTTGCTGACGCCAAGGGGAAAGGTAGCTTCAAGAGTGTGGTCGCAAAGGGGGTACTCCACGCCGGTAATGGTAACGCCATGGCAGCAGTCGCCCAGGGCAAAGACGGAAAGGTAGCCTTTGTGGCGGGGCAGGGTAATTTGTTCGTTGGCCAGCACCCGTGCCGTGTTGTTGCTGTCGGCCAAAAGGCCGTTGCAGCCATAGGACTTGAGGAAGATAAGGGACTGGAGATTGGCGATGGTGTGGTCAAGGCGGTTGCCCCCAATGCCGCCCAGAATGACAAAGTCCTTGTAGTTTTGGGCGATGCCGGCCCGAAGAGCCAGCAGTGTGTCGGTATCGTCTTTGTGGGCGGGGTAGCGGAGAACCGGCAGATCGGCGGGCAGGTCGGCAAGAGGCATCGAGTCAAAATCACCCACCAGCAGCGAAGGGGAAAAGCCCAGTTCCCGGGCCCGCAGGTAGCCGGCATCGGCGGCGGCGATACAATCGCGCCGGGGGTCTATGGCGAGACGGCGCAGTGTTTTTTGGGTGACGGGGCAAGAACCAAAAATGACAAAACGACCATTTTTTTGTATTTCCATGAATTACTTTTCTCCTGTTTCGGATTGGGGTTCGCCTTTGCTTTTGCTTTCACCGCGCATACGCTGGATTTCCCACTCGGCCAAATGGTCGAGTTTTTCGTATTGGGCAAGATAGCTTGCGTGGCGGGAGGGGTGGATTTCCCCGTTTTTGACCGCCTGCAAAACGGCGCAGCCTTTTTCGGTACGGTGGGAGCAGCCGGTGAATTTGCAGCGGAGCAAGAAAGGCTCAAATTCTCGGAAGCAGTATTGAAGTTCAGATTTGTGGAAAAGCTCCAGCTCCTCTATTTCCAGGGCGGAAAAGCCGGGGGTATCGGCTACATAGCCGCCGTGCAAGGGAAAAAGCTCGACGTGACGAGTGGTGTGGCGGCCGCGGCCCAGTTTCTCGCTGATTTCGCCGGTGGCCACATCGAGTCGGGGATCGAGGGCGTTGAGAAGGCTGGATTTGCCAGCGCCCGAGTTGCCCGCAAAAGCGGTGAGCTTATTTTGGAAAATGGGGATAAGGGCGCTTAACCCTTCGCCGGTGGCGCTGCAGACCGGAAAAACGGGGAAACCGGCGGTTTTATAAATTTCCTCCAGTGCATGGGGAGAGGCGAGGTCGGTTTTGGTGATGATGATAATGGGGGGAATCTCCCGCCGCTCGGCAATGGTGATCATTTTGTCAATGACGAACGTGCTGGGGGCAGGGTCGGCCAAAGAAACCACAATGGCCAGGGTATCCACATTGGCCAGCGGCGGGCGGGGGAGGGTGTTTTGGCGGGGGAGAATTTGGCTCACATAACCTTTGCCCTCCTCGGTGGGTTCCACCATGCAGTGGTCGCCCACCAGCGGGGTAAGAGATTTTTTGCGAAAAAGCCCACGGGCCCGACATTCCCAGGGCGCTGCGGCGCCGGCCATTTGGACATAATAAAAGCCGCCCAGGGCTTTGACGATACGGCCGGGTACGAGCTGGGTCATTGAGGGCCTCCTTTTGCAAGTATAATTCTTATTATAGTGTATCAAAAAGCACGCCGGGCCGTCAATTGTTTCCTGGCGGCGGGCTGGTCAAACCAGGGTGAGGGAAATTGCCGGACGCAAAAGACAAACATTTGCATCCAGCGCCTTGGCAGGGTATAATCAACTGTACAATCAAAACGGATATGCTTGTTTTTGGAGAGGATCAATTTGAAAGTAGGATTTTACACCTTTGGCTGCAAGGTGAATCAATATGAGACGGAACATCTGGAGGGGCTTTTTCGCAAGGCGGGGTATGACATTGCCGCCGGCAAAGAGGAGGCGGATGTCTACATTGTCAACTCCTGCACGGTAACGGGGGAAGGCGACCGCAAGACGGGGCAGCTTTTGCGGCGGATTAAGGGGCAACATCCCGGCGCCAAAATTGTGCTGACGGGCTGCTTTCCCCAGGCATTTCCCGAAAAGGCCGCCGGCTTTTTGGAGGCGGATTTGGTGACCGGGGCGAAAGACCGCACGGCGCTGGTGGCGCTGGTGGACGGCCTTATGGCCGAGGGGACAGGGAAGAACCGGCGGGTGGCCATTGCCCCCCACACCTCGGGGGAAGCTTTTGAGGCGATGCAGGTGGAGGCGTTTCGCCACCGAACCCGGGCGTTTGTCAAAATTGAAGACGGCTGCGACTGCCGCTGCTCTTACTGCATTATCCCCACGGCCAGAGGCCCGGTGCGAAGCAAGCCGGTGGCCGACATTGCCGCCGAAGTAAGAAGCCTTGCCCAGGCGGGCCACAAAGAGGTGGTGCTGGTGGGCATTAACCTGTGCAGCTATGGACAGGATTTGGGGCTGCGGCTGGCGGACGGGGTGTCGGCGGCCTGCGATGTAGAGGGAATTGAGCGGGTGCGACTGGGGTCGCTGGAGGCGGATTTGCTGACTGATGCCGATTGGGAGCGGCTGGCGACATTGCCCAAGCTGTGCCCCCAGTTCCACTTGTCGCTGCAAAGCGGCTGCGACGAAACGCTGCAAAGAATGAACCGGCATTATACCGGCGCCGCCTTTGGGGCAATGGTAGAGAAGGCAAGGGCCCTATTCCCGGGGTGCGCTATTACAACGGATATGATTGTGGGGTTTCCCGGCGAAACGGAGGAAGAATTTGCGGTGTCGGCGGCGCTGGCACAAAAGATTGGTTTCGCCAAAATTCATGTGTTTCCCTATTCCCCCCGGGAGGGGACGCCGGCAGCCCAAATGGCACCGGTGGCGCCAGATGTCAAAAGCCGCCGGAGCGTCGAGCTGCAAGAGCTGGCGGCCCAAATGCGCCGGACATTTTTGCAGGGCATGGTGGGGCGTGTAGAGCCGGTGCTGGTGGAGCATAGGCTTAAAAATGGGCTTTTGGAAGGGTACACGCCCAATTACACCCCGGTGTTGATGGAGGAGGCCGGCGATTGGGCGGGCCGGATTGTGGATGTGGAGATTATGGGGGTACAAGGGGATTGCTGTTTGGGGCTGATACAGCCAAAGAGCTGAAGCGACAGGCGCAGATTTTCTATGCCGGCGCCGGTGCCAAAACGGCGGCGTGCGCTTGCTATACAGCTGAAGGATTGTACCGGCCTTGACCATTCAATATAGGCCGATGGCGGGCAGCTCAGATTAGGAGCAATGTCACAAAAGATGTTGCCCATGGATGTGGGGCTAGTGTCTTTTGGGAATATGGTCGCAGAATTATCATACCCTGCCTTGACTCTATTTACCAATATTTATCATATAAAAGGCAGCTTTCGCACTGATGCGAAGGCTGCCTTTTATATGATAGAGCACTTATGAGGAGCAAAAGCCTGATTGCAATGGGCCGACAGAAAGCAACGCAATGGGATTTTGCATATACTGCAGTAGGGCAACCGCGAAATTTTTTTTGCCCTGCGAAAGGAGCATTGTACGATGCCTACATCAAATGGGGCCAACAGCCCCATCACCTATATACCGCCTCTGCCCAGAGACCCGCAAGTGACGATGGCGTATGTGCCGTATCAAAATATGAATCATACCTATCTGCCTGAAGAGGCCCTTGACAGAGGGACACTTTTTCCCGAGCTTGACAAACCTTTTTTGGGAGAGAGGGGATTTAGCGTATGAACGAACAGAGTATGATGGTGCGGAAACTGGCGTCCAGTGATTTTGCAATTTGGGAACTGCATATGTACCTGGATACCCACCCCGAAGACCAGCTTGCACTGGAAAAACTGAGAGAGCACGAAGAGAAAAGGCAAGAACTGTTGGCGCTTTATGAGAGCAAGTTCGGGCCTATTTATTCCGATGCCACAGGTCAAAATACGAAATGGACATGGCTGCAAAATCCATGGCCGTGGGATTATCAGGAGGAATAGAAGCATATGTGGCATTATGATAAAAAATTGCAATATCCCGTTCGAATTAAAAATACCAATCCGGCGCTGGCAAAACTTATTATTTCCCAGTATGGCGGACCGGATGGCGAAATTGGCGCATCGTTGCGCTACTTAAGCCAGCGGTACACAATGCCTTATCCTGAACTGAAAGGCCTGCTGACCGACATAGGTATATCGGTATCATCATTGCGTATTTGTTATTACACTAAACTCCTATAGGCAGTCGTATTAGGAATAAATCGTTGATTAGAGTTATTGTCTGTGGTAGGATCAGCATGTAGTAATTTTGTAGCAAATTTATATAATCCCACTAAGAATGGAGATGACAATTGTTGTTAAGCTTTTCAGGCTCTTGCGCCAATATTGAAACGAAAACGCACAGAGAAACTAAACCACTTAATATATCTGATATTAAAGACATTGCACAAAATAATGAAGTACGATTGATACAATTATTTAGCCCCATCACATCAGAAGAAGCTACTTGGCTTAATGATGAAGTCTTTTCCATAAGAGACAATATAACATTAAGAATTGCTTTTACCGATGAAAATGAAATTTGTGACTTAAACATCTTAAAAAAACTTTCAAACGTGAAAAGACTATCAATAACTGATTACTCTGCAAATAGAACTGATATAAAAAATGCTGATAGCCTAATGACATTGGAACATTTAATTTGGTTTTCTTTTACTAATGAAAAAGTCAAAGATTATTCTTTTTT
>JAVBNO010000027.1:0-77755 GCA_031551485.1 Oscillospiraceae bacterium
AAAAAGCCGCCCCAGGGCGGCTTTTTAAATGCCTAGATAAATATGCTTTGATTAAGCCGCAGGCATAGCGGGAAGTTGGGCGGCGGTGTAGCCATCCGGGAAGGCAAGGATCGCGTCGGGAACTTCGTTGGAAATTTCCTCTATAATCATCTTGGTATCGACTTTTGCGTTGGCGTCTTTGACGGTGATGGCATGCAACCCCACTTCGCCAAAATAGAAACGGATTTGGGTGCCGTTGGATTCATATTCTTCATATCTCCGCTCAATGCCGTCAAGGCTTTCGGTGCCGTTGCCCACATAATTTAATTGGCTGTAATCCATCATACCCGCGTTGGCCTGGGCCTGTTCAACGGGAATTTCATAGTAAGACTTGGTGGCATCGTCAATCATGTAGGCTTTGTTGTCCTGCATTAAAATTCTTGTTTTCACTTTGACAACCGACATGTCAATTTCAGTGGTCACGCCATGCACACCGCCTTTTGTGCCTATCTCGCAAAGGGCGGGGATCGTCTGGCCCTCCATCTTCATTTCCATGGTAAATTTCATGTAGTAGGTGCCGCCTTGTAAAATTTCGGCATAGGGTTTGGAAAGCAAATCTGTAATTGTAGGATCGGTCGACGCCGCCGAAGAAACAGGCGTTTCGCCGCTGGACGCCTGCGAAACCGCAGTATTCGACATAGCTTCTTCCTCTTGTGAAGCGGTGTCCTCTCTTTTACTGCAAGCACCGGCCAGAACAGCCACAAGACACAACACCATGAAAACTGCAATCCATTTTTTCATTGTTTTAATCCTTTCTGTTATCATATTGGTTACGAATCTCTTCTTGTTGCTTTTTGCTCAGGGACTCGAAAATCAGCATATAAGACATGTCAGCCATCTGCCTGACAACATCATCGGGCACCACACCCTCCAGATAAACAGAGTTCCAATGCTCTTTATTCATGTAATATCCAGGGACAATGTCTGAATATTCTGCCCGCAGAGAATGTCCATAGGGCGGGTCACATTTGAGGGTTACAATGGGCTTCTCATACTGATCGGCCCCGATCATGCAGAACATCTTATTCCCCACCATATAGCGGGTAGCATTCCATTCTATCTTAAAATCTTTGATGGCACCTTTTTTTGCTTGTAAATGTCCATTCAACCATTCATATTGCGTTCGTATCACCCACCTTATTATACGACACATCCATTTGTTGTCATGGTAACAGAAATGCCAACTTTTTGCAAATGCTTTGCCAAGGCCAATAAAAATGCCCACATCCCGGCAAGAGACGTGAGCATATAAAATAACGAAATCTAAAGCGGGATAACCTCCAGCAGCAAAGTAACCGCGCAATAGACAAGCAACAGCGCCATGATGATGTTCATGAGTTGGCGATGGCGGGTGAACAGCGTTTGAAACGCTGAACCAAATAGCGCCCAGCAGGCCGTGGAAACCAAGCAAACAACGGCCAAAAAGAGTACAAAGACACCGAGCATGGACAAAGAGCGATAGTGAGGCAAAATAAAGGTGCCAAACGCGGTGATGCCGTAAAAAATCAGCTTAGGATTAATGAGTTGGAGCACAGCCCCGGTAAAAACACTGTTGAGTTGAAAATGCGTCTGCCTTTCCGGGTGGGGGCGGTCCAGCACAATGGTGATGGCCAGCCATAAAATATATACGGCGCCCAGCACAAACATAAAAGGTTCGATGGTGGGAATAAAACGATAGAGCAATGCGCTGAACACAGCGCAGAGGATCATGACGACCCCCGAGCCTAAAAATACACCAACGGAAAACCGAAGTCCCTTGCGAAAACCCACCTGTCCCGCATTGGTCATTGCCATGATATTATTGGGGCCCGGCGTAAAAGCAGTCAACATGACATAGGACAAGAACGCGGCAAAATTGGGCATGACGCTTTACCCCCATCAAGAAGTGTGTTATACTGTACAAATAGAACACTATATTGCACCACAAATTCATCATACAGGGATAGGACCCACATGTCAAGAGGCAGGAGGGAGAAAATTTGGAACACATTAATTCTGTCATTTCGGAAAATTTGCGCCGCCTGCGGGAGGAGCGGAAATTGAGCCTTGACGCCACAGCCAAATTATCCGGCGTCAGCAAAAGCATGCTGGGCCAAATTGAACGAGGAGATGTTAATCCCACTGTCTCCACCGTTTGGAAAATTGCCAATGGCTTTAAGGTCTCCCCCACCGATTTAATGATCCGGCTGCAGGAGGATACCCAACTGGTGCGGCGGGCTGATGTCCCCATGGTTGCCGAAGACGGTGGCCGTTATCGCAACTATCCCATTTTTCCCTTTGACCCTGTTCGGCGCTTTGAAATGTATGAAATTGAAATGGACCCCGGCGCCCATTTGGAGGCGGAGGCCCATCCCGACGGCACCCAGGAGTTGATTACCGTCTTTGCCGGATGTCTGACAGTAAGCGTGAACAACGAGAAGTTGACGGCGCCTGACGGCTCTTCCCTGCGCTTTCGCGCCGACAGGCCCCATGCCTATGATAACAACAGCGGTGAACTATGCCGTATGAGTATGGTCATCTACTTCCCACAGACGCGATAGTTTGACCGATACGAAAAGCGCGTATCCAAACAAAGGATGCGCCCTTTTCGTCATAGGGTTCGAAGATAAATTACTTTTGAGCAGCATAGAGAAATCGACCTGCTCCTATTTCAGATGCGTTTTTAATCAGTTCGAGGTTGAGCCACGCGGCAAGCTGATAAAACGGCTTGTCCTGAAATGGCCACTTTGTACGCGCTATTGACAATAAATCATCAGCAGGCATTGTTGCCACAACAGCGCGCCATTTGCCGTGAAGCTCAGCGATCTTTTGTTTTGCGGCTTGTGCGCTGCCGGGCCAAACAACCTTTTCCCGACTTAGCACTCCGTTCTCAAAGGTGTGGTCAAACACCATCGACCACCAAAAGATAATATGCCAAATAATCCATGCAATACTGGGCGGGCCCATATCATAGCTCTCGGTGGTCGGCCAATCCGCAAACCATATACCATCTCTGCAATGGATATGCAGTGCATTTTCGCTGGGTTGCCATAGGCACTCGTCATCCTCAAGGCCTGAAAAATGATATTCCAGCAACTGCCACGCCATATCAAATTGAAAGAGGGTTGCGTCACGAACGTACTCAACATCCCCAAACCCATGATTCATACTATCATACCTCTTTTGTTTGCCTGCTGTATTTTAATCTGGCCAATTGGCCTGGTTATCGCTAAATAATTGATTCATCCTATTCCGGTTTGCTAAAACATCTTGAACGGACAAGAAGTAATTGCAATCTAGAAGTGGCGAAAAAAATAATGCACTACCTATTATAATTGGGTTTTGCCAATGGCATAGGATTTGGGTTTGCAATAACCCATTGCACAGCCAACTCACATAAACGCGAAATCCCCTCGGACCCGTCTCCCATCCGCCGCACCTCTTTTGCGATGGAGGCAGCTTCATCCAGCGACACGTTGTCAAGCGGCGTACCCAAGGCAAAGTGGACAAGCAAAGCGTCCAACATTTTTTTGTAGTCACTGTCCCAGTTTGTACCGCCGTTCCGGCAAATTTCATCACGCACACGCCCAGTAATGCGGATCACTTCTCCCTGCACCGTTTTGGCTGCACCTTTAGAGGGAATCAGAAAATTCCAAAGCGAGGCGTATTGTTTTTCCCAGCTGCCAGCCGTCACAATGATAGGCGAAATGCCGTCATGCATCATTCGCTTTTTGACCGGGGTAATATCATATATTTGATACAGCTCTGACAACGCCGCATCTGTTGCAGGCAAAAGCGCGGCGTTAAAGCCTTCCCGGTGGAACTCAAAATCCTCACCGATGCGTGTTACTGCCTTTCTCATATCCTCTGTGATGGGTGTTCCCGCTTGCAGCAATAGCTTGGAAATCGCCACCAGATTGACAATATTGCCACCTCTGGCAAGGTTTAGGGCACGCGCCAAAGCTGTATCGCCGTGCTCGTCCTTTGCCAGTGCATTGGCGCCTTTTTTCAACAGTGTGCGCACTTTTTCAGGGCTAAAAGAGCTACCAGCCGCAAAGTGCAGGGGTGTGTTGCCGTATTTGTCGGTTGCGTTTATATCGGCGCCCAGCTCAAGAAAAATGTCGATATTCCCGCTGAGCCGCATGGCATGTTCATGAAGCGGTGTTCGGTTGTAAGTATCGGTGGCATTTATATTGGCGCCTTGTGCCACAAGCCAGCGGACCAATTCACCTGGGACATTGAAAAAACCAAGGGCAGTGCCTTTTGAGGGACCGCCAGTCGCGTCCAGTTCACATTTTGTGAATACTGCCCTCAGGGCATCCATATCGCCTGCTTCAATGAACGCCTTGAAGTCTTTGGGCAGCGTCGTCTGTTTCTTTGCCATGTCCAGTCCCACATCCCATCAATTGCTGTAGCAATCTTCTCACGCAAGCTGAATTATACCATTTTTTCATAACAGAATCCATATGAGCTTATGACAAGATTTTTGAAAAATGGAGAAATCTGTTTCCAATGGCAACAAGCCGCGTTTCAATTGTTCGGAATATGAATTGCGCTGGAAAAGTACATTTGGAGGCTTGTAAATATGAAAAAGCCGCCCCAAGGGCGGCTTTTTTGTGTATCACGATAGATGTGATACTTTGGCGGAGATGGAGAGATTCGAACTCTCGAGGAGCTTTTGACCCCTACGCGATTTCCAGTCGCGCGCCCTCGACCAACTAGGCGACATCTCCAGCTATTGGGTTCGGCTTTTGTGTCCGGCCTGCGCCTGACAAGTTTGTATTATAACGTAAATGCAGGCCAAAAGCAAGAGAAATTTATTCTATACTTTCACTCCGCGCCAACATAGGGTTCACATTCCCAACACAATAATTCCCTATATTGGAAAATAATAAAATTGCAACCGTTTAAGGTTACAACATGCAAAAGCATTAAAACCAGTATAAATCGAGGTGAAATCGTATCGAGACGAAAATGTGGCGTCATGAGTACAAGCACTATATAAGTCCGACCGATTATTGGGCATTGCGGGCCCGGTTGCGGCAATTGATGGTCGCCGACCCAAATGCCGACCAAAATGGCGTTTATCGAATTCGAAGTCTGTACTTTGATAATTATAGCGACAAGGTGCTGCGGGAAAAACTGGACGGTGTAAACGAGCGGGAGAAATTCCGGCTACGCTTTTACAATGGTAACATTTCTTTCATCCGCCTGGAGAAGAAAGAGAAGCAAACCGGGCTTTGCTGCAAAACATCGGCGATCGTTAGCCTTGTGCAATGCAGGCAGCTGCTGGCCGGTGACTGGAGTTGGCTTACATCATCCGCCCACCCCCTGCTCCACGAATTCCATGCCAAAAGTCAATATCTTTTGTTGCGCCCAAAGACAGTAGTAGATTACACCCGTGAAGCCTATCTTTACCCTTACGGCAATGTGCGCGTTACCCTTGATTATCAGCTGCGCACCGGCCTTTCCGCCACCGATTTTTTGAATCCGGCGTTACCCACCGTCTCTTCCGGCAATCCGGACACCTATCTTTTGGAAGTCAAGTATGACAACTTTCTGCCTCAGCTGATCACCGACATCATCCAGACCAACAATCGGCAAGCCACCGCTTTTTCGAAATATGCCGCCTGTCGCATCTATGAATAAAAAATGGAGGAAACAACGATGACTTTTAACGACATTTTTAAATCCAGCTTTCTGGAAAAAGTGACCGCCTTTTCCCTGCTGGATACGGCCCTCGCCCTGGCGCTGGCGTTGGTATTGGGGCTGCTGATCTTTTTCGTCTATAAAAAGACCTTTAATGGTGTCATGTATTCCGCCAATTTTGGCATCTCGCTGATTGCCATGACATTGATTACCACCCTGGTCATTTTGGCGGTGACGTCTAATGTAATTCTCTCTCTTGGCATGGTGGGCGCTTTGTCCATTGTGCGGTTTAGAACCGCAGTAAAAGATCCCATTGATATTGCGTATCTGTTTTGGGCCATTGCCGCAGGCATTGTGCTGGGCGCAGGCCTCATCCCTCTGGCTGTCTTCGGCTCGCTGTTTATTGCGGCGCTGATGGTGCTGTTTGCCAGCGGCAAAACAAACGACAGTCCCTATATCCTTGTGCTGAACTGCACCGATGATGAAAGCGAAAAAGCCGCCCTACAATTGATCGGCACACAGGTCAAAAAGCATGTGGTCAAATCCAAAACAGTCACACCCGGCATGGGCATTGAGCTGACCATGGAAATCCGCCTGAAAAATATGGCCACTGCATTCGTCAATGAAGTGGCGGATGTGACCGGCGTCAAAAATGCCGCGCTGGTAGCCTATAATGGCGACTACATGGCTTAACCGTCATCCCTACAGGAGATACGCTTATGATTGAGAAAAAAGGTCTGGGCGCTTTGTTCGCCATTCTTCTGGCGGGGGCCGTTGTCCTGACAGCCTGTTTCACATGGCTGCCAGACAGTCTTGATATTGCGGCCACCCATACCCAACCTGAATACGCCACAAAGCTGTTTAACAAAGACAGCATTATGGAAGTGGACATCACCGCCGATCCCGAAGCGTTTGCCAACATGCTGGAGAACGCCACCGATGAAGAATACATTGAGTGTGATGTCACCATCAACGGTACCACCTTTCAGGGTGTGGGCTTGCGCCCCAAAGGCAACTCCAGCTTGAGCCAGGTGGCGTCCGATCCCGACAGCGACCGCTACAGCTTTAAAATTGAGTTTGACCAATTTACCAATCGGCAAAGCTGTTATGGCCTTGACAAACTGGCGCTGAATAATATACAGGGTGACACCACTTACATGAAAGAATATTTAAGCTACGATATGCTCAATGACATGGGGGTGACGACCCCTCTTTACGCCTTCGCCAATATCACGGTGAACGGCGAGCCCTGGGGGTTCTATCTGGCGGTAGAGTGCATTGAAGAAGCGTTTGCTTACCGCAATTACGGCAACGACTACGGCAACCTTTACAAGCCCGAGTCGATGGGAATGCGGGGTGGCGGCAATATGCAAGCCCGTCTGGATGTCGCCAACGGCCAAAATGAGCAAGCGGCACCGGTGGTGCCTGATGAAAACAAGGCCGCCGGCAATAACCAGCCTTCTCAAGGACAAAATCAATTTGCCATTGGCCGGTCTGGGGGTGAAAACCGACCTCCTCAGGGACAAGGGCAGGCCGTTATTGGTCAGTCCAATAACGGTAATCAGGGCAACATGGCCTTTCCCGGAGGAGGAATGGATGGTGGCTTTGGCGGCGGCAACAGCGGCACCAGCCTTGTTTACACCGATGACAATATAGAAAGCTACAGCGGCATCTTTGACAATACTGTGCTGGAGCACACCACAGAATCCGATTACAAAACCCTTGTCGATATCCTAAGGCAACTGAACGCCGGCGAAAACTTGGAAAGCTGCATCGACGTGGAAGAGGTGCTCCAGTATTTTGCAGTAAACACCGTAATTGTCAACCTGGACAGTTATGTCAGCAATATGAAACACAACTATTATCTATATGAAAAAGGCGGCAA
The DNA here is from genome assembly GCA_031551485.1 of Oscillospiraceae bacterium. Lineage (GTDB taxonomy): Bacteria > Bacillota > Clostridia > Oscillospirales > Ruminococcaceae > JAVBNO01. Next base: position 7,553 of record JAVBNO010000027.1, read on the forward strand.
ACTATCCATTTTGCCCTGGGATTACAATTTGGCCTTTGCAGGCTTCCAGTCGGGCGACGCCTCCGCCGCCGTCAACTTCCCCATTGATACCCCTGTTTCCGGCGCCACATTGGAAAATACCCCCTTGCTGGGCAAACTGCTGGAAGTGGAAGAATACAAAGCGTTGTACCACAGCTATTTGCAGAAGCTTTTAGACGGATACCTTCGCAGTGACATTTTTGACGCCAAAGTGGATGCGCTGGACGCGTTGATTCAAGATAACGTCAAAAATGATCCATCAGCCTTCTTTACCTATGAGCAATATACAAACGCGTTGACCGCGCTAAAAACCTTTGCCACCCTGCGCGCCCAAAGCATTGCCGGACAATTAAACGGCAGCATTCCCGCCACGACCGAAGGGCAAAGCGCAAACCCCGCCGCGCTGATCGACACCTCCAGCCTGAACTTAAACGATTTGGGCAGCATGGGTGGCGGAATGAGGATTGGTATCCGCGATGGCGAAAACGGAGAACGCAATGTTGTCTTTGGTGCAGGCGGCGCAAATATGCCGGATCAGGAAACGATGGCAAAAGCCATTGCCATTATCCGGGAAACGAACGGCGAATTGACCGAGGCCCAGAAAGAAGAGCTGAAGAGCCTGGGGCTGGATGACGAAATCATCGGGATGCTCAGCCAAATGCCTATGGGCGGCCAAGGCAGACAGGGCGGACCCGGCGGGCAAATTGGCCCGGGCGGCAACGCCGGTATGCAGATGGGCCCCGGCGGCCCCGGCGAAACACAAACAGCCAACGGTGAAACGGTCATCAACGGCACAACCTACAAGCCTGTAACCAAAGAACAACTGCTTACTGTAGGCACCATTGCCATTCCTTTGTTGATCGGGCTAATCCTGGTTCTTTTATACCGCAAGCGCAAATACCACAGCTAATGCAAACAACAAAGAGCCTTTGCAATGCAAAGGCTCTTTGTTGTTATTGAGATAGATTATTTAACGGGTTTGACGGTAATGCGTTCGGCAAAATTGCCTTCACCAGTGGCGGGACTGAAAATATAAGTGCCTTCGCCAATGGCCTCGCCAGGCAACACTGCCCGCGCTTGATAAGTAATCGTGACTGTAGATGGGGTACCGATGCCTCGATATAATCCAAACCGTAACAGCTGCTCATCATCGCGGCACCAAACATAGATGTTGCTGTCGCTGTAATCTTGCCATCTTTCCGCCATCATAAAACGCATGTTGGAAGGCACCCACTCGGTGATATTATAGAAGCCGTCCGGCGCATTGGGACCGAACTTGATGGTAATGGTAACAGTGGAAACACCGCCCAGACGGGCCTCGGCAGCCGGGGTGTCAATGAAACGGGTGATCGTGAAGTTTTGAGAAGGCTTGAAGTTTTGAAGCTGATCGGGCGTAGTAGTGAAATAAGCCGTCGCATACAATTCTCCGCCCTTGGAGGCAAAGGTGGCATTTTTCACCTCTTGTTCTGAAAGCGCGACATAAGCGGCGCAGAACCCGCCCAACTCTTTGGTAACGGTTTTTCCATTTTCATCTGTGTAGGTAAAGCTTTGTTTAAGTTTGGGATCACCTTTAAAGTTATTGATGTAATAGAGAAGTTCAAAAGCGGGAACGCCGTTGTCCTGCTGGACAATATAGTTGACTAAGCCATCCACTTTTGGGCTCTTGGCCATAATCGCCAGCGGCAGCGCCGTGCGGGTCATATAGAGAGAATTGATACTTCCATTATCCGGCAGGAAGGTGGTGGCCATCTTGTCTTGCAAGAGCGGTTGAAGATTTTTTTCAAACCACTTGCCGGCACCGTCCGTGTCGCCACAAAAGCCCATAGCCGTGGCCAGATAAATCCGGCACTGGAGGTTGTACTGGGGATTCTCCAGCTCTTTGACTACATCGGCGCCCACTTTTTCGCCCATGGCAGCCAAGCCCATGTAAGCGGCTGCGATGTCTTTAGGCGCGTAATTTGCGCGGCTGTAAAGAACGTTTTGCAGAAAACTCTTGGCGGCGTTCAAGTCAATGGAATCGGGGGTATAGGCGGCTGCCAACGCGGTAATCTCCACATCAACATTGGCATATTCAAAAATGATAAATCCGCCTTCGTAACTTTGTACAGTGCCGACTTCTACTTCGTCTGTGGACAGATAGTATGGCAGCTCTTCGTCGCCAAACCGGTCTTGAATCAATGTCCTCAGATATTTTTGGATGATGAGGCTGTCGTTGCGGGTGCTGGCGTTGCAAAGTAGTGTCCCCATCGCCCCCAGATAAGGCTGGTTGGCTTTGTCGTAAACGGCCAGCATCACCGGGTACCGTACAGCCGAAATGGGTAGCTTGCCGTCCAGCTTAAAGCTTTGGGATGTGATGACCTCAATGGCGCTTTTAATCACCGTGAATTTATGTTCGACCGCATCACCCAGCTGGCCCGATGTGGCGCTGATGGTGACCGTGTAGTCACCTGCCGCCAGTTTGTCAAAAGTAAACTGCGTATTGTCGCCCACCTTGGCGGCAAAATCTTTTTCGAATGCAGCACCGTTGGCCGGCGCCACTTTGACCACATATTTGACAGGATCCCCTGCCTTGGCGCCGGTTCCGTAGACCCGGGCGCTCATCGCAACGGTATCACCCTCTAAATAGCGCTTGTTGATGATGGGCTGGACAAAGAACGGCAGGGTAACAATAGCGTCGCCGGTGGTGCTACCCACATGGTTGCGGTCGGAGAGCGCGAGGGCGGTCAGCCGCCAGGATGTGATATTGTCGGGAAGCGGTACCGTGAAAGTGGCCACGCCCGAAGCATTGGATTTGGCAGTATAGACATCCACCGCGTCTTTGAAGTCTTTGCGCACACGGGGCGCCATGCCGGCAGCCTCACCGTCGCCTTTGCCGCCGCCAGTGAAGGGGTAAAACTCGTGCTGGACATAGGAGACGCCTTGGCGCACAGAATAGTAAAACACTGGGGCATAAAATGTATAGCCCATGTCGATTGTTTGTTCTTCAAGGGCAAAGATGGCTTCATCCACCACGCCCAAGGTGACATTGGCGGCCACAGGCTTGCCGTCCTGGTCTTTGACCTTCACCGTCACTTTGGCGGTATCGCCGGGCGAGTAACTTTCTTTATCGGCAGATACTTCCAAAGTTAAAATGCGGTCGGAGTAATCCAGTGAGAAGTCCACCCCAGATACCGGGAAAATGTGCTTACCGTCGAAGTAGGCGCCCACAATATTGAAGTTGGGCACACTGTCCTCAATAGGGGTATATTTTACCTGGTTGGTATTGGTGCCCACAATGGCATGATAAATATCCTTGTTTTGGTTGACCGTATACAAAATCCGGCCACTGTTGGTGGTTTTTTCGCCGTTGACCATCAGGTCAAGGGTCACTTCCTCGCCGACTTTAAACTTCGCCTGGGGATTCCACCACCACCAGCTATCATACTCATTGGCGGTTTTGGCCACGCCCTTGTCTTTGTCGGCGTTGGGATCCACATAGGCAAAGCTGTAAGTCTTGCGGGTAGAGAGCGTATTTTGATAACGGCTCTCATCCCACTCGCCCCAATAATACCGCTCGGAAATGGGGCTGTCACCTGTGTCGGTCGTTTCGATGTCGACATAGTAATATTCATGGTCGACCACTTTGGGCAATCCTTTGAGGACATATTGACCGCCGGTTGTTTCGAAGTCATAGTTGCCCACGATCGTCTCGACACGATTATAGCGATAGTTTTGCACACTGCGCTTATAAACGGGATCATAGGAGACGGTGGTGGGAGTCTTGATATATTCCACCTTTGTCACAGTCGCTTTTACCGGGCGGCTGACGGCGGCACCCCGGATGCTATCCGGCCAATCGGTGCTCCAGATATCCTCCATAGAATCCTTACCCGCCAAATTGAACATGTTGGTACGCAATTCCAGCGAAACATCGGCGGTGTAGCTGATTTTGCCGGTTACCATCATATCTTTGGGGAAAGCATAGACGCCGGAGTAAACATATAGTTCCTGATCCTCCGCCTGTACATTACGCATTTCATAGTTGACATAATAAGGATACCAGGTGTTCACTTGGGCGGAAATTTCGCCGTTTTTATTGTAGACGTACTGCACCTGTCCCTTGGCGTCGGTAGACTGCTCAAGCGCATCATCATATAAATTGTCGACAATGACTCTAAGCGGCATATTGGATACCGGCGTACCGTCAAAAAATGTGATGGTGCTGGTGACCTCCACAGGCTCGTTCTTTGCATAGAAGGCTTTGGAGGTGGTTACATCCGCTTTATAGATAGGCTTTTTGTAATCCTGAATGTTGATATACTGATCCAGGAACTCGTTGGTGCCGTCAAGCGTTGCCATACGAACGGAGTAGTAGCTGCTCATCAAGTTTTCAAAACTCAATTCACCTGTAAACGTACCGTCCGGGTTCACTTTTACCACAACACTGTTGAACAAATTCGTGTTGTAGCCGGAGATCAGCCCCAGCCGTACTTCGCTAAGGGACGGAACATCTTTTTTGCGCGGCCTGGCCACACCCCAAAACTTGATGGTGTCTGTGGTGCGATAAATCGGCCGGTCGGTATAGAGGTATGTGTAGTACTGTTCTTTTAAATTGTCCTGGGGGGCCGACTCTGTGTAGAAGTAATGCAGGTACTGCGACCCATTGGGCGCGGTAATCTGGCAATATTGGATGGCGTTAGAATGCTCATCCAGCGCCACGAAAGTGGCCACACCTTCCTTGTCGGAGGTGGACGTCGCAAGGCCGCTTCTGTCGATTTCTTTGAACATCTCCACCTTGGCGCCCTCAATCGGATTGCCGGATGTGACATCATTGAGCCACAGCATGCCATTGCCCGCCACCACCTGGTAATAGAGGGAAATGTCACTGATTTGGATGAATTTGTCGAATGTCATTTCCCGGCCGGTGTAACCGCCTTTTGTGGTAGTGCGCACCAAGTAGCAGCCCTGCTCTAAATCGGTGGGCAGCTTAATATAGCCAGTACCACCCCATGCGCTGGCCATATCCTCCAGTTTGGTGGTGAACTGTGATACTTCCGTATACTTGTCTACCGGGTAATCCTCCCCCGTTTGCCGGTAGCCAAAGTTCTCCTCCATCAGCCAAAAATACTGGTCAGCCTCGGGGATTTTATAGATAGTAACATCATAGTCGTAGTCACGGGCCATCACATTGTTGTAGCCCACAATGACCACCGGCAATTCGCCCGGCAGCACTGTCTCTGTCTTGTCATCGTTAAGGTAAGTTTTTTCCAGCCGCTCTTGCTCACTGGTGGTGTCCTGTGTATTAAAGAAGAATGTGTAATCCTCCGCCATCTGGTCTGCGCCAATGCCATAGCCCGCCTTGACGGTGACAGTGTAGCGGGTGTCCGGTTTAAAGTTTTCGCTGTGAAGGAAGATTGCTGTATTATCAGAATAGGTAAAGCTCCCCCCCGCCACAGGCGGCGAGATTTCAAAATAATCCTCTAAGCCCTGGACGCCTGTCTCGGAAAAATAAAATTCAATACTGCTATCCACCGGCACACCGGCGGAGGATTGATAAGGATAGCTGGAAACGACACCGAATTGATCGATGGTCATAAACTTCCAGTCCCGCTTGCCGGCGGCCGCCGGTAAGGTGACGGTGACGGTATATTCCGTATTGGATGCAAGAGAGATATCGGGTCTGATATGATATGTACCCTTGTCAACCTTACCCACAAAAAGGCCTACATAGGGACTGATGGATACCATGTCGCGCACTTCATCCTCACTGTAATCCTTTTGACTGGTGAGCACAAAGGTGGTATCGCTGGCAATGGCGCCGCCTGTATACGGCTCCGCTGTCAGAGTAAGACTCTTGAGCTGACCCGATCCCCACTGGGAATAAAAATATCCCCCGATGCCCAGGCCAGCAACGACAATGCCCGCGAGAACGGCAATAATCATTTTTGCCTTTTTGCTCATATTATACCACTCCTTATCATAATCCTTACAATCACTGTCCACTTTATCTTTACACCATTTAAGTATGGTAAAAAAAGCATTTTACTGCAAAGACATCTTACAATATCATGAAAAAACAGTGTCAAACCCTGTCATCCAATCCGGCCCGCATAGGGCAAGACAAATGGCAATATTGTATTGTCTTTGCCGTTTTGGGCAGCCAATGCCGCTTGTTCACCGTCAATGCGGTTGGCAATCGCATTGACATCCGGCCTTAACGCCTTGGAAATGGTCCTGGCTGACTGGCGGGGTATCTCTGCGCTACAAGCGGGATAGGGCGCTGACGCATCGATGCCGGATGCGGCCAGCGCATCCATCCATTGGTTAGGCTCAAGAGGGTCACTGCGGTCGTGGGCATAAAGATGACCGTCGGGGGCAACCAGCCTCTCGCCCCACCGATGATCCTGCGCCATATAGTTGTCAGTTCGCAAAAAGTAGCGGTAAATAAGTCGGCCGTTTTGGGTCACGTTATCCTCCAGCTGCGGATCAAGATGATACCATTCCCCCTCCAGCTTCACCATAAGCCATGCGTGGTCTACCCATCGCCCGTCCACCGAGGGGGTCAGCCCTGTAACATATCGTGTCTCAAAGCCCATATCCCAAAGCAGAAGCATCATGGCCGCCGCATATTCTTCACAGTAGCCGGTGCCATATGCCAGTGGCGAATAGCCCATCAGCTCGAAAACACCGGGCTGCCCTTCCCCGCCCTGATAGCGCCAGTCATCCAGCCCTAGGGGTAACAAAAAATAAGTATGGGCCACCAGATAATCGTAGGCCGTCAATATTTTTTGCTGGTCGGACATTGCCGGGGTCAGAATTTGGGCATTGATATCTGCGGCGACGTCATGGATATATGAATTGTGAAAATGGGGGGGTAAAGTGGGTTCGACCAGCGGCAGCGCAGAGGTCGATGCGCTGTCGCGTTGCGCCGCAACAAGAGAGGCGGGGGTCGATGTCGACTCTGCCGGGGGATGGGAAAAGCCGGGGGAGTTCGCACACCCAAACAGGCCGCCGAAAACCGCAACCACACACATGCATACAACCAGCCGAAAAAAGGAAGAATATTTCACAATGACCTCCCATAATATGACACCTTTGCCATTAAGTAAATTATAACCACACAACGTTCGAATTACAACTAAATCTGAAATTAAGGATACATCGAATCACCATATCCGGCATAAAATACTTTTGACTTTTAATGAATATCTGATATAATATGGGTAATTCTGCGTGTGCAGAATAATTCTGAGTAAGGGGAATTATGGTATGAAGCGAATTGCAGCACTCATGACTGTTTTGGCCTTAATGCTTGCTTTTTCAGCCTGTGGCGCTTTAAGTCAAGTAACCGATATGGTGAACGAGTTGGCCAGCAGCAGTAACGCAACCAGCGAAGGCGGCAAATTGATTGAGGGCAAACCCGGCGAAAAGGTTACAACCTATTTCTTTGACTTTACGCTCAACGACGCAAAAGAGGTGGACGCCGCACAAGTGGGGCATACACTTTCGTCGGAAGATAATAAGCTGATTGTGGTGGATGTTACCATCAAAAATATTGATGAGGAATCCATTCCCATGTACTACGATGATTTTGCACTGGACAACAATGATTTTGAAGATTATCTTTTCCCCGTTGAAAACGCCGGCTATCCCGACCAACTGCAAAATGAATTCGAACTGGCTCCTTCCGAATCCGCCACCGGAAAACTTTATTTTGAAGTGCCGTCCAAGTACAGCGCTTTTTACCTGATGACAATGGATTTCTTTGAGGAAGACATTGAGGGCGACACCTACAGCGTAAGATTTACCGTATAATTTGTTCTGGATGGACAAAGGCCGCCGGGATGGCGGCCTTTTCATTGTCGATTTGCACCCAAGGAATGATTTGTATTGAAAAACTGGATTCATCGATTTTTAATGATTTGGGTTGGGCAGGCGTTTTCCCTTTTTGGCAGCGCTGTGGTGCAGTTTGCTCTCATCTGGCATTTAACCAACAAAACCGGCCTGGCCAGCGTGTTGACAACCGCCACATTGGCCGGCAAACTGCCCGAAATATTTCTTGGGCCTTTTGTGGGGGCGCTGGTTGACCGCTGGAACCGCAAAACAGTGATGATTGCAGCCGACGGCGGCATCGCCCTTGTAACCCTGGCGTTGGTCATGCTGCTTATGTTTGACCGCCTGCAAATATGGCATATTTATGTCGCTCTTGCCCTGCGTTCTATCGGCTCCGCTTTCCACTGGCCGGCCATTGAGGCATCCACGGCAATGATGGTGCCGCCCGAGCATCTGACCCGGATTGCCGGGTGGAACACAATGTTGTACAGCGCCTGCGCCATCGTCGGCCCCATTTCGGGCGCCTTTCTTTTGAACCTGCTGCCGCTTCAGCTGGTACTGCTGGTCGACATACTGGGTGCGCTGGTCGCCTGTCTGCTTTTATTGCCTATCCCCATTCCCCGTCCGCAACGGATTATGGGCGAAGTGGAAAAACCCCATTTGCTGCGGGAAACAGCCGCGGGCTGGAACGCCCTTCGTGCTGTAAAAGGCCTGTTGCCTCTTACCCTTTGTTGCGCGCTTGTCTCTTTATTCGAGTCGCCGCCCCTTGCTCTCACACCCCTTTTTGTCACCGAGCACTTTGGCGGTGGTATTTGGCATTTGGGCGCAGTGGAAACAGCGTTGGGCATTGGCACATTTTCCGGTTCTATTTTATTGGGAATTTGGGGCGGATTCAGGCGCAAGATTCATACTGTTTTGCTGGCCTGCTTTTTATCCGGAGCTTCCTTTTTGGCCATGGGGCTTTTGCCGTCCACAGGTTTCCCCGCCCTACTGGTGGCCACGGTCACCTTGGGCATGTCCGGCGCTGTCTATTACGCCCCTTATATTGCCCTGCTACAAACAAAAATTGATCCGGCTCTGCAAGGCCGCGTCATCTCGGTGGCTCAAAGTCTCTTATCTATGGCTACCCCCTTTGCCCTGTTGGTTGCGGGGCCCACAGCCGACATTTTCGGGATTCAGCCGTGGTTCTGGATTTCCGGCGGCGCTATACTGGCGGTTACAGCTGTTTGCTTCTTCCTACCATCGGTTATGTCGGTGGAACAAGCGGACCACCGGTAGAGAACGCATTATGTCATTTTTGTAAATTTTATGGTTAATCCGTTGGATTTTTTTGCTTTTTCTCTTGCTTTCTGCTATGATAAGGGCGTGTTTTGAATCTTGAAAAACGCCAAAATGGAGAGTAACAAATTCTGAATTTGATGAAGCCGGGGAGTGTGAAAAGAAGATGAAAAAAGTATTGTGCGTGGCAATGTTGGCTGTGTTGGCACTTTTGTCGGCCTGCAGTTCGCAAAAGAAAATCACCCTGCAACCGGGTGAGCTGGGCCATGCCTACTATTACGATTTCAAAGTGAACGACGCCTATGTGGTCGATCAGGAAAACATCAATTATGTGCCTGCCGAAGGCAACCGTTTAATTGCGATTGATCTGACGGTTACAAACACGCTGGAGGCGGAATTCTCTATGACGGTCGATGATTTTTTTATCGTCCACAAAAAATACGACGGTATTATCCAAGCTATCGATCCTTGTGGATACGAAAAACAAATCACCCTGCCTTATCCCATTCCTGCCGGCCAAAGCGTGACAGGCGTCCTTGTTTTTGAACTGCCTGCGGATGTGCAGCAATTTCACGTAGATACCATGGACTTTTTCGGCAACAAAAAATTGGGGAACCTTTATATGGTGGAATGCGACATTGGCTATTGAGTAGAATGAAAATAGATTACAATAGATAGAAGGATGTGATGGCTGTGTTGATATTCATCGGAATTATCGTGCTGGTCGTTTTGCTGGCCCTTTGGTTTTTCGGCACATACAACTCTTTGGTACATCTGAAAATGAAAGCAGAGGAAGCTTTTTCGACCATCGATGTGTATTTGAAAAAGCGCTATGACTTGATTCCCAATTTTGTAGAAACGGTAAAGGGCTATGCCGCGCATGAAAAAGAAACATTGGCGGCTGTAATCGAGGCGCGCAACCAAGCCTATTCCAGCAAAACAATCTCTGAAAAAGTGGAGAGCGAGAATAACTTCAGCGGTGCTTTAGGCCGTTTGATGGTGCTGACAGAAGCGTACCCGGATTTGAAGGCCAATGCCAACTTTATTGAGTTGCAGCGGGAACTTTCCTCTATGGAAGATGAACTGGCACAGGCCCGCAAATATTACAATGCAGTTATCAAGCAGCTGAATACCAAGATTCTCTCCTTCCCTGCTATGATTGTCGCCAGCTTCATGGGAATGTCTACCCAAAGCTTTTTCGAGGTCACTTCTGCAGAGGAACGCCAGAATGTCAAAGTGGATTTCTCTAAGTAAGAATTGAGACATCATAAAAGCCGCCGGTGCGCAAACGCGTACATTCGGCGGTTTTTTGGAGGGAGGATACAATTGAAAAAGCTTGCTCTTTTCGTTTTATGCGCTCTGCTGCTGCTAATGGCGTTCCCTGTAACGGCTTTAGCTTCCGAAGGGTTCACCATTGATCGGTATGATGTGGACGTTGTTGTCGGTACCGACAACACATTCCAGATTACCGAGCACCTGACGCTTAACTATTTTGAATCACTGCACGGGTTTTACCGTGATATTCCCTTATGGGCCTACACCGGCAACTACAACATTACTGACGTGTCGGTGGAGGGCGCGCCATATCAAATGAATACGGACGCTTCCAATTTATCCATTCGCATTGGGGATCCTGACGTTACGGTTCGGGGCGCCCAAAACTATGTCGTGCGTTATACTTTGGTGTATGGTGTTGATGAAAACCCCGATGGCGACTATATGGGATTGACGCTTATTGGCAACGGGTGGGATACAACGATCGAGAATGCCACAGTCACCATCCATTACCCCGAGGGTATGGAAAAGCCGTCGGAGACCCGGGTAGACGTGGGATATGAGGGTGGCATGGGCGACAATGGTAAAATTGATTATGCCGAAGGATACAACCCCACGCAATTTTCTCTTAATACGCCGCTGGATGCCTATGAAGGCATTACCTATTATGCCAACCTGCCCAACGGCACCTTCAAAGATGCCGTCCCCCTGCCGCCCCCTTATGTGGTGGAACAATACGCGGCGGAGGTAACTGTGGCCCAGGATCGCAGCTATACTGTCAAAGAGACGCTGGGCATTCGTTTTAGCGACAGCACCCCCAGCATTTATTATATGATCCCAAAGCAGGACGACATGGGCGCGGCCATGAAAGTGAAAAAGCTTAAGGTAAATGGCTCCGGCAATGTCAGCACCACTGACTATGGTAACATGCTTGGCGTTGCGTTGATGTCCAATGACCAATCGCATGCCACCTATGAGCTGACATACACGGTGGAGCCGGAGTTGGATCCTTTCAAAGAAGGGGATCATCTTTTGTTGGACTTGGGCAGCTTTTACCGTGACGCGCCTTTAGAAAACGGCACCGTAACTGTCACACTGCCCGGGCCGCCGGACAAAGTGGTTGCCAAAGCCGGTTTTCTGGATTTAAACGAGGAAGACGTGAATGCCGGCAGTGAAAACATAACGACAAAGATGAATGGCAACCAGTTGACTGTTACGTTAAATCGTCCGCTGGAACCCAACGAAGCAATCACGGTGATCGCCTATTACCCCGAGGGATACTTTCACACCATCGTAAAACCTTCCACCATCTTCCTCATTTTGGCGGGCGGCGCGGCGGTCTTATTCACCCTGTTAATGTACTTCCTACACGGCCGTGACGAAAAAGTATTGCCGGTCATCGAATTTTATCCGCCCGACGACTTAAGTCCCGCCGAAATGGGTTATGTCATCAACCGGATGGTAGACGGCATTGATATGTCCTCTCTGATTATTTATTGGGCGCAGCACGGCCATCTTTTACTGAAAGAAACCAGCAAAGACAGCTTTACCCTTGTGAAGGTAAGCGAGCTGGATGACGCCCATCCCAACTATGAAAAGCAGGCTTATGCCGCAATGTGGAAGCTGAGCAAAGGCACCCTTGGCACTATTCCTGAAAATATGAAGCAGATTTTGGGTTTGCTGGGATGGAGCGAAGAGGCGGAGACGGCGCCAGCAGGCAGCGCAAAGCCAGAGTTGCCAACTGTCACCAAGAGCCAGCTTTCCAACAAATTCTACATGGTGGCGGAACTGCTGCGCACAACAATACCCGCCCGTTTTACCGGCGAGAAGAAGTTGGATAATCCCACCTCTTCCATCGTGTCCAAACTGATGATGGCGTTGGGTCCGGTAATGATCATTTTCCTCAATGTATTTATGATGCTTTCGTTGGAAGCCAACGACGCCTATTTCATCCTTGGCACTTTTGGGGCTGTTTTCAGCATTATGGCGGCCATTGGATTCATGCTGGTGCTGACCCGCCTGCAATCCGGATGGCACAAACGCAGTGCGGCGGTCAATATCATCCTTTCGATACTGACAATTGTCATCTCGCTGATTGGTTTGGCCCTTACCACTTTGGTGGCCGCCTTTGCCCAGGATGCAGTACAACCTGTTGCCGTAATTGTATTTTGCCTAGCGGTATATGTAGTTTCCTTCATCTCTGCCTATATTTCCCGCCGTTCCAGTTACGGCCAACGGATTTTAGAGCGTATTGTCGGTTTCCGACAATTTTTAAAGGATGCCGAGAAAGACCGCATTGAGACGCTGATAGCGCAGAACCCGGCCTATTTTTACGATATTCTCCCCTATGCATTGGTTTTGGATGCAACGAAGCAGTGGGCGGAAAAATTTGAGGGCTATAATCTCACCCCGCCCCAGTGGTATGTAGGCGGCAACTTTGGAACACCCGGCTATATGTTCTCGCCCACCCGGTTGACCAGCCAACTCACACGTTCCACTTCCTCCATTTCCACGGCAGCCATGCGGCCGCCCCCGTCTTCGGGCAGCGGCGGCGGTGGTTGGTCCGGCGGCTTTTCCGGCGGCGGTGGCAGCTTCTCCGGTGGCGGTGGCGGCGGCGGGGGCGGCGGTGGCGGCGGCCACGGCTGGTAATCCAAACCGCAAAATCGAAAAAAAGAGAAAGCGCTTGGTACCGTTGTTTCACGAAAACCGCAGGGGCAAATAATATCCACCTGCGATCGGCCATAGGTCATCCTTACAATTGTTTCTTGTGGTGTGAAAACCTGCAGGGCCGCAAGACCTTGCAGGTTTTTATATTTGGGAAAGTGGGTGCTCACTTTCTAAACTTACTACGCAGTTTTTGCTCCAAATCATATATTTTCAAGTCAAACAGAATATAACCAGCACATGAATAGATGCAGAAAATTTATATAATCTCATAAGGAAAGGATATGACAATTGTTGTTAAGCTTTTCAGGCTCTTGCGCCAATATTGAAACAAAAACGTACAGAGAAACTAAACCACTTAGTATATCTGATATTAAAGAGATTGTACAAAATAATGAAGTACGTTTGATACAATTATTTAGCCCCATTACATTAGAAGAAGCTACTTGGCTTAATGATGAAGTCTTTTCCATAAGAGACAATATAACATTAAGAATTGCTTTTACTGATGAAAACGAAATTTGTGACTTAAATATCTTAAAAAAACTTTCAAATGTAAAAAGACTATCAATAACTGATTACTCTGCTAATAGAACTGATATTAAAAATGCTGATAGCCTAATGACATTAGAACAACTAATTTGGTTTTCTTTTACTAATGAAAAAGTCAAGGATTATTCCTTTTTAGAGTATCTCAACGCATATATTCAAACTATTATACTATCGATTAGCAACAACAGCGCAAAATTTGATATTGAGTACTTATTACGATTTACGAAACTTGAAGCACTATCCATCAGTGGATGGAAAAAGAATATTGATAAACTCAAAAACTTTAATACCATAAAATTGTTGATACTTCGTGGTATTACAATTGATGACTATTCATTTATAAACCAAATGGAGGCATTAACTGAATTATCAATCCGATATGGAGCAAGTAAAGATTTTTCTGCTCTATTTGGTAATCCGAAGATTGAAACCCTTGAATTTTGGAGAGTGAGCAATCTGGATAATTTAGAAGTAATATCTCGATTGCCAAATTTAAAGTTTATATATCTTCATCAATTACCAAATGTTAAAAAGTTCCCTCAGCTCTCAAATGCTTTGAGCCTTCATAAAATAATGCTTGACGATATGAAGGGGTTAGACGATTTTACTCCACTTGAAACTGTACCAAATTTAGAACTTTTTTATGGATGGAGTTCTAAGACAATACCGTCAGACAGATTTATACCTGTGTTGAAGAATCCATCATTAAAAGGCTTTTATTTTGGAATTGTAAACGATAAAGAACATAAGAAGCTTGACGAATATATTCGTGAATATATGCACAGTTCAAACAATCCACCTGACTGGATGAAATTTGCTTTGCAATTTGACCTTATATGAAGATAATAAGCATTTTCTACATCCATATAATGAAATTAAACAAAAACATGGCAGGGGCGGTCACAGACTACCCTGCCATGTTTTTGTTTTTTGGAGTTGTTTGTTGCATTTACAGGCCGTTCACCACATTGGCAGGATGGCCCGCCAAATAGTTTTGCACATTGGACACCACCACTTCCAAAAGGCGAATCCGTGTATCTTTGGGCGCCCAGGCAATGTGGGGGGTAATGATACACCGGGAATTGCGCACAAGGGGATTATCTGCCTTGGGTGGTTCAGCAGACAGCACATCCACCCCTGCAAAAAACAGCTTGCCACTATCCAGCGCGTCGGACACGGCCTGTTCATCCAGCACAGGGCCGCGCGCCGTGTTTAGAAGGATAGCGCCATTTTTCATTTTAGCAATGAATTCTCGATTTACCATACCGCGGGTACTGTCGGTCAACGGGCAATGGAGGCTCACCACATCCGAGGCCGCCAACAGCTCATCCAGCGGCACAAAGGGATATTTCCCTCCTATTTGGGGATGGCGGCGATAGGCCAGCACCTGCATGCCCATGGCGGCGCAGATGTCTCCCACAAGGTTGCCGATTTCCCCCATACCCACAATCCCGATGGTTTTATCCCGAAGCTCGATAAGCGGTATGCCCTGCTGAGCTTTATCCACCACATGAATCCAACGGCCCGATTTGACGTAGTCGTTATATTGGGAGATGCCATTTACGATTTGCAATAAAAGCGCCACTGTCGTCTGGGCCACCGCATGGGTGCTATATGACGGAACATTGCAAACGGTGATGCCAGCCTCGCGGGTGGCCGCGATGTCAATGAGATTATAGCCGGTCGAAAAAAGGCCGATATAGCGCAGCCGGGGGCACTGGTGAATGACCTCGGCGTCAATGACAGTACGATTTGCATAAATATGTTCCGCGTCGCCAATGCGCTCGATGACCAGCTCTTTGGGTGTAGTGTCATACACGGTAAGCGGCCCAAACTGTTCCAGCCCCGCCCAGGTCACGTCCCCCGGGTTGACCAGATAGCCGTCCAATATAACCTGTTTCATCAAGAAAACCCCCTATATCAAACGCCCCGGGTTTCGTATATTTAAGAACCCGGGACGCATATCATTGAATGTATGCCTTAAAAATGACACTGTGTAACTGCAACCACAATAAGGAGGCACGCTATGTCCGGCGTCATTAAACTCAGACAACTGGTTACCAATATCTTGCTGACAACCGTCGTATCGATCCTCAGCGCAATGGCCAGCGGGCCGATCGCCGACGCATATCATCGTTTGCTGCTTCCCCCTTGGGCGCCTGCAGCGGAAATGTTTTCTTTTGCATGGACAGTGTTGGCTTTGTTTATGGGCACAGCCTGTTACATGGCGACCATGAATATGCCCAAACCAAAACGCTGGTACATTTATATCGCCCAGCTGGTGCAAATCCTGTTGCTGGCCGTTTGGGCTCCTCTGTTTTTTCGCTATGGTAATTTCACGTTATGCTTTTGGTTGGCGGTGCTGCTGGCCGGCGCCGTTTTAGCCAATATGTTCTCCTTTTGGCAGCTGGATACCCGGGCCGGCATGCTGCTCATACCCGCGCTGTGCTGGGCCATATGCATTGCCTGCCTTGCATTTGATATCGTCCAGTTGAATTAATGATCAAGGCAGCGGCTGAATGGAAACCTGTGTCAAAATGTTGGCAAACGTTAGTTTATGAGGCGGCTGGGTGCCTTCCAGCATACAGGCCGCTGTGCCAAATGCCACCGCCGCGGCCAAGCATTTGGAAATAGAATGCCCCGAACGCACACCAATGATAAAGCCGGCCAGCAAACTGTCGCCCGCGCCCACCGTCGATTTAACATCGACCTCCGGCACAGTGGCCAGCCAGTTGCCCTGTACCCCCGTGTAAAGTGCCCCGTCTCCGCCCATGCTAACCAGGCAGTGGTGCACACCCGCTTCTACAAAGGGCTTACAGGCCGCTATAATCTCGGCAGGAGTAGTGAGTTCTTGGCCCACCATTTTTTCCAGTTCACTGAGGTTTGGTTTGATCACCCATGGTTTTTGGGTAATAATATCTGTTGCGGTAACCGAAACGCTGTCAAACGAAATGGCTGCGCCAAGGTTTCGCAGATGGTCACAGATTTCGCCCAACAGTTTATTACTGATACCATCGGGCAGCCGGCCCGAGATGACCACAAGAGTATCCGGCTTCACAACCTCCGTCAGCGTATCTTTGATACGCCCAATGGTATCATAATCTACCACAAAGCTTTTGCGGATAAAGCGGGCCAAATTGGACTGGTTATTGGCAATGGAAATGTTTTCGCGGGTGGAACCGTCCACCTCGATGATGCGGTAGTTAAAATTTTCGTCTTCCAAAAGCCGGCGCAAAAGCGCCAAATTATCCCGCCCTGCCAGAAGCACTGCTGTGTTTTCCACCTCATAATGCCCCAAAACACGGGACACATTGACCGCTTTGCCGCTGGGATCCTTGCGTTCGGTCTGTACAACCATCTCTTCGCCCAAGGCAAACTCCGGAATCCATAAAGTCGTATCAATGGATGGATTCAGGCACAGTGTAACGATATGTTTACACAAACGGGATACCCCCCACCTCTGCGATCACAAAGCGCAATTGCTCTGCCGGTTATCGCATAATTGTGTCCTCATTATAGACAAATCCAACCGGATAAACAAGCAAATAGGTGCCAATTTTCCCGTTTGCGACCTCTTTTGGCATTTTTCCTATTATTCGCCGAAATGTTTGAAAATATTTGTGATTCGATCCATAAAGCTTTTCTTGGGTGATTTGGCAGTTTCCGCCTTGGCCGGTGCTTGTGTCAATGATGCTTCTGCCGTCGCATAGGCAGCCTTGTAAAGCATAATCTGGCTGTCAATGCTCCGTCCGTCTGCAGCAGATGGTGTTTGACGAATATAGCCGCCATCTTGCTGCATCACCCGGGCTTTCACATTGTCCTGTAACAG
Source organism: Oscillospiraceae bacterium (assembly GCA_031551485.1). Taxonomy (GTDB): domain Bacteria; phylum Bacillota; class Clostridia; order Oscillospirales; family Ruminococcaceae; genus JAVBNO01. The sequence goes on from JAVBNO010000027.1 coordinate 24,981, forward strand.
AAGCTCCAGCATATCCATAATACGATCCTGCAACTTTATGTCCAGAACAGGCACGGCGGCCTCCACACGGCGTTGGGTATTGCGGGTCATTAAATCGGCCGAGGATAAATACATTTTCCGCCGTTCGCCCGTGCCGAAAACGAAAACGCGGGAATGCTCCAAAAAGCGGCCCACAATGCTGATGATTGACACATTTTCTGTAACGCCGGGAATACCTGGCGTCAGGCAGCAGATGCCCCGCACAATCATTCTGATTTTAACGCCACACTGGGATGCCTCCACCAGTTTATCTAAAATATCAATATCGGTCAGGGAGTTTAGTTTGAGTAAGATGGCTCCCTGACCGCCCTTTTGTGTTTGGACCATTTCCCCGTCGATCAGGGCCAAAATCCGGTCCTTGAACGCCAGCGGGGCCACAAGCAGTTGGGAGGTGCGTTCGGTAAATTCCCCCAATGCCAAACTGTCAAAAAGGCTGACGGCATCCAGGCCAATATCCACATTAACAGTCATGAGCGAAAGGTCGGTATACAGCCGCGCGGTAATCTCGTTGTAGTTACCCGTGCTAAGCTGAGTAATATATTGAATACCCCCGCCCGTTTTGCGGGTAATCAGCAGCAATTTGCAGTGCACTTTATAATCATCCATGCCATAGGTGATGGTGATGCCTGCTTCCTCCATCCGCCGGGAGTAGTGAATATTGCTCGCTTCGTCAAAACGGGCCCGCAGCTCAATGACCGCGTGCACATCTTTACCCTTTTCCGCCGCCTTGATCAGTGCCTCTACAACCTGGGATTCCTTCGCCACCCGATAAAGACAAATTTTAATAGAGATGACATCCCGATCCTCTCCTGCTTCCTGCAAAAGTTGAATCAGCGGTCTTGTGGATTCGTAGGGAAAGGAGAGCAGAATATCCTGCTTTTGAATCTGGGTGATCATGGATTCGTTTTCCTTCACCATTGGGGAGGGTTGGGGCGTAAGCTTGGGGTAAAACAGCGAGCGGTTACGGCTATGCCCCACAAGTTCCTCCAGTTGCGGCAGAAAGCCAATATCAAACGGGACATCCGCGAAGAAAAGTTGATTTGGCGCAATGCTCAATTTCTCCCGCAGATGCTTGAGCATCTCCCCTTTTTGTCCGAAACGAACCTCCAACCGCACAGGCATCATTTTTTTGCGATTTTTAAGCAATTGCTCCATCGCGTCACGATAATCAATGTCGTAATCAAACAGTGCTTCATCCACCGCCAAATCGGCATTGCGGGTAACGCGGAACATCATTTTCTTGATCGGCTTATAACGCCCGAACACCAAGTCGCAATAGTGGTAAATAACATCCTCGGCCAAAGCAAAGCGAATGCCCGGCCCACCCAACCGAATAATCCGGCTGATTTGCGGTACCGGCGGAATCATGCCCAATTTGACAAAGCTGCCCTTGGTGCTCAGTTGAACGCAAATATAACACTCTAGATTATGCAAAAAAGGAAACGGATGGTGCTTATCAATAATTTGAGGGGAAATGACAGGGCGCAATTCGTTTTCAAAATAGCTGCGCAAATATCGGTCGTCTTCATCGCTTAAATGATTGATATCCACTTGCTCGATGCCCACCTGCAAAAGCGCGGCCGCGATCGACTTGTAGCTTTCCGTGCGGCAAAGCTCCAGACGGCGTGTCTCGGCAAATATGCCGTCCAACTGTTCTTTCACCGTAAGACCCGATTTGTTGTCTACATCCTCGCCGCCCACCGTGCTGCGTTCGCAAAGGCTGCCCACCCGAATCATGTAAAACTCGTCCAGATTGCTGGTATAAATGCCGGCAAACCGCAGCCGTTCCATCAGCGGAATGCTGGGATCTCGGGACTCTTCCAGCACCCGTTCATTAAATTTAAGCCAGCTCAATTCCCGATTCTGATAACTGCTGTCCATTACAAGACGTCCTTTCTTCTACCCTGTCTTCCACAATACAAAGGGCAGGTAAATACCTGCCCCCGTCCGAAAAAAACTTTTGTTTGTATTAATTTTCAAACAACTTAATAATGTCATCAAAACCGTCGTCTTCGCTGACCTCTCCATAGGCGGCATCCGACTGGTGATAGGAAGAATACGGGGTATGAGGCTGCCCCGCGTGTCCCGGCTGAGGCTGCGCCCCGGCGCCTGCATAGTGGGGGGCACTGCCGGCCTCATTGGTGGCAAAGTCGGTGGCAATCACCGTAATTTGAATCTCGTCTTCCAGCCTGTTATCAAAGGCCACACCCCAAATAAGATTGACATTGGGATGGGCAGAATCGTGGATCATCTTGGATGCAATGTTGATATCGGCCAGGTCGACATTGGGGGAAGTGATAAAGTTGACGATAACGCCCTTGGCACCGTTGATGGAAGTCTCCAAAAGCGGCGACTGGATCGCCATGTCGGCCGACCGTTCCGCCTTGTCCTTGCCCTGGGCTTTGCCCACGCCCATGTGGGCGTAACCCGCACTCTTCATCACGGCGGTCACATCGGCAAAGTCGAGGTTGACCACACCCGGAATATTAATGAGGTCGGATATACTTTGTACTGCTTGCCGCAATACGTCGTCGGCGGCGGCAAAAGCATTAAACAGCGTGATCTTTTCTTCCGAAACCAGCTCCAACCGGTCATTGGGAATCACCAGAAGCGCATCGACGTGTTCCCGCAGCAATTGGATACCGGTTTCCGCTTGCTCCATACGCCGGACACCTTCAAATTCAAAGGGCTTGGTCACAACGCCAACCGTCAAAATACCCAGCTCATGGGCAATCTGTGCGATGACCGGCGCGGCCCCCGTGCCTGTTCCCCCACCCATACCGGCGGCGATAAACACCATATCGGTGCCTTTCAATGCCGCGGCAATTTCCTCGCGGTTTTCCGCTGCGGCCTTTTGCCCTTTTACCGGGTCGCCGCCCGCGCCCTTGCCGCGGGTAAGCTTGTCCCCAATATGTAGCTTATAAGTAGCCTGTGAAAAACGTAAAGCTTGCATATCTGTATTAATCGATACAAAATCAACGCTGGACATGCCGGACGCAATCATACGGTTAACCGCATTTCCGCCACCGCCGCCAACGCCGACCACCTTAATCGATACTATTTTTTCAAAATCAGAATCCAGATCGATATTCATGATCATCCGTATGTTCCCCCTGTAAATTCAGCTGCCATGACACGCTGCAGCGCATAATGAAACTAATTATATTAAATGTAACAGATTCCGTATGTGAAATCAATACTGAACACCTACTTTTTTCCAATATTGTACTACAAATTGTGTCGTTTTTTGTGCAAGCGCCGGCTTTGACTCAATATCTTGGATAACGTCTAAAGAAAACCTAATTTGCTTCCTGGGTACTGTCGCTTTGGGCACCATCTTCGGCAGCCGCTTCTTCGCTTTCTCCAGGCGTTTGCAAAACGCTGGACGGACGGGCCCGCAGCTGGCCAGGGTTGGAAGCATCCAGCACCCCTTCAAAAGTTGGCTCCAGCTCCTCCTCGATAACACGTTTGGCAAATGCGAGCTTTTTCTCCATCTCCCCTTCGCTGCCAAGATGAATTTGAATTCGGTTCTCATAAGTAAATACAATATCCAGCCTGTCCGATAAATCAATGTTGTCTACACCGGAAAATCCGATTGTCTCCAGGGCTTTGGAAACATACTGAAGCATTTGCACGTTTTCCCACAGCGCTTCGTCCATTTTCTCGCCGCCCTTGCCTGCAATGGTGCCCACACCGTTGACCACGGGTACGTCGGGAATAGGAGCCAAAAGGCCTGTCTCTAAAATACGCCCCTGGGTGCTAATCAAAACATATTGGTCCGCGTTGACAATGTTCGCCATGGGAACCGCTTCTGAAATATTAATTTGGACAGCAGGCGGAAACGCCTTTTTAACCGTCACACTTTCGATGTAAGGGTAATTGGCTACAAGCACCTCTTCAATCCTGTTGGCATCCATTCGCAGCAGGTTGTCCCCCACGGCAATGCCTGCCGATTGAATCAGTTCGTCCCGGGCATAGCGGTTGGTGCCGCTGATGGTAATTTCATTAACCTTAAAAAAGACGGTGAGGCACAAAACCAAAGCGCCCACCAGTGTGATTAACACCAATAACGCGTAGGCAATTGTATTTCTGCCCCGCCGCCTGCGCCGTTTGGGCGCTGCCTGCGGCGCCCGGGCAGCACGTCGCTGCCGCGGTGCCGTCCCGCCGGCCTCCTGTTGGCCGCCATGATCATCAATACCGTAAAAATGGGACATTCTCTCCATTTTCTCTTCCCCTATCATTTCATTCTGTCCTATCAGCTATCCGCACTCCTCAAACGGATGCCTGCACCGAGAGACGATAAATTCTCGGCAAAGTCTTCATATCCCCGCAATATATGCTTGATCTCGTTAATTTCACTTGTACCTTCGGCCGCCAATGCGGCCACAACCAGCGCGGCGCCCCCCCGCAAGTCGGTGCAGCGTACCTGCGCGCTGTGAAGCTTTTCCACGCCTTCCACCACAGCCACACGTCCCTCCACTTTAATGTCAGCCCCCATACGTGCCAACTCGCCCACATGTTTGTATCGGCTTTCAAAAATATTTTCCACAAACACAGATGTGCCGTCGGCAATAGCTGCCATAGACATCACAGGCGACTGCGCGTCGGTCGAAAAGCCGGGATATGGCATCGTGCGTACCATTTTGATGGGATGCAAGCGACCCTTGCTTTGTAAATGGATCGCGTCATGCGCGATATCCATGGAACAGCCCACCTCTTCGAACACAGGGATGACGGCGGCCATATGGTCGGGGCATACATTTTGGATGATGATGTCGCCGCCTGCGGCCGCAGCCGCACATAGATAAGTGGCGCCGGCAATACGGTCCGGAATAACGTCATGCTCGCAGCCATGAAGGCGTTTTACCCCTTTGATAAAGACCGTACCATCTTTGCCAAAATGAATTTTGGCCCCGCAGCTTTGCAAAAATGCGGCCAAATCCACAATCTCCGGTTCGCGGGCCGCATTATAGATGATCGTTTCCCCTTTGGCCAGCACCGCCGTCAGCATAATATTTTCCGTAGCCCCCACACTGGGAAAAGGCAAATGAATCGACGCGCCGTGAAGGCCGTTTTTCGCGCTGCAGTCCAAATAGCCGTGATTTTCGTTAATTTCCACACCCAATTTACGCAGCGACGACAGGTGCATGTCAATGGGCCGTGGGCCCAATTCACAGCCACCCGGCATAGACACAACCGCTTTACCATAACGGGATACGACGGCACCCAGAAACACAATGGAAGACCGCATCTCGCTCATCAGCGTATCGGGAATTTTATAGTCGCCGTGGGGATGGCTTGTCACCACAATGGTACTTTCTTCCTGGTGTGTGCTGCAACCCAAATACTCCAAAATATTCATGGCAGCATTGACATCCGTCAGCATGGGGCAATTATGTATGACGCTTTCTTCACTTAACAAGGAGGCCGCCAAAATGGGCAGCACCGCGTTTTTAGCGCCGTGAATATTGATTTTTCCCTCCAGCCGTTTTCCACCTTCGACAACATATTGATCCATACGCTTTGCATCCTTTCCAGACGATGAAGAATTGCTGGGTACAAAAAAGGAACCAGCAATTCTTATGGAGAATCCGGCGGAAACGCACAAAACAGGGGTAAATGATCTACCAAGTGTTTGTGTTGCCGCAGAAATCCCTGCAAAGCATATTATGCTGTCATATTATTTGGGGTGCCAAATGGGCATAATCTGAGGATTTTTTGCCTCCCAAAAGCAATAGAAGCGCAAATTAACGGGCAGGACGATCACCGTGGTAAACCCGCATAATCTCCTCATAAATCCTGTCGTTGGCGTCAATGATGGCGATGGAACGGGCATTTTGCCCCAGCTCGGCAAGTCGATTAGAGTTCTGGGTCAATTCGGCAACCGTCTGCGCCAACAGCTTTGGCGTCAAGTTTTTCTCTTCGATGACCACGGCTGCCTGTTTATCTGCCAGCACCATGGCGTTGTGGTATTGGTGGTTTTCCGCCACATTGGGGGAAGGAATTAAAATGGAAGCTCTTCCTGCCGCCTCCAATTCGCTGAGAGTGATGGCGCCTGCGCGGCAGATGACCAGATCGGCAGCGGCCAGACAAAGGGGCATATTGTCAATATACTCCCGAATGTCAAGACGGGGGTTGCCCTCATAGTTGACTCCCTCTTGCTGAAGAAGGCGGGGAAAAAGCTCCACGCCATAACGGCCGGTGGCGTGAATATGATGGATGTGCGGGTCGCGGTAATCGGCGGCAATCAGGCCGGACACCGCTTCGTTAATGCACCGTGCGCCCAGGCTGCCGCCAAAGGAAAGGATGCAAATTTGTTCTTTCCCTACCCCCAGCGCTTTGCGGGCCTCTTCCCGGTTGGCAAAAACAATTTCGCCGCGAATGGGGTTGCCTGTAATGACATAATCGTTCCGGGGGGCCAGATGGCGTTTGGCTTCTTCCACCGCCAACAACATGCTGTCTACATGCTTGGCCAACATTTTGGTGGTGACACCAGGAAAGGCGTTTTGCTCGTGTGCCACCGTTTTGTAGCCCATCTTGGCACCCTGGTACAAAATCGGGCCGCTGACATAGCCGCCTGTGCCCACAATGACATCTGGGTCGAAATTCCGGATGAGCGTGCGGGAACGGCTGCCCGACAACATAAAACAGCCAATGGACCGAAAATTGTATTTAATATTGAACCAGTTCAGCTGCCGTTGGAATCCCATAATCTCAATGGGCAAAAAAGGAAAGCCTGCCTGGGGTACCAACCGCGCCTCCATGCCCTTGGGATTACCCGCAATGCGAATATCCGCCTGCGGGTGCCTGCCTTTTATGTAGGCCGCGACAGCCAGCGCGGGGTTGATGTGCCCCGCCGTACCACCGCAAGCAAATAAAATTTTCATATGCCTGCCCCCTACTCTTTTTCCAGTACCGCTTGCCGCGAAATAGACAGCACAACGCCCATTTGGGCCAGCAGCATGAACAGTGATGTGCCGCCGGAGGAAAAGAACGGCAAACTGATGCCTGTATTGGGTACGGTATTGGTGACAACCGCGATATTAAGAATGGCCTGCAACCCCACCTGGGCCACAAGGCCCACCGCCAATATGGCGCCAAAACGATCCCGGGATTTGGCGGCCACAACAAAACCACGCCAAATGAGCAGCGCAAACAGGATGATGATCAGCACGGCACCCACAAAGCCCAATTCCTCACAGACAATGGAAAATACAAAGTCATTTTGCGGTTCGGGGATATAGAGATATTTTTGCAGCGAATTGCCGATGCCCACACCCAACAGGCCGCCCGAACCAATGGCATACAACGACTGTAGGGTCTGGAAACCCTTGCCGGTGGCGTCGGAAAACGGGTCGATCCAATACGCCACACGGCTTGTGGCGTAACTGACCACACCGGGAATCAGCGCCGCCCCCACAACACCGGCGGTAAGCGCGGCCCCGGCAATACCGAACCATTTAAGATCAGTACCGCCCACGAACATGATGATCAGTCCAATAGTGCAAACCAGCACGGTCGCGGACAGGTGCGGCTCCAACAAAAGAAGGCCAGAAATGACCGCTAACACAATAGCAAAAGGTAGAATCCCATATTTAGGATCTTTCATCTTGCTATAGTTGATAGAAACAATGTGGGCAAATAAGAGCACCACGCCGAATTTGGCAATTTCCGAAGGTTGGAAAGTGGTAAAGCCTAAATCAATCCAACGGTGGACGTAATTGCGGGCGGGCATAAACAAAACCACAATCAGCAGGACAATGCAAACGCCCATCACCGGCCATGCCAATTTGTGAAACCAATGGTAGTCAAAAAAGCTGAGGGCAAACATGGCGGCAAGGCCCATGACGGCAAATACCAGCTGCCTGCCGATGTAATAATAACTATTGTTTTCATAGTAAAAGGCATAAGCATGGCTGGCCGAGAACATCATCACAAGCCCGAAAGCCAACAAAAGCAATACCAATACCAAAAAAGTCAGGTCAATGCCGCCTTTTGCGACAAAGGGGTTTGCCGCCTGGTTCTGAGGCTTGCGTCCTTTTGGAGGCTGATTATTTTTTTTCATAAGCTCACCTCGTAACCAAAATGGGGTGTACGCTGAAGACGCTATAATATAAATACTGCCCACACAGCCAGGCCGCCAAACAACGCGGCCACAAAACTGAAGAGCAAGACGATCTGTTTTTCATTGTAGCCGGACATTTCGTAATGGTGGTGGATGGGACTCATCTTAAAAATGCGCTTGCCAGTGGTTTTGAAAGAGATAACCTGCAACACCACCGAAGCAAGTTCGCAAATATAAACAATGCCAATGGGAATGAGAAAAGCGGGTAGCCCGCACCCAAACCCCAAGGCAACCACAAGGCCGCCTAAAAACAGCGAGCCGGTATCCCCCATAAACACTTTAGCGGGGTTAAAGTTCCAAATCAAAAAGCCCAGACATCCGCCGATCAGCGCCACCGACATAACCGAGCTGCAAACTTGATTAAGCAAAGTACTGATCGCTAAAAAAGCAATGCCGACCACCAATGTGACCGAAGAGGCCAGGCCGTCGATGCCGTCGGTAAAGTTGACTGCGTTGACCATGCCGCCAATGAGCATAAGTGCCAACGGATAATAGAAAAAGCCCAGATCATATTGTCCTAAAAAGGGCAAAATGACAATTGTGGAGCTGCCGCCTCCTATGTACATCCCCGCCAGGTAGACGGCGCCGATGAGAAGCTGCATCACCAGCTTTTGCGCAGCAGTCAAGCCCAGGTTCTGCTTCCTGACCACTTTGATATAGTCGTCTACAAAACCGACAAAACCAAAGGCAAGCGCCATCACCAGCCCCAAAAACATTCGATAAGCCATTGGGCCACCATCCGGCAGACCGGCCACACCGCCCTTTGCCGCCACAAAGCCAAAGCCGACGGCAATGCCAGCTGAAATGCCGATGATAAATAAAATGCCGCCCATGGTGGGGGTGCCCTGCTTGGTTTTGTGCCAGGAAGGGCCGATATCTAATATCGTCTGGCCATATTTAAGCCGCCGCAAAAACGGAATAAACCATATTCCCAATATGGCGGTTAGCCCAAAGCTGACGATTAGCGTGGTTATTGCCCATGCTGCCTGCATTGTTTACACCTCTTGTCCCGCTCCATGGGAGCAGGAATAATACCGCTGGATTGTTTCTTCCAGTTGAATGCCCCGGCTGGCCTTAAACCAGATAATGTCGCCGGGCCGGGCGGTTTGGGCGAGAAAATCGCCCAATTCTGTTTTGCTGCCAAAATGAAGCGCGGCCAGCCCTTTGGCTTTGGCGCCTGTAACGTAACCCGTTGCACCTTCGCCAAAGGCATATAGAGCGTCTATTCCCTGTTCCGCCGCAAAGCTGCCAATGTCCAAATGCGCCGCCGCGGAAATGGAGCCCAGCTCCAGCATATCCCCCAATACCGCAATTCGTCTGCCGACGCATTGCATGGAGGCCAGGGTACCAATGGCAGCCCGCATGGAGTCGGGGCTGGCATTATAGCAGTCTTCCACCACTGTCACGCCGTGATATTTCACAATTTTTTGCCGCATGCCGGAAGGGGCATAGTTCGCAAGGGCGGCCGCCGCCTCTTCCGGTGCAATGCCAAGGGTGACACCCGCGCCAAAGGCAGCCAGCGCGTCCCGCACATTGTGCTTGCCTACCGCCGGAATGGCGGCGGCATAACCTTTCCCATTATACAGGATTTCGAAGTCGGTTTGGGGCGAATTCTCAACAATTTTTTGCGCCAATATTTGGCACTTCGGATTATCGATGCCGTATAGAATGACTTGCAGTCGTGGCTCGCAAACATCCTGTAAAAGGTCGTTATCGCCGCAAAGCAATAATGTGGCGCCGTCTTGCATGCCGGCAGTGATTTCCAATTTGGCCTTGAGGATGTTTTCCCGGGAACCCAGCGCCTCGATATGGGAAACGCCGACCCAGGTAACCACCCCAACATCGGGCTTTACGGCGCGGGACAGCTCTTCAATTTCACCAAAACCGCTCATACCCATTTCGATCACAGCAGCCTCTGTGGTGTCATCCAATCGGAAAAGGGTTTTTGGGGTGCCGATTTCATTGTTCAGGTTGCCCTCGGTTTTTAAAGTGTTGTACCGGCTTGTGAAAACGGCGGCCATCATCTCTTTGGTGGTCGTCTTGCCGACGCTGCCGGTTATCCCCGCCATCCGCACCTGAAACTGATCCCGATAAACGCCGCCCAGTGCAATTAGGGCGCTGCGGGTATTGGCGACATAAATGCTGCGGTCAGGTGGCGTGCCCACATCTCTGCTGACCACGACAGCGGCAGCGCCGGCCGCCAGCGCCTGTATCGCAAAGTCGTGCCCGTCAAAGCGTTCGCCAGCCAGTGCCACAAAAAGGCAGCCGGGGGCAATTGCCCGCGTGTCGGTGCACACTTCCGTTATCGCTACATCCAAAGCCAGTTTGCAGCCCAGCTTTTCGGACAGTTTTGTCAATGCCAATGGTTTCATTGTATTGGTCCTTTCCTAGTGTCCCATTTCTTTCAACAGCCGCTCCACAATCACTTTTTCATCAAAATAGCGAGTTTCTCCTGCCAGCACCTGGTAGTCTTCGTGGCCTTTGCCCGCCAGCAGCAAAATATCCCCCGGTTCACTGTGGGCTAGTGCCCATTGGATGGCGTCAAAGCGATCTACAATGGCAATATAGGGCTTTCCGCTGTCCACAAGGCCGGGCATTGCGTCGTCAATGATGCGTTGGGCGTCCTCGTCCCGGGGGTTGTCGGAAGTGAGGATGACAAAATCAGAGAGTGCGGCGGCGGCCTTGGCCATATGGGGGCGTTTGGTGCGGTCCCGATTGCCGGCACATCCAAACAGAGTGACAATTCGACCTTTGGCAAATTCCCGAATGGCCGTCAGCACTTTTTCCAGGCCGTCCGGCGTGTGGGCGTAGTCACGCATAATGGTGACATCCCCAAAAGTGCCCAGCACCTCCGTACGGCCGGTGACACCGGAGCAACTGGTGAGACCCTCGGTCACGGTATCCAGGTCAATGCCCAGCGACAGGCAGCATACGGCGGATGCCATGGCGTTAGCCACCGAAAATGCCCCCGGCATTTGCAATTTCATACGGGAAATCATACTGCGGCCCACAAAAGCGAAACTGCTGCCCTGGGCGGAAATTTGAATGTTGTGGGCGGTGTAGTCCGCCAAGTCATCTTGAATGGAGTAACTTTGTTTGGCGCAGGAAACCTCTTGCAGCAGCCGGCGGCCATATTCGTCATCCACATTGATGACGGCCGTTTCGCAAAGATCGAACAGCTTGCGCTTGGCCAAATAGTAGCTTTCCATCGTTTGGTGATAATCCAGATGATCTTGTGTCAGGTTGGTAAAGACAGCCACTTTAAAGTGACAGCCGTCAATGCGATGTTGATCCAGCCCGTGGGAAGAAACTTCCATGACCACATATTCACACCCGGCTTCCACCATGCGCGCCAAAAGGGTATGCAATTGGAAAGGGTCGGGAGTGGTATATTTGGCGGGAATGACCAAGTCGCCGATAATATTTTGAATGGTACCGATAAGTCCGGTTTTCTTGCCTGCCTGATCCAAAACATGTTTGATCAGATAGCTGCAAGTCGTTTTACCATTGGTGCCGGTGATACCGATAAAATGAAGTTTTTGGGCGGGATTGTCAAAAAAATTAGCGCAGCAAATCGCATAGCACTGGCGGGTATTGGCCGCCAGAATTTGCCGGGGCAGCCCTAAATCCCGCTCTACCACAATGGCGGCCGCGCCTTTTGCCAAGGCGTCTTTGGCGTGATCATGGCCGTCGAACCGAGGGCCTTTCACACACAAAAATAAGTCCCCATGCCGCAGATGGCGGGAGTCGCAGGATAAACCAGTGATGTCAATTTGAGAAATTGCTTCATCCAAAAGTGTGTGTTCGATGTTGGAAAGCAGTTTTTGCAAGATCATGTTGTGCGCTTCCCTCCCGTCAAATAGTGCGAATCTAAGTCCAATTTATTGCTAATCCTCCACAGAATGGTCTACAAAGTTTACGGTGATTACCGTTCCTGGGTATACTTTGGTGCCGGCAGCATGGCTTTGCTTGACTGCGACAATATTGGGCTGGTTGATGTTGATGCCCACCACGCGGATATTAAGCCCGGCATTGGTAATAGCTGTATTCGCTTGCTGGCCGTTCATGCCGGTGACATCCGGCACGGTGACCATGCTGCCCTCGGTGGAGGCGGCATCGGTAAACAGGATGACCGTACCGCCCCGAGGAATGGGCTGGCCGCTCATTGGAATTTGTGCGATGACACTGCTGCCCTCGCCCAAAATCCGCGCCTTAAGGCCGCTTTGTGTCAACAGTTGGTTTTCTGCTTCTTCGGCCGTAAGCGTCACCACATTGGGGGTAGTAATGTCCATCTCAGCAATTTCTTTTTCGGAATATTTGGGTTCGATGCCCATATACGGCAGCACATCGGCCATGATATCTCCCACAACCGGTGCCGCGATGGTAGAACCAAATACATTGGAGACAGATGGTTCATCCAAGAGCACCAGCACCGCGATTTGCGGATTGTCCGCAGGAGCAAAGCCCACAAAAGACAGGATATTACCTGTTTCTCCGGGGCCAATTTTTTCCGATGTACCGGTTTTGCCGCCAATGCGGTACCCAGGAATATAGGCGTTTTTACCTGAGCCTTCGGTGACGACTTTTTCGCACAGATAGGCAATCAGCTCTGACGTATCTTCCGAAACCACCTGCCGCTTGAGAACCGGTTTGGTGGTGGAGATGATATTGCCGTTGGGATCCAGTACCTGCTGCACCAGATAAGGTTCATATAAATACCCGCCGTTCACCGCCGCCGAAACGGCTGTGATCATTTGAAGAGGGGTTACTTTGAAAGTTTGCCCAAAAGAACTGCTCGCCAGACCCCATTGAGCCAAAATATCCTCGCTGTGGTAGATGCTGGTGGCCTCGCCGGGAAGGTCTATGCCGGTGGGTTCTGTCAGGCCAAAGCCTTCGAAGTTCTTGTAAAATGCATGGGCGCCCATGCTCATGCCAATTCTGACAAAAGCCGGATTGCAGGAGTTGCGCATGGCGGCTTCAAAGTCTTGGTGGCCGTGACCCGCCGCCCGCCAGCAGTGAATTTTTCGCCCGTTCACCTCAATATAGCCCGGGCAGTCAAATGTGCTGTTTACATTGACCGTACCGGCTTCCACCGCACCGGATGCCGTAATAATCTTGAAAACCGATCCCGGTTCATAAGGCTCGGTAATCGCTTTGTTCATCCACTGGGTAAATTGTTCGTTTTGCCGCGCCGCCTTGTATTCTTCCGATGTCTGGTCGGTGTACTGGCTGAGCCGGGCAATGGCAAAAGGATCCAAAAGTTCCGTGGGATCATTGGGATCAAAATCCGGTTTGTCTGCCATCGCCAAAATGGCGCCGGTATTGACATCCATGACGATGCCCACCGCGCGGTTCTTCACATTATGTTCCGCCACCGCCGTGGCTAAATGCTTCTCGACAAAATGCTGGATGCCTTCGTCAATGGTCAGCACCAAGCTATTGCCCGGCGTAGGGTCATACATCTCCTGCTTGCGCATACTCATGTCGGTACCCCGGGCATTTTTCAGCGAGGCCACCCGCCCCGGGGTGCCGCTCAGCGTCTTGTCATAATAGGCTTCCAGCCCGTAGGCGCCGCCATTTGAATTGACAAAGCCCAGCACCTTGGCCGCAAAATTTCCGTAAGGATAATATCGTTTTGTGTCCAGTTCCAAATTGATGGCCATTAACTTTTTGTCGCTGGCAAAGGCGGTTACTTTATCGGCTGTTTCCTTATCAATTTTAGATTTGACAATTTGGTAGTAACTTGCTTTTTTCTGCCCCAATTCAATAATTTTCTCTTTTGGCACTTCTAAAATATCCGACAGCCCTTCGGCAATCTGATTCAGCTGTTCCTCATTTTCGATGTCGGCCGGAGAGATGAAGACCGTCCATACATCGCCGCTTTTGGCCAATATTTTTCCATTGGCGTCGTAAATGGTACCACGGGGTGCCGGAATGGTGGTGGCGCGCATATGTTGTGCTGTAGCGCGCTGCTGGTAAAATTGTTGATCAATAACCTGAATGCGAAACAGCTGAACAATTAAAATGCTGCAGCCGACAAAACATAAGATTGACGCGACCACAAACATTCTCAGACGCATGCGATTTCCGGGAGGATTGGCCATAATAAAAGCTCCATTTCACCGCTTGGGCCAGCGAAATTTTATCGACCCAAGTATATTGAGATGATGGGGAAACCGATACCGCCCTTTGCAAAGGGGGGTAAAAACAAACTAAGAGCTAAGACAGTTGCACTTCTTAACCCTTAGCTAATACATTCTTATTTTAGTTCAGGTTCAGGTATTCCAATACCCTGTCTTTAAACTCACCAAGCCGATCGGCAATTCCGGTGCTTTCCTCCGGGATGTCGCGGATGATTTGGTCACTGGCTTGCATATCGATATATGTGACTTGGTATTTTTCAATTTTGGCCAGCCCCAGCTCACTGGTGGCATATTGTTCCAAACTGCGCAATGAACCTTGGCTTTCGATTAAAGATTGAAGTCTGACTTCCTCACTTTGCAGCACAATAAGCTGGCTGTTATAAGTACTGATCTGGTCCCCTAGTTCCGACAAAACCACTTGATTGTAAATGCTCAGACAGGCGACCGAAAGAAACACAAGCACACAGCTTATCATTTTAAAGACTGCCAATTTTTTGCTGGGTAATTTCTTTGTGTTCTTCACCACTCGTAATTCAGGCCTTTGTTTTGGTTGTCTTGGCTCAAATCGTGCAAGATCATATGCACTGCTTACGCCCGCCATAATTTCACTCCCTCGCCTTTACACGATGGCAAAACAAGGGGGGTGAATTCGGCGGGGGCGAATGTGATTGTGCGTCCTGTGCTGCTCCGCCGAATTCTGTCCTCTCTTTTGCCACATCGTTTTTCCTTGCTACAGAAAAACGATTTTGTCCTGTCCTCTCTTTTGCTACCTACCGGCCTTTTGTGAAAGCCGATATATTGCTGTCAAAAGTTCTGTCCTCTCTTTTGCCCCATCGCCCATCTCACGAGGGCCCCCCGCCGGTATATCCGTTTGCTGCCGGATACACCGGCGGGTTTTCGTTCTCTCTTCTCTTTCGCCACCATTTTCCCATAGTCCGCGGGATAATTGTACCGTAAATAGAAGTTCTACCCTCTCTTTTGCCACAGTAATAGGAGGAATATAAAATGAAAAACATAAAATGCTAGGTGATTTTTTCAATGACCCTAAGCTTGGCAGAAGCGCTTCGCTTGTTCGTCTGCAGTTCTTCTGCGGTTGGAAGAATCGGTTTTTTGGCAATTGCCTTGGCCTTTGGGGTGTTCCCGCACACGCAAACCGGGAAATCGGGCGGACAGGTGCACCCTTTGCACCAGGCCGCAAATTGCTGTTTTACAATCCTGTCCTCAAGTGAATGGAATGTGATGACCGCAAACCGTGCGCCAACGCCAAGTCGCTCGAAGATGGCTTCCAGCCCTCGGCTGAGTTGCATCAGTTCATCATTGACAGCAATTCGCAGCGCCTGATAGGTGCGTTTAGCCGGATGACCTTCACCAGCGGCGCCGCCCCGCGGCACCGACTTTCGAACCAGTTCCACCAGCTCGCCTGTGCGTTCAATTGGCTTTTGCGCCCGCGCCGCCACAATCGTTCTGGCAATGCGGGAAGCAAATCGCTCTTCCCCGTATTCCCGCAAAATACGGGTAATCTCCTCGGCTGAGGCCGTGTTAATAATATCATAGGCCGAAAGGCCGACTTGACTCATGCGCATATCCAGGGGTGCATCTTCTGCCATGTAGGAAAAACCCCGTTCGGGTGTGTCCAACTGATGGCTGGAAGTACCGATATCCAAAAGTGCCCCTGAAAGCGTAGCAACGCCAACTTCATCCAACAATCTGGGGATGTCTGTAAACTCGCCTTGCCGCACTGTGGCACAGCTGTAAGGAGCCAACCGTGCCGCTGCTGTTTTCACGGCATCCGGGTCACGGTCGGTTGCAATAAGGCGGCCTGTCGTCAGCCGTTTGGCAATGGCTACAGAATGCCCGGCGCCACCGGCTGTACCATCCAGGTAGATTCCGCCCGGCCAAATAGACAATGCTTCCAGACATTCATCCAGAAGAACGGGGACATGCGAAAATTCCATGATACATTCCTAAATGCCAAAGGAGGCCAATTTGCCTTGCACTTCGGCGTCTTCTTTGATTTCTTGGGTCTTCTTCTCCCAATGGGAGACCGACCAAATTTCCGCTTTATCTTTTTCCATCAAACCGGTAATCATCGCTTGTCTTTCATCGATAAGCCCGGCATGACGTCTGAGATCCTGATTAATGACAATACGCCCTTGGCTGTCCGGTTCCACTTCCTGGGAGGTGGCGTCTATGGTACGCTTCAGCTTTTTGGCCACATCCGGTGTGTTCTCGCTGTTGATCCGATCAATAATTTCCTGCCATCCGGCTTCGGAGAGCACAAGCAAGCATTCTTCACTGCTTTGAATAATATGAAAACTTTTTCCCAGCGCTTCCCGCAGTTTGGCAGGAAAACTCAGGCGCCCGGCATCGTCAATAGTATGTTGGCTTTTCATGTTTTCCCACCTCCTTCGAGGACAGGGGGAAATTTCTTCACCATTTCACCCCAATTGATTCCATTTTACACCGGTTGTCCCCAATTATAGTCCCTCTCAAACAAAATTGCAATAGGTAAAATCCAAAATTTGAAAAAAATTTTCCCTATCCAGTGGCAAAATGGTGAAGAAATCATCATTTTTCTGTGAATTTTTTGCATAAAAAATAAAACGGCAAGGAAATGATCATTCATTTCCCGCCGTTTTGTTACTTCTTTTGCACTAAAATCGGGGCCAATCAGGGCTGGACACGGATACCGGACTGGTTATGCATGGCCGTACGCAGCGCCTGCCGGGTACCTTTCACTTCCTCCAGAGATTTCAGCAACGCCGCTTCGGTCTGCTGGAGCTGTTCGTCGGAAAACTTTTGGGCGCCGGCCCGCATCTCGCGGGCCTGCCGTTGTGCCTGTCCCACAATTTCCTTGGCCCGTGCCTGGGCCTCCCGCACGACTTCCTCCTGCGACACCATAACCCGGGCGCGTTCCTCCGCCTTGCGGATGAGTGTTTCCGATTCCCGCTTGGCAATGGCAATAATCTCGTTGCGGTCAGAAACAATGGCGCGGGCCTGTTTAATCTCGGTGGGCAAATTCAGCCGCACATCGTCTATCAAATCCCGAACCTTTTCCGCGTCCACCACGCAACGGCCGCCCGTCAACGGCAAATTCCACGATTTATCCAAAAGCTCATCAATGACATCTAAAATTTCTTCAATACCCATATGTACCTCTCCTTTTGTGTTTTCTTCACATTTGCCTATTTGCTTTTCACTAGCCTTTGCTTGATGACTTCCAAAACACATTCCGGCACAAAGGGGGAAATGTCACCGCCAAAGTGGGCCACTTGCTTCACCAAACTGGAACTAAGATACATGTTTTGCGTGCTGGTGGTTAAAAAAATGGTCTCCGCCTCGGGCAACAACATTTTATTGGTCAGCGCCATTTGGAATTCAAACTCAAAGTCCGACACGGCCCGCAGGCCTTTGACGATCGCAACGCCTTTTCGCAATGTCACGTAATCGATGAGTAGCCCATCGTAGGAATCGACCTCTACATTCTGGATGCAGCGGGTGGCTTGCTGCAAAAGCGACATTCTTTCTTCGCAAGTAAAGCTGGGGTGCTTTTCCGGGTTGGTTACGACAACGACAATCACTTTGTCAAAAAGATTGCTGGCCCGGCGAATAATATCCAAATGCCCGTTGGTTACCGGGTCAAAACTCCCGGGGCAAATGGCAGTTCTCTCCATATTCATTCCTCCTCTGTACGGGGGATACGGTAAACTGTAACCATCGTCTTGCCATAGCGGTACTGGCGGTAAAGCGCAAAATCACCGGCTTGTTCAGGCAAGTTTTCCCCTTTCTGCGTTTCGCAAACGATGACGCCCGAAGACGACATCCGCCCAGCCAGGGCCACCAGAATTTTGGACACAACACCCTGTCCATAAGGGGGGTCGACAAAGGCAATGTCAAATTGGTCGGTTGTGGTACGCAGCAAATCGAAGGCATCCATTGCCACCACGCGGGCCTGTTTTTGCAGCCCGGTGGCCGTCAGGTTTTGCAGCACCACTTGCTGCGCCTGCCGCGATATGTCCCCAAAGACACAAAAACGCGCCCCCCGGCTTAAGGCCTCGATTCCCATTTGCCCGCTGCCGGCAAACAAGTCCAACACCATGGCGCCCTCTATCTCAAATTGGATGGAACTGAAAATGCCCTCCTTCACCATGTCGGATGTGGGGCGGGTGTCCAGCCCTGGCGGCGCCGCCAGTTTGCGACCCCGGGCAATTCCGGTAATGACTCTCATGAATGCTATCTTCCTTTGCTTTGCTTATTATTGATACCACCATTATGCTGATTCCACAATCGGCTGTCAAGACTTGGACGGTTCCTCATTGTGAACGGTTCGTAAATTCTACTTGTCGCCTTCGGCCTGGCCATTGGCCCAAAAGCCCCCGTTTGCCTGCTCTTCCCCGTGCAAAAAGCGGTAAGCCGCCGCGGCCGCCCGTTTGTTCATGCCCGGCACGGCAGCCAATTCGGCCTCGGTGGCGGCATCAATCTTTTTGCGGGTTTTAAAATACGCAAAAAGCGCTTTCGCCCGGGCGGGGCCGATGCCCGGCGCTTTTTCCAGCGACAACTCCAGACGGCTTTTTTGGTGGCTTTGGCGGGAAAACGTGATGGAAAAACGATGGACTTCCTCTTGGATAGTGGATACAAGTGTAAACACCGAGCGCAGCGTGCTGATGGCGATTTCGCCACCGTCCGCAGAAATGGCCCGGGTGCGGTGCTTGTCGTCCTTCACCATGCCGAAGACGGGCACCGTATACCCCAAACTCTCCAACAGGCCTTTGATCACCGACACATGGCCTTTGCCGCCATCCAGCAAAATGAGGTCGGGCAGTCGTCCAAAACCTGTACCCTCTGCTTTTTCTTCCTCGTACCGCCCGAAGCGGCGGGTCAACATTTCGGCCATAGAAGCGTAATCGTCCGGCGTGCCGGAAAGGGATTTGATGTGAAATTTACGATAGGCCGCTTTCAGGGGGCGGCCATTTTCAAAGGCCACCATCCCCCCCACCACCACATCGCTGCCAATATTGGAAATATCGTAGGCTTCTATGTAACAGGGCGGTTTTTCCAGGCCCAGCAGTCGGCCCAGCTCGTCCAGCGCCGTGACCTCTTTGCCGGTGCGCACTGTTTTGACCGCCAATTTTTGGGCGGCGTTGTTGCGGGCCATTTCAATAAGCTTCAGGCCATCCCCTTTTTGGGGCCTGGTTACACTTGTCTTGCATCCCGCTTTCTCCCGCAAAAAACGCTCCAGCAGTGCAATATCTTCCGGCAAAACATCCACATAGATTTGCTTGGGGATATCATGCTGTGTCCAATAATAGCTCATTAAAAATTCGCCCATGGCTTCTTCCGGCGTGGCCACGTCCCCCAGGGGAAAATCGGTTTTGTCGGTCATTCGCCCTTCGCGAAAGCGGAGCACGGCGGCGCAGCTGTCTTGGGCGGCGCCTTGCACCAGCGCCACCACATCCAGGCTGACCTGTCGGAAAAAAATGACTTTTTGCTGAGCGGTAATGCGCTGGATGGCGTTGATTCGGTCCCGGTAACGGGCGGCCCGTTCAAAGGCCAAATCCTCTGCTGCTTCCTCCATCCGCCGGGTTAACAACTGCACCGAAGCGTTGCCTCCGCCTTTGATGAATTCGATTGCCTCATCCAAAACTTCACCGTATACAGCGGCAGAAATCTGGCCGCGACAAACACCCATGCACTGCTTGATATGATATTGCAGACACGGCCGTCCTTTGCCAAAATCGTCGGGGAAACGGCGGTTGCAGGTGGGCAACCCAAATACTTTATTCGTCTCCTCCACCGTTTGTGTCACCACAAAAGAGGAGGTAAAGGGGCCGATATACCGGCTGGGATCATCCGCCGGGTGCTGCTTTTCCGCCGTGATTTTGCCAAAAGGCCCGGTCGAAATTTTTACATAGTGGTAACCTTTGTCGTCTTTAAGGAGGATATTGTATTTGGGCGCGTGCTGTTTAATCATGCTACACTCCAGCACCAGCGCCTCGAATTCGCTGTCGGTGACAATATACTCAAAATCCTCGGCATTTTGCACCATCCGATAAACTTTGAGCAAGTGCTTGTCCACCGCGCGAAAATAACTGCTTACCCGGTTGCGCAAAAGTTTGGCTTTGCCGATATAGATGATTTTTCCCTCTTTATCCTTCATGATATAAACGCCCGGCTCCATAGGAAGCGTGGCCGCCTTTTGCCGCAGCCGCTCTACTTTATCCATATCCATGCAAAGTGCCCCCTTTCCCCGGCTTTTGTACTGACATATGTACGATACAAAAAGGTGCGACCGCCTGTCTGGCTTCGCACCTTTTACGGTTCATTGTTACAAATTATTCGGCAAATCCCGACTCGATCAGTCTGACAAGCGAGTCAACCGCTTCCTGATCGTCCGACCCGTCCGCAATAATACGGATGGCGGTGCCGCCCACAATGCCAAGGGACAAAACACCCAGCAGACTTTTTGCGTTTACACGTCTCTCGTCTTTTTCAACCCAAATGGAAGCTTTATACTCGTTGGCTTTCTGAATAAAAAAAGTGGCGGGGCGTGCGTGCAAGCCCACATGGTTTTGCACCATAACATCTTTTACGTACATTCTCTAACTCTCCAATCATTATTCTGGCATATACCAATTGTCGGCGGATCCACATCCCGCGACAACGATTTTGCTTCGCATTCCGGATGAAGCATGCGAAACGCTGTGCTTTATGCGCTTCTGCTAGTCATGTGTATTATAAACATTTACAAGGGACGGGGTCAACTGAATTTGGCTCTTTCTGCCTTGCTTTTTAAAAATTCTGCTTACCTTCCATATAATGACCGGACGAGCAGACTGTATTTGTGTAAATTATCTATATTGTTTCAACATCATTGGTAATATGCACTATCTTATGATGTCAACCACAATATGGTATACCACCGGTATGAACAGAGCCGGCAAAAGGTTGGCGGTTTTGATTTTGATGACGCCAAATAAATTGACGCCAATGCAGATCACAATCGCATAACCCACCATATAAAACGAGTGCAACAGCGTCACAGAAGCATAAGGGGAAATGACACCTGCAAGCAGTGTGATGGCGCCTTGATAAATGACAACTGTTACGGCGGAAAAGGCGACGCCAATGCCGAGCGTAGAACCCAGTATGATGGAAGTTACGCCGTCCAGCGCGCTTTTGACAAACAATGTGCTGCTGTCTCCCCGCAGCCCGTCATTCAGCGAACCGATGATGGCCAACGCGCCCACGCAGTAGATAATAGAAGCATCGATAAACCCTTTGGAAAAACCGGTCAGCTTGAATTTACGCTCAATCCAGTCGCCAAAACCGTTCAGGCGTTCATCCAGATGCAAAAGCTCGCCGACGGTGATACCCACAATCAGGCTGCACAGCAATAGAAAACTACCCCCTACCGCAATACGCCCTGTTGCCCCATCCACCGTGACCATCGATTCCAAAAGTCCGCCCAGGCCGATGACAACAACCGACAGCCCCAGCATTTGAAACAGGCTTTGCTCAACCTGCTTGGGCAGCCCTTTTTTCAGCGTCAGCCCAATAAGTCCACCCACTGCAACGGCGGCGCCATTCACCAATGTACCTGTCATACATCTTTCTCCTTTGTCTGCTGCTGGGCCAAAAACAGCTTGTCCTTGGGGGTAAGGTCTGCCTTTTCCAATAAATCCGGCCGCGTCTGCGCTGTCAAAAGCAGTGATTGTTCTCTCCGCCACTGGGCAATTTTGCCGTGGTGTCCGCTTTGCAGCACTTCTGGAACCTCCCGGCCATGCCACACCGCCGGGCGCGTGTAGTGGGGATATTCCAACAAGCCGTCAAAGTGGCTTTCTTCGGTAAAACATTCATCCTGGGTAAGGACGCCGGGGCAAAGGCGCGCCACCGCGTCCGCCACCACCAATGCCGCCAACTCGCCGCCAGTGAGCACATAGTCCCCGATGGATAGCTCCTCATCGACAATTTCGTCCAGCACCCGTTGGTCCACACCCTCGTAATGGCCGCACAAAAGCAAAATGTGCTCCATGTTGGACAGTGCCAACGCCCGTTGCTGAGTCAGCACTTTGCCCTTGGGGGAAAGATAGATAATATGAGGTTTTTGTCCCGCCCGGGCCGCAATGGCCTTGCAGCAGGCGTCAACGGGCTCTGCCATCAAAAGCATGCCCCGTCCGGGGCCATAGGGGGTGTCGTCTACCCGCTGATGCTTATCGGTGCTGTAGTCCCGCAGCTGGTGGCAATATATTTGGAGGGCACCGCTTCTTCGCGCGCGCCCGATAATGCTCTCATCCATGACCCGTTCACACATTTCTGGGAACAGGGTTACAATGTCAATTCTCATGCTCGCTGGTCTCCTCAAACAGCCCGGGTAGCGGGCGAATCTCCATGCGCTGCCCTGCCACATCTACTTTGATGACAACTTGGGGAATGGCGGGAATGAAATGTTCGCGGCCGTCGGCAAAACGAATGTGGTATACATCGTTGGCGCCGGTGGCGCTTACATCGCGCAGTTCCCCATACAGTCTGCCGTCGTCGGCGTCGTAAACCTGCAGACCAATTAAATCCTGCACAAAATATCGGCCCTCTTCCCATGTGACATCGGCCCGATTCATATACAAAACTTTACCCCGCAGGCAAAGCGCCCCGTCCAGCGTGTCAAACCCTTTGAACTTGACAATGGCCATGCTCTTTTGCACCCGCACCTGCAACACTGTCACCGGCGTTTTGCCCTTGTCAAAATAAAGCGTTTGAAACTGCTGTAAAAAAGCGGGGCTGTCGCACCAGGGCTGTACTTTTACCTCGCCCTGCAGCCCGTGCATCGCGACAATTTTTCCGCATTCTAAAAAAGGTTTGAGCAATTTACTGCCCCTCCCGCCTACGATGATAAAATATTCTGGGACAGACAAAGCGCAGCCGTCAAAAGAAGGCTGCGCAGCTTGCCGGCCGTTTGGACAAACCTGTCCGCAAATTAGTCAATTTCCACAGCCACTTTTGAACCCTGGCGGTTAGCCGCAGCCCGAACGATGGTGCGAATAGACTTTGCGATTCTGCCCTGTTTTCCGATTACACGTCCCATGTCATCGGCAGCCACATGAAGATGATAAACGATGATACCATCCTCACCCGGCTCGTCGGCGGTAACAGTGACGGCTTGCTTGTCGTCAACAAGGCCCTGTGCGATAGCGATAATCAATTCTTCCATGTTTTTGCCCTCCTTGTCGCTTGTACTCAACCGTCAAACTCCATGATGCATAAGCGCGAGTCGTTTGGGATGGAAAACGGCAAAGTTACATCTGTTCGTTAGATTACACCATTGGATTTGAGTAACGCTTTTACTGTGTCTGTGGGTTGAGCGCCTGTTTTAAGCCATTTGTTGACTTTTTCTGTGTCAATTTTAATGACCGAGGGGTTTTTGGTGGGGTCATAATACCCTACTTCCTCAATAAACCTGCCGTCGCGGGGATAACGGGAATCTGCGACAACAATGCGATAAAACGGCGCTTTTTTAGCGCCCATGCGGCGAAGTCTTATTTTAACAGCCATAACTGTGTCACCTCCTAAATAAATGTTAGTGTGCATTAGCATATCGTTATAACTGAAACAGTTATGAACTTCAAATGGGAAATCGGCCAAAAGGCAGCTTCTTTTTGCCGGGCTTGGCATATTGCTTCATCATTTTGCTCATTTGCTCAAACTGGCGTAATATGCGGTTGACATCCTCCACCCGGGTGCCGCTGCCGGCGGCGATACGCCGCTTGCGGGCGGGGTTGATGATGGACGGTTTTTCCCGTTCTTTGCGGGTCATCGAGTAAATGATAGCCTCGGTGCGGGCCATTTGCCTTTCGCCCTCCTGGGCATCCTCGTCTTTGATTTTGCCGGCCAGACCAGGTATCATGGACATGATAGAGCCAAAAGACCCCATCTTTTTAATCTGTTGCAGCTGATCCAGCAGGTCCTCCATATTAAAGGTACTGTCCCGCATTTTCTTGGCCATCTGCTCGGCCTTGACTTCATCCGCTTCTGTCTGCACCTTTTCAATAAAAGTGAGCACGTCGCCCATGCCCAAAATACGGGAGGCCATTCGATCGGGGAAAAAGGGTTCCAGCTCGTCAATCTTTTCGCCGGTACCCGCAAATTTAATTGGCTTACCGGTGACAGCCCGAACAGAGAGCGCCGCACCGCCACGGGTATCACCGTCCAATTTGGTTAAGATGACGCCGCTGATGCCCAGTGTTTCATCAAAGCTGGCCGCCACATTGACGGCATCCTGGCCGGTCATCGAATCGATGACCAAAAGGATTTCGTGAGGCTGCACCCCGGCCTTGAGCTCCCGGAGCTCATCCATTAACGATTCATCGATATGCAAACGGCCGGCGGTGTCAAGAATGACAATGTCGTTGCCGTGGTCTTTGGCATGCTTAATGGCTTCTGTGGCAATGTGGAGAGGTGGAATTTGCCCCATGGCAAACACCGGCACATTCGCTTTTTGCCCCACCACTTTCAATTGATCAATGGCAGCGGGACGGTAAATGTCACAGGCGACCAGCAAAGGGCGCTTACCCTGACTTTTGAAGTGGTAGGCCAGCTTGCCGGCGTGTGTTGTCTTACCGGAGCCTTGCAAGCCGCAAAGTAAAATGATGGTGGGAATTTTGGAGGAAAGCTGAATGCGCTCTCCTGTGGTGCCCATCAACACCGTCAGCTGTTCGTTGACAATTTTGATCACCTGCTGGGCCGGGGTCAAGCTTTCCATCACCTGGCTGCCCATAGCTTCTTCTGTCACTTTAGCGGTAAAATCCTTGGCTACCTTGTAGTTGACATCGGCCTCCAAAAGTGCCATACGCACCTCGCGCATGGCCTCCTTTACGTCGGCCTCGCTGAGCTTACCCCGGTTGCGAAGGCGTTTAAATGTTGCTGCCAGTTTTTCAGAAAGTCCCTCAAATGCCACGGTATAAACTCCGTTCTCTATCGTGAATCTTACGCCAACAGATTGTCAATCATTAAGCCCTGAGGAAATGCGCACAATCTCCCCCGCTTTTTGGGCAATTTCAGCCGGCAAACCATATCGACGCGCATATTCGTCAATTTCCTTGGCCAGCGAAGATATATTCTCCAGCCCGTTTTCCAGCCGCCGAAAGCGTTTAGCCAGCCCCAGCCGGCTTTCGCAGGTCAAAAGTTGCATTTCTGCCCTTTTAATAGAATCGCGCACACCCTGCCGGGTGATGTGGCAATGGGCTGCAATCTCCGCTAGGGACAAATCTTCATTATAATAGAGCACAATGGCGTCTTTTTGCTTGTCCGTCAGCATGTCTCCGTAAAAGTCAAGGAGCAATGAGATTGCCAGATTCTTTGCCACTGATGTCCCCCCTCGTCTGTAAAGTTATGAACTTTACATTCCTGCCTCTTGCATTATACAAAACAAGCCCCGGCATGTCAAGCAATTTACGCATGAAATAAGAATTTACCAAAAAAATTCCCGTTTTATCTATATTTTTCAACGCAAAAGCGTTATAATCTAAATCTCATAGAGTTATACTAAACCACGATAGGAATACATGAGGTGATTGTACATGCACATTTACAAAGACTTAACGCAGCTTGTGGGCAGCACCCCTTTAGTCGAGCTGTCCAACTTGGCTAAAATACAGCGCGCCCGGGGGCGTATTGTCGGCAAGCTGGAATATTTCAATCCTCTTGGTTCGGTGAAGGACCGGGTCGCCCTTGCCATGGTTGAAGAGGCCGAAAAGAACAGCCTCTTGCTGCCCGGCGGCACTGTCATTGAGCCCACCAGCGGCAATACCGGCATCGGCCTGGCCTTTATTTGCGCTATACGAGGATACCATTTAATTTTGACAATGCCCGAAACCATGAGCGTTGAGCGCCGCAATTTGCTGGCCGCTCTTGGTGCGGAAATTGTTTTGACTCCGGGCAGCGCAGGTATGACCGGCAGCATTGCCAGGGCCCAAGAACTGTTGTTGGAAAATCCCGGCGCCTTTATGCCCATGCAATTTGAAAACCCCGCCAACCCGGAAGCGCACCTGCAAACGACCGCCCGGGAAATTTGGCGAGACACCAACGGCAAGGTGGATATATTGGTGTCCGCCTTTGGCACCGGCGGCACCATCACCGGCTGCGGCAAAGCCCTTAAATCGCTGAAACCCTCTGTCCGCATTGTTGGCGTGGAGCCTGCTGAATCCCCCGTGGTCTCTGAGGGGCGGGCAGGTGCCCACGGCATTCAGGGCATTGGTGCCGGCTTTGTCCCCGCCATTTTTGACCGCAGCATTGTGGACGACATTATACCCATTCCCACCCCAACCGCCCGAGAAATGGCCCGTACGGTGGCCAAAACCGACGGCCTGTTGGTGGGCATCTCCTCCGGAGCCGCCTTGGCCGCCGCACTGGAATTGGCAAAACGGCCGGAAAATGCCGGTAAGCTTATTGTCGTAATTTTGCCCGATACCGGCGAACGTTATCTTTCCACCGGGCTTTATGATGCCCCCTCCGCCGACGAATAGCGTCTTCCCTATATTCATTAAAACAATAGCACCCTGCCAGACATTTGACGTGTTTTGGCAGGGTGTTTGTATATCAAATCAATATTAAAGCTTAGTCGTTTGGATAAAAGCGGTGAGCTTTTCCGCCGTCTCTTCACTGATCACGTGCTCCATCCGGCAAGCGTCTTGCTCGGCATTCTGTTCACTCACATGCAATACGTCCCGCAAAAAGCCCTTGAGCATTTTATGCCGCTTGGTGACTTCCAAGGCCCGAACCCGGCCCCGCTCTGTCAAAACAACGGCGCCATAGCGTTGCTGCTCCACCATGCCTGCTTCTTTAAGCGCTTGCATGGCTTTATTGACGCTGGGGCGCGACACCCCCATTTTGGCAGCAATGTCCACCGACCGCACCTTTTCCCCGAATTGCTCCAGTTCCAAAATCACTTCCAGATAATTTTCGCCTGCTTCATGCAGTATTTTCTGATTATTTTCGGCAGCTGCCATCTGATCCCCTTCTTTGCGCCAAGATGTCAAGATATGATTGCGATTATCATACCGCAAAAGGGCGGATTGGTCAATGCGGGAACAACCTGGGGTCTGCGAATTTTAGAGGGGGCAAAATAAAAACAAGTAAACCTGCATCTCTCGGCAAAACCATTAAGAGGAGAGCAGGTTTCGCTTTGGTTAAAGACAATGGTCCCGTAGTAAGGGGTAGTAACTTTTATTTCAAATACTGTCCGAAATAGTTCTCAATGGCTTCTTCGTTGAAACCATCCTCTCCACGCCAAAACTCAACATATATCCAATCGTTTTTGCCTGCTCCCGGCCTATCATAAGACATAGGTTTCAATACCTTTATACAGGCTAAGATTTCGATAATGACAGCCCTTTCATCTTTGCTTGATTTAAGGTTGGGAACATCTTTAAGCCTGTCACGCAATGCACTGGGATAGTCTCCCGGTTTACAGGAACTGATTGTATTTAACATACACTTGAATATCTCAATATCCATTTCAGTTGGCTCAGAAATCTGCTCTTTTGCGAACTGCGCTAAATCAAAGAGTATATAAATCAAAGCACCATGCCGGACGCCGCCCCACCTGATACGCTCGAAATTCAGCACATTCAAATCCGTATTTGCATAATACTCATGCCCAATAATTCCATATTTCAAGTCTCTGCAAATCTGGCAGGTATAGGATCTATGTATAATCTTGCCGTCTCTATATGAGTTTCCTGATTCAACAGGTGTATATACGTGAGGAGTGAACAGTTTCGCAATGTAATACGAGCCTATCCCGGAACGCCAGTCAAGCCGGTGTGTTGACAGGCTGCTCAAAAATGCTTTGGCGACTTGTTCTTGTGTAATGGTGTTCGCGATTTCGATAATTCTCTTAACGCAATCATCATGTGAAATAGTCAACGAGTCGAACATTAGGCCTTTTTCTTTCGCATATGCAAAATCCTCAGGGGCAGTATGCCTATCATCTCTCCATCCCGTGCTCGACCAATATGTTTTGAATAAAATATCTTTTGCTCTTTTATCCATATAGGTACCTCACAACAAACCTTATATACGTTTTGTTCACCTAATCCGTCGACAATGAACTTGGTTATCCTTCAACGGCGTGCAGTTCCCACTTCATTAGTGGCAGCATAAACACACTGTTTTTACAACCAAGCAAAACCGCCAGTTCTCCGCAATTTAGAGGGGCAAAAGAAAAACAAGTAAAACCTGTACTCCCGACAAAAGCCATGAAGAGGAGGACAAGTTTCGCTTCGGTGATTCATGTAAACAAACATCTATCTATTTTCTTTTCCTACATATTTGCAATAAAAATACAGTCCAAAGGTAATGGCCAGAATAAAGAAATCAAACAGAGCGATGCTAGCGCCCAATATATTCCATCTGTTCTCAAATGAGAAAGTGATAATCAATAATATTAAATCTGCCATGGCGGAAGCCAAAGCAAACCGCGCTGCAAGCTGGAACCTTTTCATCCATAAAAAAACTGGTGACAAGAATCCGAAAAGCAGATTTGCCAACCAAAACAGCAGCGAGAAGATGGGATAATCGGTGAAGTACTCCACGACCGCTATGCCATACCCATGCGACGCATAATAGCCCGCGTTATGAGACAGCATCATAAACAAGTCATAGATTCCCATCGAATACATAAAAACCATAAACAACGATATAAGCCAAAGGTGCCACGGTCTTTTAATCATTTCTACCACCCTTAATGCTTGTTAATCATATCTGCCGCAAGTTAACTTTTCACACCTTAAACAGCGGGGCGTTCCAATTTTATAATGTTAACATAGATACATCGTTTTTTCAACCAAACTCTGTTACCGGTTCTCCACAATTTTGAGAGGGCAGATTTCGCTTAGGTTTAATAGGTGATCCACGCAACGCGCATAAGGAATTATAAAAAAGCATTAGGATTCGAGTCAAGTTGACTCAAGCTGGCTTCTTGTCCTTTTTTCAGCCGATTTTATAATCCCTTTTCCGCATAGTACAAGTATGATTACACCAATTATGCATTCTATCACAAATCCGACAATGGTTTTTATGTCGCCAGGAGGCAGGAATGTCAGTGTTATGGAGTTACCCCATGCGTGAGCAAGAATGCAAAGGCTGACGCTGTTTGTCAGCTTATATATGACGGCAAAAGTGATCGCGTTGGTTAAGCAAAGACCAAGCTGAATCACGAAGAAGTCGAATAAAGTTTTTCTCCAATCCCCCGGCACGAAAAATAGCGGGAAATGCCATGATGTCAATATCACGGAAAATATAAGTGCGGCGTATACGCTGTGCATCTTCTTTTCCATCAAAGTTTGCAAATATCTCCAGCCAATCTCTTCGTTGCCGCCCGTAAAAATACTAATAGGCAACATGATCAGTGGCAATATCAAACTGCTGCCCTCAACCCTGGCACCCACCAACATACAAAGGAGATACCGCCATACAGCCCAAACCAAGAATATTAAATAATAAGATAAACGCTGTTCGAAGGTAAAAGTGCGTATTAGAAATTCTTTGAAGCTCATATTTTTCCGAGATACGATGAGCACCGCAATGCCGGGCCCAAAAACCGATAGAATGGTAAGCAGCAAAGCTATGGGAGAATCGGCATCTGGCAACAGCAGTTCTCCGAACATAAATACCCAAGATATGAAGAATGTAAGTAGCAAGAATAATAGTATCTGCTTAGTTTCAGGTTTCACAAGAATAGCTCCCAATCTATATAATTTGACTGTATTGTCAAAAGGCTCATGGACAGAATGATGGCTACTTTTGATTCAAATGAGTAACTATCTTTCGGCCATGTAGTAGTTGATTTCGGTTTGTGATAGTTTCCTGACTTGCGGGTCATTTAAATTCGTCTTCTCCGCAAAAAATGAACTTGGTTATCCTTTTGCAGCGTGCGGTTCCCACTTCATTATGGTAGCATAACCATACTGTGTTTACAACCTACACAAAACCGTCCCTTCTATAATTGCGCGACGAGTACAGCAATCCAAACGTTAAGATTTGCTCAAAAAAGTGAAATCCCCCTAAATGGCGAAGAAGCACAACCTGCCCAGTTGGTAGACGATAAAAGCCACGCCGTATGCCGTAGAGGTAGTCAGCACAAGGGAAAGGGCCATCCAAATCCATGAGGTTTCGCGGCGAATGGCCGCCGCGGCAGCCACACAGGGCATATACAAAAGGCAAAAAACCATATAACTGCACGCGGACAGCGGGGTAAAACCTGCCGCCGCGGCAAAATGAACGCCGCCGGGAGTGGAGAGTACCTGCAATGTGCTGACTACCCCCTCTTTGGCCACAACGCCGGCCAGCAATGAGACAACCGCCCGCCAATCCTCAAAACCCAATGGGCGAAAAAAAGGAAGCATTTGTTCTCCCACCAAGGCAAACAGGCTTTGGGCGCTGTCAGCGGTAAACACCCAAGAAGGTGTAAAATGGCCCAGCGCCCATACCACAATGCTCATCGCCACAATCACGGTGGTTGCCCGCCGCAGAAAATCTTGGCTGCGCTGCCACACTTGCCGCACTGTTGCCCCCAGCCTGGGCCACCGATAGGGCGGTAATTCCATGACAAAGGGCGCTATTTCATTTTCTCCCCTAAACTGCCGGATGGCAAACCCCATACCCGCCGCGGTTATCATTCCGATGATATATAGAATGGCCACAACTCTCATTTGATGTGCGGCAAAAAAAGTGCCGGCAAACAGGGCATAAATAGGCAGTTTGGCACCGCATGACATGAACGGAGTCAACAGGATCGTCATTTTGCGATCCCGTTCGCTTTCAACAGCCCTGGCGGCCATTACGGCGGGAACGGTGCAGCCAAAGCCAAGAAGCATGGGGATGAACGCCTTTCCGCTTAGGCCAATGCCCCGCATCAGCCGGTCCATGATAAAGGCGGCGCGGGCCATATAGCCGCTGTCTTCCAATAGCGACAAAAACAAAAATAATATGAGCATTTGTGGTAAAAACTTGAGTACGCCCCCCACACCGGCACATACACCGTCTGTCACGAGGCTTTGCACCCATTGCGATGCCCCCAGCATGACCAATGCCCGGCGCAAAAATTCACCCGCACCAGCCACGAGTACGTCCATCCAGCCGCGTACCATAGAGCCCGGGGGGCCAAATGCCAGCCAAAACATGCACAGCATAAAAAGGCCAAACACCGGCAACGCCAAAAAACGGTTGGTGACGACCCGGTCGATGATCTCAGTGGCTGTTATGCCTTTGGGGCGGGCCACCTGCCTGATCACCCGGTTACAAATAGTTTCAATGGCCCGGTACCGCACCCCTGCCATTCCGGTGACCGGGTCCCCCATGGCGACCCCAAATTGTTCCCGTACAGCGGCGACTGCTGCGGCTTGCTGTCGGCCTAACCGCAGCTGATGTGGCAGCTCTTTGTCCCCTTCCAGCAACCGGCAGGCCAAAAACCGCATAGGCCATGCGCTGGTGCCGGGATGGTGGGACAAAATGCCCTCTATCTTCCAAATGCATTGCTCCGCCGCCTGCCCATAACGAAAAGGCACAGGTACCGGGGCGGTGAACGCAGCCTGCCCCAATGCCGCCAAAAGGGTGCGCACGCCTTCCCCGCTGCGTGCCACAATAGGCACAAGCGGCACCCCCAACAACTGTCCCAATGTAACGATGTCGATGCTTTGCCCCCCCGCCCTTACCTCGTCCATCATATTGACCGCCACCACCATCGGTTTGCCCAATTCCAGAAGCGCAAGTGTAAGATAAAGACTGTGCTCCATATGACTGCCATCCACAATGTTGAGAATGACGTCCGTTTCGGCGTCCAGAAGCGCTTCCCGGCTGATCCTTTCCTCCAAAGAGTAAGAAGACAGGGCATAAAGACCCGGCAGATCGACAAGAGAAAGTATACGGCCGTCAGCTTTGACTTGTCCGCTTCTTTTTTCGACAGTAACCCCCGGCCAGTTTCCCACCGACAATTGGGCGCCGGTAATTCGGTTGAAAAGGGTTGTTTTGCCGCTGTTGGGATTGCCTACAAGCGCTACCTGCGTCAAAATACGATCGCTCCTTTCCTGTCGCGCCTGTGCTGGCTGCCGGAAAGAAAAATATGTCGTGCTTCTGCACGGCGCAGCACAAGTCGGTAGCCGCGCAGTTGTATTTCCATTGGATCGCCAAAGGGGGCCCGTTTGCAAATTTGGATTTCTGTGCCAGGCGTCATACCCATGTCCGCCAGCCTGTGCCTGAGCGCTTCCGGCCCCCTTAGCCAGCGCACATATCCTTTTTGGCCTGCCCGCAGCTGGGATAAAGACTTTCCGTCCGGCTCGTCTGTGATGGGTGAAAAACGCATTATACTCTCCCCCGCTTTATCTGCACCAAAGCTTTGTTCCAGTCTATTCTGGCACTGGTCGCTTCATACATAACGGGACTTTTACAGCGCAAATAATCCGGATGACGCAAGCGCCATCCGGATTATCTATATTATGATAATGAAAATATTAACTGTTTTGCTGCCAGACAATACCCCGGATATAGTGGGCCAAGCCCTCTTCTTTTTCGCTGATATAATTCCACAGGTAAGCCGGAATCGCAGGATATTGTTGGACAGTGCCATCCCATATCGCTTTGAAAATAGTTTCATTGTGAGCAAGCTGACTGCACGCCTTGTAAAAGGGCCACAGTATGTCGGTTACCATCTGGCGGGATACCCTGTTTAACGTTTGCTCCTTTGTCGACTTGCCAAGCGCCACAAGGCCTAGCAGCCGGGGTTCCTCCCGGTATGTTTCGGCAAAAAAAGCGGCTGCCTCCAAAAACTGCTCATACAATCCATTGGGATGCTGTGCCATGGCCGCTTCGAAAGCCTCGCCGGTAAAGCCCAGCTGATAAGCTTCCCTGATGGGTTTACCCCCCGAAAACTGGCCCCGGCCACAGGCTGCCAGCGACACGAGCAGCCAGATGTATTTATCCCGGGTTTGCTTTTTTCGGCGGTCGGTATAATCGTATCGCGCCCTCCACCAGGCAACGGCGGCTTGAATGTCCGGGTCGGCTTCGGCTACTCCCGGCGAAAGGATGTCCCATTTTTCCTGGCCCGTTTCGGCGCTGCGCAGCGCTGCTAACAATACTTCTTTATCCATACGAGTTCTCCTCTTTTCGTACTGCCGCTGCCATCTGACCTTTACGGCACATCCGGCACAATACTGTCTAACGGCTCCTCCAGAAGCGCCGGTGTTTTTAAGAATTTACGGATTAACTTGATTGAGTTCGCCACATAAAGCCCGTCGCAGATGCGTTCGTCCAGCGTCACGCCCAAATCCATAAATTTGCGGGCCTGCATACCGTCCGCTGTCATGGTGGGCGCTACATACTCTTTACCCATTGATATAAAAATACTGGTGGTGCCAAAATCGTAAATATGGTGATAAAGCGCCTCCAACCCAATTGATTTGACATTGGTCAAAAAGAAGCTGGTATGAAAAGGGCTGGCGTCAATAATCGAGCCGGGTAATATGCCGGCCTTATCCATCCATTTGATAAAACCCACGGATAATTTGACAAAGCCGTTTGGCAAATTCATAAAAAAGGCAGCCAAATTGTCGGTGATATTCCGGCTTGTCGGCTTTTTGTTTTCCGCCAGCTCGTCATTAATACGCTCGGCAATTTGCCACAAAGTTTCAGTGCCTTTAAATTCCAATTTTATGGTGGTTTCATCGGCCTCGTCGGTAAGGGCCTTTTTAATGGCAAAGGAAACCCAAATACGCCGCCGGGCGAAAATGCGCCCGTTGATAATAAATCGATTCAACGAGGGCCGCAGCGCAAGCATACGTACCATGGCGGCAATGACGATGTGCATATGAGAGATGGGAATGTCCACGCCTTTTGTATCCTGTATGTAATCGTTTAACGGCTGCGAAGAAAAGTGATGCCTGTAGAAAATTTGGGCATCGCTGCGCCGCTCCATGACATGGGGCATCAGCTTAAAAATAGGGTCTAAGCTCTTGACCTGCTGTCCATCATAACGCTTTGAAAACATACTGCGCCTCCGCTCGATTTGGAATCTAATACCTCAAAACGAATTTCATTTTTCTGCCGCAATGAAAAACGATATCCAGCGTTCAATTGTACCGACGCTATTATAACACAATCGCGCTAACCTGTATATGTTAGCACAGCAAAATTAAAAAGTTCCCAGCACCGGTTGGGCAATGCCGGGAAGCTCTTAATTCTTTAGGTAAAGCACAGGTCCACCCAAAAGAAAATGCCAGAATGACAGCCTACAGAAGCTCCAGCTGTGCCCCTGTTGCCAGATAGGCAATCTGATCCCCCAATACATGTTGGAGCATGGCAAAGGGCTTTTCGCCGGTGCAGTGGCAAGTATAAAATTGCGTAGGCCATTGGGCCAACTGGGCACCCAATGCCTCTACCAGCGCCGGCTTTTCGCTTTTGTTGGAAAGAGGGTTGTGCAAATGAAAGCCCGCAATGGCCACACCCGGCAATATCCCCCGCAGACTTTTGAGTCTCTCCAGGATATTGAGGATGCCGTTATGGGCACATCCGGCCAGCAGCACATTTTTGCCATTTTCAGTAATCAGCAAACTTTGCTCATGGGTAAAGCGGTCTTCCACATACCCGTCATTTGTCTTTTCGCACAGCACCTTGTTGGCGGTGGAAAAGCACTTTCGCCCGGTCACACCGGCAAATACAAACAAAGCTGCGTCAAGCTGCATGCTGTCCCCGGTGAGCACGAACCGGTCGTGACCCGCAAGGGTTTGGTCCAGACCCACATAATGCTTGATAGGCCCGACTTTGGCGTAATAGGGCAAAAAAGCTTTCTCGTGAATGTAGATTTTGGCTGTGTGATTATGGGCTAAAAAAGCGCTTAGCCCACCCCCGTGGTCATAGTGACCATGGGAGATTACCACCGTGTCCACCGCCGACATATCGATGTCCATTTGCCGGGCATTATGCAAAAACGTATCATCAGGCCCCAGGTCAAACAGGATTTTGTGGCCGGCGGCCTCGATATAAAGGCACAAACCGTGCACATTCCTATAGGCCGGTGAAATGCTGTTGTTTTCCGTTAATACAGTAATATGCATTCGCTTACTCCTTTTGGGTCAATAGATCAGCCCACCGGCGGTGGTCAATCCCATTCCCGCATTTGGTCGAGCAATTTGTGGATGCTCTGCGACTTTTCTTTGTTTTTGCTGAGCTCCCGATTAATGGCAATGGCAAAAAGGATGGCGGCAATGATCAGAAGATAGACCCACCAGGCAAGGCTGCCCCAAAATTCGCGGCTATGGTACAACGAGCACAGAATCAGTGTGACGACCCCAAAGATAAAGTAATAGCGTTTGCGCAAAATGAAGCCGAAGCAAACCGCCAAAAGGGACAATGTACTGATGATGACGGCATCGGTAAAATAACCGGTAATAATGGCGTCCAATGCCAGTACCAAAAAGAGCACGCACATGACGCACAAATTGATGATGCGAAACGCTTTTGCTTTGTTCCAAACCCATATGCCCAGCAAAATGGAAAGCGGCAGCAAGGGCAAAAGGGTTAACTCGGTTTCGATGATGGAGGGAACGGACAACCAGCGCATCAGCGTGTACCAGCTGCCATACCCCAGCAGCGCTGCCACCGTCATCAAAATGCGGCCGATCAGCCCGGCCGGGGTACGCCGCCCGGCCAAAAATACAATGGCCGCCGCGGCCAAAAATGCCACAGGATAAAAAGGATAGGTATCGCAAAAAACAAAGGTGGCATACCGCGCCGCCTGTATAACAAAGCCCAGGGCGGCTACGCTCAGCCAGTCAAAAACCGGCAGTTTGACGCCGTATAGCGACGCCTGATCCTCCGGCGCAGCGGCATACAGCTTAGGATAAAATATTTGAGCCGCTGCTGTCAACACCGCTGCCGCAACAAGTGCACTGACCACCGCCGTTGCGGGATACCCGGCCATTGCGGCAAGGCAGGCCGCCACATTGGGAAAGAGCAACAGCACAAACAACAGCGGCACCGCTGTGCCCAAATCAAACCCGGTGCGACGCAGGGCCACGTAAAAAAGGCCCATGACAACCACAAGAAACAAAAGCTCCGGGAGGACAAGGGAAGGCGATGACTGCCATAAGGCCGCCAAAAAAGCCCCAAACGCAAAGAAGACGCCACTGGGAAACAACCGCTTCGCCCATTGGCCGCCCGCCCATATAACGCCGGCCAATATGATAAAGGCAACCAGAGGCAAGGGTTGGCGCTCCCAGACCGCCCCAAGGGACAAACTGTGGGCCAGGGCCGAAAGCAAGCGAACCAAACTGACGGCGCCGCCCAAAATCCAAGCGGAGACCAGCCATTCGCTGTATCGCCAGGGCCGCCGCAGTTCCACATAGCACAGACCGGCGGCAAAAGCCAGTGGGGCCCAAAAAACTGCCCAATGTCCACCGAAAATAAGCACCTGCAAAGCGCATACGCCGCCCCAAATCCGATAAGCCATGTCGGCGGGTCTGCTTTTTTCCCGGATGACCAGATAGAGCGCGACCACAATGAAAAGCAGTGTCATGGCAGCAAACCGGGGGTCAAACGCCCAGCCGCCCACTGCCTTTGCAAGGGCCGTATCTCGAAGCAACAAGATCGCTCCCAAAGGCGCCGCCATGTGCAGTGCCCATTTTTCAGCGGTATGCCGGGAGGACACCGCCGAAAATGTGCTGATGGCAAGGGTACCAAGGCCGCAGCAAATGAGCGTGAAATCTTGTGGCCCGGGGCCGCTATCCATAACGGCCCAAAAGGCGGCCAGCAGCGTAAGCCAGCTGACTGCCAGCGAGGAAATTTTGGTTGGAAGAGTGAAAAGACCCAAGTGGTTACGGCGGGTGGCGACCCAATAGAGCGCCGCCAACACTACCCCCGCCAAAGCAAAATGCACAAACCATGTGTAATAACCCGGCGAAACATAGAGTCGCAACAACCGGTAGCCCTGATAAAAAGAGGCGATCAACATCAGGCAGCTTAAAGCCGCCTCGATGCGCTGTTGCTGGCGGATGGCGCAAAACGCCAAAACCGCCATAATCACGACAGGGCACGCCAGCGCCAGTGCGTTCACGAATGCAGTGTCAAAACTTGCCAGCAAGTAGAAGACCAGCGCCACATAAGAAGCAATGCGGAATGTGCTGCGTCCAAAATGCACTGGGAACAGCATACCACCCAGGCAATAGCCCACCGTGAGAACGGCAAAAGAAACGGTAAAAGAAACGGCGGGGAAAATTTCACATACCCCAAAGGCCACGCCGAACAGATAAACGGCAAAACCGATCATATAGGCGCAGCCGGCTGACCCGCGGAATTGCCCGCTGTTTTTGTCCATCTCCCACAAGCCACACAGCGCCAATAAAACAGCCGCACCCACCATGGGCAACAGGAGCCACGGCCATTGGATGGTATCGCTGGTATATATACGTATAAAACCGATGACAGCACCGGCCACCAGCATCACATCGGCGACACGCAGGAAAGGCCAAAGCCTGTCTTTGTTCTTTGCCCGGTTTGCCAGCAGGCGGATAAGCAACAGCGCCAGCGCCGCTGCCGCCACATAAACGCCGCCGATATAAACCTGATCAAAAAAGAAGCCGTCCAATAGATACCACCAGGCAGGAAAGAGGGCAGCCACATATAGGGCAATGCGGCCGGCGCGTTTTTGTATGCCGGCAATTGCATTGGCATGGGCCAAAAGGGTGACAAGGGAAATAATAGCCAGCTCAAAGCACCAATTGCTGCCATCGTGCAGACGCAAAGCGCTCCATCCCATACCCAGCCACCCGGCGGCAATGGACAAATCACGGGCAGGGGTGCGTAATACGCCAAGATATTTTTCGCTGCGTTCCGCCGCAAAATAGATGGTCAAAAGCACAAGGGCCACAGCCGTAAAGCATATGGGCCCGCTGAAAATGCGGGAATCATAATATCGCTGCAACTGCACCATAGCGACGCCAAAAGCCATCAAACCAAAGAGGGCGCTTTGCTTTTGCTGACACCGGATGGCCAAGAGTAAAAATGCGATCATTAGGCCCGCGGCACAGGCGATGGAAAGCGCCTCCGGCGGGTACCAAAAGAGCATGAGAACAAAAAGGCCAAAGCCTGCACAGGCGCCATCCCGCAAATAAGTGGCGTAACCGCCGGCCAAGTTGGCGCCCAAAAAGACGATAAGGCAAAACAAAACAGTGACAATAGCCGGCGCCACATATAGCTGATCCGGCAGCCAAACCGATGCTGCCTGCAACCCGGTTACCAGCGTGGTCACAACCAGCCCCAAACCATAAAACACCCCAAACGCGGAGCGCACTTTTTCCCTTTTGCGATCGGGGCAAAAATAAGCAGACCCGGCAAAGGTGATTGTCAAGAGGCAAAAGGCAAGGGTCATCATCCAATCCGCTTGGCTGTGGCCCAATTCGACAAAGGCCGTGTTCCAACCGAACACACGTAAAAAAAGAATGGAGAAGATGGCCCAAATAAGCGTAACGTGGGAAAAGACAGAATAATAGCGCAGCAGCAGGCTCTCTTTGAGCTTGCCGGCCCGTTTTGATGAAATGACCCATCCCACAGCCATCCAACACAGGGCAAAAACACCGTGGGTAAGAGCAATGCCACTGTCCGGCACCGCCAGGGCGTCAATGACAAACAGCTGCGCGGTAAAACAAAACACATAGCCCAAAAGGGCCAAAAGGCTGTTTTGGTACTTCTTAGTATTATAAAAACTCAACCCGGCTGTGACAGCAGCAATCATGGCGCACAAGATCGAGCGGCCGTCTCCAAACAAGCTTAAAAATTGACCGAATAAACCATAATAGCCAAAAGCGATTAAGGTAATGGGCACAAACAAAGACCCCAACATCCAAAAGGCAAAAGCAGTTTTGGGGATTTTGATTTTTTTATCGGTAAGAATGCTGACGCCAAAAAACAAAAGAGAGACAAGGCCGATCAGCGAAGACTTCATGACACTGCTTAATAGCATCCAACTGCTGGTGGCCAAATACATACCTGCAATTAATACAAAGAATACAGCCAGCAGCAAAAGCACTGTGACGTTGCGGCTGCGCTGCTCCTCTTTTCGTTTGAGAAGCTCCTCGGGGGTTAGCGGGGCGCGCACCGGCTTGGCCGGCGGTGGCGCGGGAACAGAAGCCGCCACAGGGGCAGGCTGGCCATAAGGCGGCGGAGACTGGGTATACACCGGCGGCTGGGCCATACCCGGCATTGGCCCGGCCATGGCGACTGGGGGCGCATACGGCTGGGCAACCGGCGATGGAGCCGGGGGCATATATGGCTGGGCAACCGGCGATGGAGCCGGCGGCGCTTGTGGCGGCGCAGACTGCTGGTATGGCATTCCCTGCACAATGGTATTGGGGTGTTGAGAATGAAACCGAGCCGCCATCATCCTGCGGAAGGTATCCTCATCCACAAAGCCTTTCTGGCGCAATTCCTGCAAATCTCGCTCGAAACGCGTATTGGCGGTGTGCACCAGACGCAGCACAACAATGAATAGGGCGGGCGCCACCACAAATCCAAGGATGTTGGCCAAAACTTCGATTAGAATCTCCCCCTTGCCAATGATGTTGTATAAGAGCACATTTGAAATTGCGATAAAAACAGTATACTCTATTCCGTCTTAACGGTCAAACAGTAGAATATGCAAAAAGGCACGGAGCAATCCCCGCGCCTGGTACGGCAAAATTTACATCATTTCCACACTGTCGGCCGTAACCCGGGCCAACACATGTGGACGTAGTATGGGCATGGTTTCACCAATGGAGATCGCGTTGGCCAAAAGCTTTTGGGCCTCGGCTATTTTTGCCTCATCGGCAGTGTAAAGTGTGGCGATGATCTCCCCTGCCTCCACCCTGTCCCCTGTTTTACGCTGCAGCAAAATGCCTGCACTGTGGTC
Source organism: Oscillospiraceae bacterium (assembly GCA_031551485.1). Taxonomy (GTDB): domain Bacteria; phylum Bacillota; class Clostridia; order Oscillospirales; family Ruminococcaceae; genus JAVBNO01. The sequence continues at coordinate 65,215 of JAVBNO010000027.1, forward strand.
GATGCTGTCCTCCTTGCGCACCCGCCCGGCCCCCAGGGCCACTGACGCAATGCCGCAGGCCTCGGTATCCATATGGGTAATATAGCCGGCGGCAGGGGCCACAAAGTGCCTGGTCACTTTGGCTTTGGGGAAACGGGATGTATCCTCCAACACCGAGGTATCGCCGCCCTGGGCAGCCGCCATGGCGCATAACTTTTGAAATGCCTTGCCGTTGTCTATAACTTCCCGGGCCAATGTTTGGCATGTGGCCAAATCCCCCACATTGCCCAGCACCAGCATATTGGCGGCCAGCTCCAGGCAGACGGCGGTGAAATCTGCCGGCCCTTTGCCCCGCAGCGTATCAACCGCTTCGGCCACTTCCATCGAATTGCCAATGGCATTGCCCAGCGGTAGGTCCATGTCGGTGATGAGGGCAACGCAGCGCCGCCCCTGTCGCTCGCCAATGGAGACCATGGCTTGCGCCAGCGCCACCGAATCCTCAAAGGTCTTCATGAACGCTCCGCTGCCGGTTTTCACATCCAGCAAGATGGCATCCGACCCGGCGGCCAGCTTTTTACTCATAATCGAGGAGGCGATGAGCGACAAGTTATCCACCGTGGCCGTCACGTCCCGCAGGGCATATAATTTTTTATCTGCCGGGGCAATATTGCCGCTTTGGCCAATAATCGCAAGGCCGATATCCCGCACAATGGAGAAAAAACGTTGGCTTTCAATGGCAGTCTGCAGCCCCGGAATAGACTCCAGTTTATCGACTGTGCCGCCGGTATGCCCCAGCCCTCGGCCGGACATTTTGGCGACCGGCACCCCGCATGCCGCCACAATGGGCCCGATGACAAGGCTTGTTTTATCCCCCACCCCGCCGGTACTGTGTTTGTCCACCTTAATGCCCGGAATGGAGGACAAATCCACCATATCCCCCGACCGGGCCATCTCGCCGGTAAGGACAGCGGTTTCATGGGCGTTCATGCCTTTAAAAAAGATAGCCATCAAAAGCGCCGCCACTTGATAATCGGGAATATCTTCGTTGGTGAACCCTTCCACAAAAAAGCGGATTTCGGCGTCGGAAAGCGCTTCGCCGTTGCGTTTGTGGGTGATAACATCATACATGCGCATAGAATAGGCCTCCTGTCGTGAAGAAAATGGCGCTTATCGGCCGCCCTTGTCGTAAGGAATACCCGCCGCCCGTGGCGCTTGGGAATTTTTCGAGGTAAAGGCCAATACGACCAGCGTCGCAATATAAGGAATCATTTTGTAAACATTGCTGGGGATCGGCACATTTTGCATAAAGGAAATGCCCGAATAGGAAGCGGAAAACGCTTTCATAAAGCCAAAGAAGAAAGCCGCCGCCACAATGCGGTTGGGTTTCCATTGGCCAAAAATGAGCACGGCCAGTGCCAAAAATCCGTAGCCGGATACAGTGGCGTTGAAATTGGTGGACGTGGGGATGACAAAGACAAGCCCCCCCAGCCCCGCCAGCGCACCAGAGATCATAACACCGATATACCGCATTTTGTAGACGTTGATACCCACGGAATCCGCCGCCTGAGGATGTTCGCCGCAGGCCCGCAGCCGCAGCCCGAAACGCGTTTTATAGAGCACCGCCCACGCGGCCAGCAAAATAAGAAAGCCCAAGTACGTGGTGATGTAGGTGTTTTGAAAAAGCAGCGGCCCCAAAACCGGTATCTCGCCCAAAAGTGGAACGCTGGCGATACGGAATTGGTTCACAAAAGGAATCTGTTGCACTGTCCGCAGCATCCGCGCCACATAGATAGCCAAGGCGGGCGCCAGCATATTGATGGCCGTGCCGCTGATGACCTGGTTGGCTTTCAGATGAATGGCGGCGTATGCGTGTGCCAAGGAAACAAATATACCCGTAATGACCGATATGATAATACCTAAAAGCAGCACCGGCTGGCCGGGAAGTTGCTCTTGAAAGGTGCTGATGAACAAAATGCTGGTAAAGGCGCCTAAGGTCATAATACCTTCCAGCGCGATATTGACAACACCGCTGCGTTCCGAAAACATGCCGCCCAGCGCCACGATCAGAAGCGGAATGGAAAAAAACATCGTCTGCTGCACCAAAAAATACAGAATACTCATTGCGCGGCCGCCCCCTTTCCGCCTTCATCTGTAGGCAAGGCATCGGGAGGCGCCCCGGCCTCCGGTTCCGCCGAACCACCCCGGTTACGCCGTGATTGGATGAAATCTTTCACCAAAAGGGCAAAGGCACTGAAATAGATGATGATGGCAATAATGATTTCGATGACTTGGGGCGCGTAGTTGTAAAGCTGCATGTTGAAGCCGCCCACCGTCAAGTACGCCACCAGCAAAGCCGAGAAAATAATGCCGATGGGATTGCTCAGCCCCAAAAGGGCAACCGGTATACCGTTAAATCCTTCGTTGGCCAGCACATCTAACACGTCGATGCCTTTTCCGGAGCCTGCCAGGTACAAAAGCGCACCCCCCAGTCCCGCCAGCGCACCGGCGATGGTCATGGACAAAACGATGCTGCGCCGCTCGTTAATGCCGGCATATTTGGCGGCATCCCGATTAAAGCCGCAGGCTTTCAGCTCGTATCCAAACACCGTTTTTTCCAGCACAATATAGACGACAATGGCTGCCAATATGGCAATGAAAATGCCGCTGTTGGCGCTGGAAACCGTGTTGCCTTCCCGGAAAATCAGGTCCATGCCCATTTTGGGGAGGTTGGCCGAGTTGGCCACCCGCATCGTCTGGTTTTTGAGGGAATCGAAAACAGTTTTGCTGATCAGATAGTTGACAAGGTACATGCCGATGTAATTCATCATTATGCAGCAGATGACCTCGTTGACATTGCGCCATGCCTTGAGAATGCCCGGTATACTACCCCACAGCGCCCCGGCCGCCATCGCGGCGATCAGCGCCACAATCCAGTGCAAAGCCCCGGGCAAAAATGTGCATTTAACCCCCACCAATATGGCGGTGTACGCACCCGCGGTAAACTGGCCGGAGGCGCCAATGTTAAAAAGCCCTGTGCGGTTGGCAAAGCCCACCGAAAGTCCGGTCATCATAATGGGGGTGGCAAAATACAGTACCTGCCCCATGCTTTTGCGGTCGCCCAGCCCGCTGGTCAAAATGGCCCCGAAGCCGCCCAACGCCTGGGCAGGATTACTGATGATCAGCACCAAAAAACCGACCAGAAGCCCCACGACAATGGCCATGACCGAAGACAAAATATTGATAGAATAGTTGCCCAGTAAACGGTTGCCTTTGTTTTTCATGCCTTGGCACCTCTTTTCGAACCGGACATATAAAGTCCCAATTCCTGAAAAGTGACTTCTTTGGGGTTAACATCCGCCACAATTTGGCCCTCGTAAATAACCAAAATACGGTCGCTTACGTCCATCACTTCATCCAGCTCTAGCGAGACAAGCAGCACCGCCCTGCCCTTTTCCCGCTCGGACACAAGCTGCTTGTGAATATATTCAATGGCGCCCACATCCAGCCCGCGGGTGGGCTGAACCGCAATCAACAACTGCGGCGCGCGGTCAATCTCCCGCGCCACAATGGCTTTTTGCTGGTTGCCGCCGGACATGCTTCGGGCCGGCGTGTACGCCCCTTGCCCGCTGCGGATGTCAAACTCTTCAATCAAACCGTCGGCATATTGGTAAATGGCATCATATTGCAGAAAGCCTGATTTTTGAAAGCCCTTGGTAAAATAGCGCTGGAGCACCAAATTATAGGCCAAATTATAGTCCAGCACCAAGCCGTGTTTGTGCCGATCCTCGGGGATATGGGCCATACCCGCCAGCCCCCGCTCCCGGATGGTCTTTTGGGTGATGTCCGAACCGCAAAGCCGAATACGGCCGTTGTCCGACGGCATCAGGCCTGTCAGCGCATAGACAAGCTCGCTTTGGCCGTTGCCGTCAATGCCGGCAATACATACAATTTCGCCCGCGCGCACGGAAAAACTGACGTCGTCCACCACACTTTTGCCCGAATGGCGGCTTTTGACCGATAAGCCCTCTACCTCTAAAATAACGGCGCCGAGCGTCACATCCGCTTTTGCCACCTGCAAATTGACTTTACGTCCCACCATCATTTCCGAAAGCTGCTCTTTGGTGGTTTGGGCCACCTCCACTGTGCCAATGCATTTGCCTTTGCGCAACACCGTGCACCGGTCGGCCACCTCTTTAATCTCGTTGAGTTTGTGGGTGATAAACAAAATGGATTTGCCTTCGGCCGTCAGCCCTTTCATAATTTTCATCAGCTCGTCAATTTCCTGGGGCGTCAGTACGGCGGTTGGTTCATCGAAGATGAGGATTTCGTTTTCGCGGTAGAGCATTTTCAAAATTTCCACTCGCTGCTGCATACCCACCGTGATGTCGGAAATGACGGCATCCGGGTCCACCTCAAGGCCATATTGCCCGGACAGTTCCACAACTTTTCGGCGGGCTTCCTCCATTTGCAACATGCCTCGCCGGGTTGTTTCCACTCCCAGGATGATATTTTCCAGCACCGTGAAATTGTGCACCAGTTTAAAATGCTGGTGCACCATACCAATGCCCATGCGCGTGGCATCGTTTGGGCCATGGATTTGAATTTCTTTTCCATTTTTTTTGATCATGCCTTTTTCGGGGTGATACAGGCCGAACAACACGCTCATCAGTGTCGATTTGCCGGCGCCGTTTTCCCCCAGCAACGCGTGGATTTCACCTTTTTTGAGCTGTAATGTAATATCATCGTTGGCGACAATTCCGGGGAATTGTTTGGTGATACCGCACATTTCAATGATATAATCCATCCGATGACCCCCTGTCAGTATTGGGATTTCACAAAGCACAAAAGGCAACGATGCAAAACACTCGCTGCCATTGGTGTGTTGTGAAAACATGGAAGCAAACACAAGGGGGACATTATGCCCTTATGCACAGTGTCCCCCAAATGCTTCGCATGGAAATGGAATTATTTCACTTCAGTTACTTTTGTTGCTGTAAGAGGAATGCCCGCGATCTCGATAGGATTGCTGTCTTTGTCGGCATCTTTCACAATGGTGACAGAGCCGGCAACCAGTTTGGCATAAACAGCATCATAGTCGGCTTTTGTAAATGTGGTGAACTTGGAAGATTCCATCGGCAGGCCAATACCATCGTTGTCAGCGCCGAATACCAGCACCTGACCGCCGGGGAATTTGCCGTCGTAGTAAGCTTTGACGCAGTCATACACGGAAACTTTCAAGCCTTTCATCGCCGAAGAGATGACGGTGGCAGATTCGCCGGATTGGTCGACGTCAACGCCAATGACTTTGGCGTTGGCTTGCTCGGCAGCCGCCATGACAGAGTTACCCACAGCGCCGCCGCAGGCAAAAATGACCTGGACGCCGTCGTTATACCAGGATGCAGCCATGGCCTGTGCCTCGGGGGTTGCGGCAAAGCCGCCGGTGTAGTGATAGTTGATGGCAATGGCGCCAGCGCCCAGTCCCAGCTCGACAGCCGCAGCATCGGCGCCCTGGACAAAGCCGTAACCGTAACGCACAACGGCGGGAACCGCCATGCCGCCCATGAAGCCAAGCTTGGTCATGCCGTCTTTTACAGCGGCGTAACCGGCCAGGAAGCCGGCTTGCTCTTCCGCGTACAAAATGCCAACGGTGTTATCGCCGGTTTTGAACTCGGTATATTCAGGATTATGGGGCGTGCCGTCCACCAGCACAAATTTCACATCGGGGTACCGGTCCTGGGCCACAAAGATGGGGTATTCGAACAGAAAACCGGGGGTGACAATCAATTTGGCGCCGCCTTTAACCGCCAGCTCGATGGCAGCCAGATAGGCGTCATCGCTTTGCTCGGTGGGCTGATAATATTTATGGGTGATGTTGTTTTCATCGGCATACTGGACAAGGCCTTCCCAAGCGCCCTGGTTGAAGGATTTGTCGTCGATGGTACCAAGGTCGGTAATCAGCGCCAATTCAAAAGTATCGCCGGCCGGGGGTGGCGCTGCGACTTCACTGCCGCCATCTGCCTGGCTCTCGGCGGGGGGCGTGTTGCCGCCGCAAGCGGCCAGCGAAAATGCCAGAATAAAAATCAATACCGCTGCAATAATCTTTTTCATCTTATTCCTCCTGATTTATGGTTTTCCTATAGCATGTCCACGCCTGGATTGGCGCAGATCATCCGTCGATATTATCGGCCCAAATCCGCCGGGCCAAACCCATGGGGCAAAACAGCACCCAACGTATGCGCCGCAAAGTCGTCCGCTCCGGTTCCCACCAGAATTCGAAACGTCTCCGGGTGGCAAAACTCCATCATCACCTGCCTGCACACCCCGCAGGGAAAAGCATAGCCCTTTGGTCCTTCTTTCAGCCAGCCCGCCACCGCAATGGCGACAAAATCCCGCCGACCTTCTGAAACCGCTTTAAAAAAAGCGGTGCGCTCGGCGCAGTTTGTGGGCGTATAGGCAGCGTTTTCAATGTTGCAGCCGCGATAGACAGTGCCGTCTTTGCACAGCAAAGCCGCCCCCACCATAAAACCGGAATAAGGGGCATAGGCGCTTTCCCGCGCCAAAACCGCTTCTGCCATTAAAAGCTTGTCTTCCATCTGCCCGCAAAGCTCCCATCAATAACCTTTTGCCTCTTCCCCGGCCAAAACCAAAATGGCACTGCTGGTGCCAAGCCGGTCGCAGCCCGCTTCCAGATAGTCCACCATATCCTGGCGGGTGCGGATGCCCCCTGCCGCCTTAATCTTAATATGGGGCCCCACATGGGCTTTAAACAACAGCACATCCTCAAGGGTGGCCCCCGCCGTGCCAAAGCCGGTGGAGGTTTTAATATAATCGGCGCCGCCTTTGGTCACACAATGGCAGACCGCCACTTTTTCTTCCTCGGTTAAATAGCAAGTTTCCACAATCACTTTGAGAATATGGCTGCCCGCCTCTTTCTTTAAAGCGGCAATTTCAGCCGTCACTTTGTCAAATGCGCCGTTTTTCACGTCGCCGATGTTGATGACCATGTCAACCTCGTTGGCCCCGTCCCGCAGGGCGGCGCGCACTTCGGCGGTCTTGGCCTCGGTAGCATTGTACCCAAGGGGAAAACCAATGACAGTGCAAATGTTGACTTTATCGCCGTAGGTCTTGTGAATGCGGCCAACGTAAGCGGGCGGCACACATACCGACGCCGTCGCAAATGCAACAGCCTCGTCACAAAGGGCCGCAATTTCCGCCCAGCTGGCGGACGCTTTTAGCAACGTGTGATCCACATGAGACAATATCTGCCGGTTATCCATTTTATCTATCAACACCCTGTCTGTTCTCAAGCTTTTCTCAATTTTATGCTATCACACACCCGGTCCCTTGTCAAGAAACGCGGCCCACGCCATGATGCCATTTTGCCGCATGTCAGCGCAGAAAAAGGGTCGGGAAAAGAGGCAAAAATTTCGTATCCTTTAAATGATAATCGACAAATATCCCAAAAAACCGGAGGCTTGCGACATCTGCCAAAGCCCCCGGTTCTGCCCTGTGCAATTGGTTGTGACAACTTTTCTTTTACAGCAATGTATAGCCGCCGTCCACCACGATTTCGGCGCCTGTCACATAGGAGGACGCGTCGCTGCTCAGATAGATAACCGTGCCGGCCAGCTCATAAGGGTCAGCAAAGCGGCCCATGGGAATCCGCTCCAGCCAGATTGGGTGGCAGTCCAGCCACTGCTTGGCCATTTCAGTCATATGATAGCCGGGGCTGATGACATTGACCCGTACATTGTGGGGAGCCAGCTCGCAAGCCAAGGCCCGGGTAAAGGAGATGACAGCGCCTTTGGAAGCGGCGTAATGGGTCACTTTTTGGGGCACGTTGTAAATATGGGCCGACATTGACGCCATATTGATGATAGAACCGGATTTTTGCGGGATCATCATCTTGGCCGCTTCCTGGGCGCAAAAAATCGTACCGTTCACATTAACTTCCATCAGTTCCCGAATTTGGGCCGGCGTCAGTTCCACACAGTCGGTGGCAATATTGGCAATGCCCGCATTGTTAAAGAGAATATCAAGCCTGCCGAAACCGCTTTTCACTTTGGCAAACAGCGCTTTTACCTGGTCGGCATTCGCCACATTGCAGACAATGCCCAGCGTCTTGGCGCCTGTCTCTTTGGCGGCCGCCTCCGCCGCTTTGTCGGCCCCTTCCTGGGTTGTGGCGGTGTAGATAACCGTTGCGCCCGCTTCGCACAACCCTTTGGCCACTGCATTGCCGATACCCCGGGAAGCGCCCGTTACCACCGCAATTTTGCCCGCCAGATTGAACTTGTCAAGATAACCCATGATGTTCCTCCTTTTCTTGTTGTATCTGATGAAGTGTTTCAAACACTTTTCCATCCGCCAACGACTGATAGGCCCGGCAATAAAGATCATACAGCCTCATATAAAACGCCGAATTCTCTTGGCGGGGCATATATCGTTTGTCCACATGCACCATTTGCGCCACACCGTCCTGCACCGAGGCGAAAATGCCCGCCCCTACGCCGGCGCAAATGGCCGCGCCCAAAACCGCCGCGTCTTTGACCTTCAGCGTTTCGCAGGGAATGCCGTACACATCCGCCTGAATTTGGTTCCACACCTCCGAGTTAGTGGCCCCACCGATAATGCGGGCCAGCTCAAAAGTCACCCCATTGCTCACAAGGCTTTCCATGATATCCTTTTGCTCCAGCGTAATGCCTTCCACACAGGCCCGGGCCAAATCCGCCCGGCCGTGGGCAAAGGTAAGGCCCAAAATGCCGCCTTTGGCGAGAGGATCCCACCGGGGCGCGGCGCTGCCCGACAGATACGGCAGCATTAAAAGGCCGTTGGCGCCCGGCGGCGTTGCCTCGATCATTTGGTTGAGGGTATCGTAAGCATTTTTCCCCTTTTCCGCCGCTTCCTTTTTTTCCAGCGCAAAAATCTCATCCCGCAGCCAGCGGAAAGCACCCGCCGCCGCGTTTTGCAATCCCTCGAAAGTCCACTTGCCGTGGATGGCGTGGTTGCTGACCATCGCCTGCCCTTTGGGATCACGGTAGCATTGTTCCAGCATGGTGGTGGCAAGGCCACCGGTGCCGAGCGAAATGGATATGTAGCCGGGCTTGACAATGCCCGCGCCAATGGCCGCGCTGTTTTGGTCACCCACGCCGATACAGATGGGGGTACCCGGCAGCAACCCGGTTTTGGCGGCCGCCGCCTGTGTAACCCGGCCTACAACGTCGCCGGAATGGCGAATGTCGGGGAACATGCTTTTGTCAATTTGAAACGCCGCAAACAATTCGTCACTGTAACAAAGATTTTGGCTGTCCCACAAGCCGAAAAAACCGGCCTCCGCTTCATCCGTGTAATAGCCATCCACACCCAGTGCCTGAATGATCAGGTCGTGAAGCTGCAACACCTTTGCCGTCCGGTTCCACGTTTCCGGGTCATATTGGCGTGTGTGCATCACCTTGGGCAAAATCCAGGTGGTGGCGGGCGGAAAACCTGTGATGTCATAGTACCGCTGGCGGCCGATCACCCGGCAGATCTCCTCCACCTGCTCCACTGTGCGGTTGTCCATCCAGGAAATCATTTTGACCGGTTGGCCCTGGGCATCCACATAAACGGCGCAGCTGCGTTGGGCAGAAACGCTGACTGCCGCAATTTCCTTTTGATATGCCCCACTCTGCAGCGTTTTTTGGCAGCAGGCATAGACCGTTTCCACCAGCATATTGGCATCCTGCTCGACCCAGGCCGGCTTGGGATAAATGCATTCGTACTCCTGGTAGGCACTGGCTACAGGATTGCCCGCTGTGTCGAAAATCGTCACTTTGGTTCCGGTTGTTCCAACATCAATCCCTAGTAGATACTTCTGCTCTGACAAATAGATCACTCCTTTTTCACGATCAGACCGGCTGCGCGCAAAGCGGATATGTATGGCATATTGCCCAGTATTCATTTGTATCAAAAATACTTTTTGGTTATATATTCCATCTTCTATTAAATGCCCTTTCCAAAACAAAGTCAACCATTTGGCGGAAGTTTGGTGAACAATTGCTCATAAAACCTCCTGCATATTGTCACCCGATGACTATTTCCAATCGGGCGCTGCTTGTATTATCCTTTTGCTGGTATATAATAGAAAAGACTTACACTTTTGACATTTGACGGAGGAACGACATGTATAGTGAGTTTGCGTATAGTGCTCCAATGCAAGTGATTCTGACAGTAGTAAATATAGTAGCTACTTTCATTTTCTATTATCTAACGGCAACTTTAATATTAGAGCTGTATGGGACACACGTTTCCAAAGGGCGCAAGGCGCTTTTTGCCATAATCGCCGGCAATTTAGCGAAAAACGGCTGGATATATTTAATCTACTTCATTGGGGGTAAAGTTAATTTTTCCAGCACAATTTATGCTTTTGTTACTGTGCCAAATCCTTTTCAGTTTCTGTTGTTTTATTACATTGGCATGAAAACGTTAAAACTGTCCCCGATTCGTTCCGTTCGTTTAATGAGTCACGCTTTCGTATATATTGTCTTTGTCCAGGCGATTAACTATTTGATCGGATTTACCCTCTTCCCTCAAAAATCCGGTTCTTACAATTATCTGACCGATACACTGGCATTGCTGGCAGATATTGCCGCAAACATTGCGATTCTGCTGACCGTTGTTTATCTGCTGCGCAAAAAAAAGATTTCCATCCCATTTCGCGATGGTTTGCCCACCAAAGGGATGAAGCTGGAATTGTTGTATGGTTTTGAGCGGGCGGCCATGATTTACATTCTGATTGTGTTTCCCACTATATCGGTAAGCGAAAAAAGTTGGCAAAATTTTATGATGGCTCTTTTTCTGGCCTGCTTTTTCACTTTAGGTCTGGCGGTAGACTGTTTACATGATGCCAACGGCAACTTGCAAAACAAATCGGCTTATATTCATGTATTGCGCCGATCGATTGATGATTTTTCTGCCATTAAACACGACATGTACAATACCATGCAGACTTATAGCGGCTATCTGGCACTTGGTGACTTGGAACATTTAAGCGACTACCACGAACAGATCATGGTGAAAACGCTGCAGTCCGGGGATCAAATGGATATCATCAAACATATAGAAGAAAATCCTGAAATCGTAAAACTATTGTTGGACTATTTGCAAACCGCTGAATCGCTGGACATCCAGCTTCGCATTATGATTCGGTGTCCGCTGCAAAACATGCCTATGCCGAATCATGATCTGTGCGTTATTCTCAGCCAACTACTTGATATTGCCTTGACTACCTCCGTTGCTCTGACACGTCAAATATCATTCCTTATTGAACAAAAAACAAATGGCTCCTTTTTGTTTGTCATCGACAATACATTGGCCGGCCCTATCACTTTGAATAAGATGTCGCCCCTCCACGCTCCTGTACAAGAGGAGTCCTATGGCGGTCATTTGGCAAAAGCCCGAGAAATCCTGGACAAGTACAGCCATTGCACTTTGCGCGCCCTTCGCTATGAAACGGCACTGGCGATCTATTTGGAGCTGCTACCTCAATAATATATAATTTTATGCCCTTTAGCCTTTGGCTAAAGGGCATTTTCGGCGTGGATAAGATTTAGATCAGGCAAATGGCAAAATGGATATATTGTTGATTTAAAAGGGGAAAGTTTATGGGGAAAACAAACAATTCCATTATTTATGTTGCAACTTTACATTTTAATTGTTGCATATTCGATGCGATTTCGTTTTATCTTTTCATGCACGTTGGCGACTGATCTAACCAGAAACATTCTTATTGAAGGCGCATATTATTAGAAATAACAATGTGATAGAATGAGAAAAATATATCTGGAAAATATTAAATTTGCAATTTAGATATTGAAAGGCTGCAAAAAATCTGTTATAACAAATATATAAGGTACGCTGTCTGATATTGCGGTGTACTGTCTACTGAGAAAAGAGGGCCAAATATGGAATCAAAAAACACTTACTTACAACGCGTCTACGAAGATGTATGCAAACGAAACAAGGGAGAGACAGAATTTTTGCAGGCGGTGGCAGAAGTGCTGGAGACCCTGGAGCCGGTCATTGCCGCCAACCCTGAACTGGAAGCCAACGGCATTGTCGAGCGTGTGGTCGAACCGGAAAGAATGCTCATGTTTCGGATTCCCTGGATGGATGACGAAGGAAAAGTGCATGTAAACCGCGGTTTCCGTGTTCAGTTTAGCTCCGCCATCGGCCCCTACAAAGGCGGGCTGCGGCTGCACCCTTCTGTCAACGCTTCCATTGTTAAATTCCTGGGTTTTGAGCAGGTCTTTAAAAATGCGCTTACCACACTGCCGATGGGTGGCGGCAAAGGCGGTTCCGACTTTGATCCCAAAGGCCGTTCTGACCGCGAAATAATGCGCTTTTGCCAAAGCTTTATGACCGAACTGTTTCGCCACATTGGTGCCGATACCGACGTGCCCGCCGGCGACATTGGCGTAGGCGCCCGGGAAGTGGGCTATCTTTTTGGTCAATACAAACGGCTGCGCAATGAATTTACTGGCGTTATGACCGGCAAAAACTTGAATGCCGGCGGTTCCTTTGCCCG
>JAVBNO010000073.1:0-21278 GCA_031551485.1 Oscillospiraceae bacterium
CGAAGAAAGGATGATGCAACATGAAACGATATTTAGCCGGTGTGTTGGCCGTGCTGATGGCAGGTGCGCTGGGCGTATCCGCCTATGCCGCCGGCGACACAGCCACGGCCAAAGAGACCGCCGCCGTCCGGGTTGAGCTTACAGAGGAGCAAAAAGCCCAGATGAAAGCCCAAATGGACGAGATGAAAGCCAAGATGGAAGCGCAACAGGCTGCTTTTGCCGCCCTTTCCGACAGCCAAAAGGACGCTATCTACGACTTGCAGGATGAAATGGCCGCCCTTCAAGGCAAAATGGCCGACCTGTATGCCAGTTACGGTATTTTGACAACGGCCGAAGCGGCGGAGCAAAAATCCGCGGTGGTTGACGCGGCGGCCTCGGCCCGCCAGGATGGCAAGATGCCTGGCATGATGTTCGCCCGCGGTGGCAAAAAGATGGGTATGGCAGGCAAAATGCACTTTTTCACAGACGGACAAAACGCCACAGCCATTGTGACAGATGAGGCCGCCGATGCAGCCGAAGCCGCAACCGAAGCGGAATAACGCTTATCCTTTGCAAATCACTTCCGGTTCACTCCCCCCTCTTTTACAAACAAGGCATTGGTGTAATACCAATACCTTGTTGTTTTCGGACAATCTATTTGGCCAGTGCCTGTTCGATGAAATAGCCGGCTGCATCACCCCGTTTGCGGTTGCTGCCAACCCGCCGCTTGAAAACACCTGCTTCTTTCAAACTGACTGCGCAAGAAAAGCCGCGAACGGCCCCAAAGGCTTATCGCGGCTTTGGGTTGCCAAACAGTGCCGCATCGTCTTTGCCGTACCTTTTATGCTTCCAAGACATAAGATATAGAGCGAACCCAATCTCATATGAGAGGAGAACCCATATGCCATTATCCACCAGAGAGATGTTTGCCCGAATGATCCGGTGCGAAGCCGGGGGCGAAGGGGACGCAGGCATGAGAGCAGTAGCCAGTATTATTATGAACCGGGTACATGTGGACAAGGGCGAGTACCTGCGGGTTGGCCAGGGCGACCTGCGCAAAATTATGTTACAGCCCGGCCAGTTTGATTGTGCCCGGGAAATTGTAGGCGGCAAACCCAACAGCCAGAATATCTACAACATTCCCGCTGAACCGATCCATTTTCAGATTGCGGACTGGGCGCTGGGCGGAGGCAACTTTTCGCCAATTGCCAACAGCCTTTGGTACTACAATCCTTACAAAGATCCTTGCCGCACCTATTTCCCCGGCCCTTCTGGGCGCATTCACACAAAAGTGAATCATCACTGCACCTACCATCCCACGCCCGCTTACGCAGACACATAATCTGGAGAAAAAGAAATCGAGGTATGAATGATGACAAGCGTTACACCCAATTGGACTACTTATGATGAACGGATGGACATGGCTGTCCCCGCTCAGACCGATCAGTTCCCATACATGATGCAAACTCCCTATGGCCAGGTACCCTATTCCCCGGCCCCATCCGCCACCCAGCCCTATACTTCTCCTTTTTTCACTTCCACCATGCCCGCCAGCCCCACAATGCCTGCGGCGCCCATGCTACCCGATACCACTGGCATGACCCCCGGCACACCCGCTGCACCCGGTTACCCGGCAACCTATATGCCAAGTCCCCCAACAACCTTACCGGCCTATCCCAGTGATGTTACCCCCCTTGATCCCAGCCAGACTGAAATTGATATTGCAGCCCAAGCCGCGCAAGACCAAACGCTGATTGACCCCAACTATCTGCCCGGCTACCTGCGCCAGAACATCGGCAAATGGATGCGGGTGGATTTTTACATTGGCAATACCCTGGATGACCGCAGCGGCTGGCTAAAGGAAGTGGGCTCCAACTATATCGTTTTGGGCAGTATACGCAATGATGTCCGCAGCGTCTGCGACTTGTATTCCATCAAGTTTGTGACGATCGTGGAGCATATAGCCGATGCGATGGCCAACGAAATGATCAACCAGCCCAATAACGTTTTCCTAACGCCCTACGGCTTTCAGTAGTCGGATTTTTTAGCGTTTGCACTAAAAAAGGATGCGCATTTGCGCATCCTTTTTTAGATAGTTTAATATGAGATGACTTCGTCCAGGCGGGTAAGGTCATAGGGCGTTTCCTGATAGACGTAATAGTTAAGCCAGTTGGCATAAAGCAAATGGGCATGGCCCCGCCAGTTGTATACCGGTGAATGTTGCGGGTCATCTCCCGGAAAATAATGCTTGGGAAGTTCGATGGGCAGGCCTTTGTCCTTGTCCCGGAAGTATTCCCCCGCCAATGTGTCCCGGTCGTATTCCGAATGGCCGGTGACAAAGAATTGCCGCCCGTTTTTGGAGGCCGCAATATAAAGTCCCGCTTCCTCCGATATACTGAGCACCATAAGAGGTTCGCAAAGCGCCACGTCGGCCACATTCACGGTGGTGTGGCGGGAGTGGGGGGCGTAAAACACTTCGTCGAAGCCCCGCAGCAGCGGATGGTGCAAAACACACAGGCTGTGGGGGAAGACGCCAAACATTTTGGCAGGCAGCGGGCGCTTGTCAATGCCGTAGTGGTGGTAAAGGCCTGCCTGCGCCCCCCAGCAAATGTGAAGGGTGGAGTAGACATGGTGCATGCTCCAGTCCATGATCTCGCACAGCTCCGGCCAGTAGTCCACTTCCTCGAAAGGCAAATTTTCCAGCGGCGCGCCGGTGATGATCATGCCGTCGAAGGAGCGGTGCTTAATTTGATCGAAGGTTTGGTAAAAGTTGAGCAGATGCTCGGGGGAAGTGTTTTTGGATGTATGGGAGGAGATTTGCAGCAAATCCACATTCACCTGCAGCGATGTATTGCCCAAAAGGCGCAGCAGCTGGGTTTCTGTCTCAATTTTTTTGGGCATTAAATTAAGGATGACAATATCAAGAGGGCGTATGTCCTGGTGTTGGGCCCGCTCTTCCGGCATGACAAATATATTTTCCGATTCCAGCACCTGGCGGGCGGGTAAATGGCCGGGAATGCAAATAGGCATGATCCATAGCTCCGTTTCCTGGTTGTATTTCAAAAACACTTCGTTTTCACTATACCACAAAAGCCCATTTGGGCACAAGGAAAATAGCGGCAGCAAAAGGGAAAATAAGGTTTGTTAATTTGCGTTTTTCCCTTGCGACATCTCTTGACAAACGCGGGCTTATTGCATATAATATCATGGTTGGCAGAAAAGTTGTCCCATGCTGCTGTAGCTCAGTCGGTAGAGCGCGTCCTTGGTAAGGACGAGGTCACCGGTTCAATCCCGGTCAGTAGCTCCAGAAAAAACCCTTCACAGGCCTTTGGCTTGTGAAGGGTTTTTTGTCTGAGAAAAAGCAGGGCGGATTAAGATCATGCAGCTGTGAATTCGTGTTTGCCACAGATGCTGATGAAAGCGCCACAATGACAGCTGGCTGTGGGCATCCTCTTTTTGGGTTGGATTTTGTGGTGCCGTCAATGATGCGACATGAACTGTAAAGGCAAAATACAGATACTGACATCGACCCCTTTGTTTGCTATAATTGAATGAGAATATGCCGGATATGTTGTAAGCATACGGTACTGTTGACTGCACAATAGGTGTAGGCGTTCGGATCAGGGTAAAAGAAAAAGAATGAAGGGAACGGTTTGGGCAAAAATTTGACGCTATTGCGCCTATACGGCTATGGTGGCCGGCGTCTGCCTCTTTGTTTTTTCGTCTAATCAGCTATACTGGGTTGTGCGCAGACACGGTGGTTGATGCCGTTTATGAGGTAAATCGTTGCGGAATCCGACTTTATTGGCATGAAAAAGTCGAGTAATCCCCTGGCTGATTTGTTATGATACAGATGCGAAAGGAGGGATGGGCGTGCTAAAAGAACTCAACCATGTGATTGATTATATCGAAGAGCATTTGACGGACGACTTACCCCTGGAAGCCATTTCTGAATACGCAGGCACTTCCGATTATCATCTCCGAACGGTGTTTTTCCACCTTGCGGGAATGACCCTTAGCGAATACATCAAAAACCGGAGATTGTCGGAAGCGAATAAGCATTTGCTCCTGGGTGAAAAGGTCACCGATGTCGCTTACCAATATGGGTATCAATCGATGGATGGATTTGCCCGCGCCTTTAAAGTATGGAGCGGTTTTCTGCCATCGGAAGCCATCAAGAAAAAAATCGGCAAATCCTTTCCTAAACTTTCGTTTATCATTACCGTTACGGGAGGAAATCGTATGGAATGCAAAATCGTGGAAAAACCTGAGTTTTATCTGGCAGGTGTAAGCAAACGTGTCCCCATGCAGTTTGAAGGGGTCAACAATGCCATTGTGGAGCTGGCAATGAGCATTACCCAGCAGCAGCGGGACGAAATGCATGCGCTGCAAAATCTGGAACCTTATCAGGTCGTGAATGCTTCTTACAATGCCGATGCCGGATTCCTGAAAGAAGAGGGCGACCTAACCCATTTGATTGGCGTATTGACGACGAAAGAAGAGCCAAGCGAGCATCTGGAAAAGGTCAAGGTGGAAGCCTGCACCTGGGCGGTGTTCCCCAATGAAGGGCCGTTCCCGGCCACATTGCAAAATACAATGGCTCGCATTTATGCGGAGTGGTTGCCCGGCTCTGAGTATGAGGTGATCGATGCCCCCTCTTTCTCATTCACCAAAATGGATGCGCATCAAAACGATTACGCTTACAGCGAGGTGTGGACACCGGTTCGAAAGAAATAAAAGCCGGCGGGCCAATCTGACAGACGAAACCGGACGCTTGCAAATGGCGTCCGGTTTTCTGGATATGTAGCAACAAAAAAGAAAAGTCCGTTGTCAGCAACAGGTCGACTGAACGGCGGGCGGGTGAGTTCTTAATGCAGGTTATTTTGCTGATCGTCGCTGCCATAATGACGGCCTTGGCCTATCACAGTTTTCGAAAATCGCAGCTGTATTAAGGTCCCGATCGGACCGATCAGTTTCAGTTGCGCCATAGCATAGGAACCCGATTCGCCGTACAATCCACATCCTAAAATCGCTGCAGCCTTCTATGCCCTTAATAACTTTTTTCAACAGAAAAAAGATGCACCTTACAGCTGTTCAGATTGATGAAAGAATAGAACTTTTCGGCCCAAGCGTTCGGACCGCTAGGGTTCGATACCCTTTTGGCGTCTTCCATGGTTTCAAAAGTCAGCAGATCAACCCACATTTCGCCCTCAAGAAGTTGATCCCATGAAATATAGCCCTTCTCTTTAGACATATATTCACAATTCAATGTTTCTGTCGCAAGCAAAAAGTCTGGCACAGATGCCCCTTTTTTAAGGTTGTAAGAGACAAAATAAACGGCTTTAGACATTTTCAAACGTCCCCTTTCCATCAAATCAATTCGCGGCGATCATAAATACAAAAAACACGCGTGGAAGAAACTGCGCGTGTTTTTTGTCCGGCAAAACAAATCAGTTTTGTTTCCAGCGCTTTAGGCTGGGGAAGAAATTACGCATTTGTTCACGCGCTTCAGCTTCGCTCATGCCCGCGTTGGCACAGGCCATGTGGGGCACGCAGAACTCGATCATTTCGTCCATTGTACCGTGCCATGTAAATGCACCGTCCTTGAAACAGTATTGGCAATAATCCTCGTTTTTGCTGCCATCCGCATTCGTCCCGCAGGCGTCGGCGGCCTCCAGCGGCATAGCGCAGCTTTGGCAATATTTTGTTTCCATATTGATTTGTCTCCTTTCATCATTTGGATGTTGCTTTGTAAATGAATTCTAACATAAAAAACATGACAACAGCGCGTCATGTTTTGCGTACATATTTCATTTTAATATTTTCCGCTTGCCGGACAAGTTCATCGCGGACAATTTGCGGAGCCAATACCTCCACTTCCGTTCCAAAAGACAGCAGATAGCTGTACAGCCAGTAGTCACTGGGCAGCTTTGTGGCAATCGTAAACGAGCCATCCCTATTTTGGGTAATATCCTGCTCGCGAAACTCGTCGTAAACACGATAAGCCAAAGGGGGAGAAAATTGCAGTGTTACATCAAGCAAGTCGGATGGCTGGAAATCGGATGTTTCCAGCGCCGGGGGATTGAATTGTAGGCCGTTAAACTGATCGTCCAAAATTTTGGCGTTTCGCATACGGCTGACCTTGAATGTGCGATAATTTTCTTGCGGCAGGCCGAAAGCCTGCAAGTACCATGAATTTGATTTGAACACCAGCTTGAGTGGATAAACCTTGCGGTCGGTGGTTTCTCCGTATGTGCTGGAATAGGTAAAGGCAATTGCGCGTTTCTGGATAAGGGCGGTTTTAAGCATCTCAAATTTTGCGTGGTCCGTGGTGCTGTTGCCCCAGCGGGAGAAATCGACCTCAATCCAGTTGGCATCCGTTTTTTCAAAAAGGCCCCGCAATCTGCCCAGGATATTGTCGGTGTCGATGTGTCGGGTGGCGGATAACCCTTGCAGCGCGAATAGGATCTGATTTTGCTCATCCTCCGAGATGACGGCTTTATTCAGCACAAAATTGTCGAGAATTGAAATGCCGCCGCCCTTGCCCTGAGCGGTGTAGACGGGCATTCCTGCGGCGGCCAATGTGTCAACATCGCGCAGAATCGTCCGAGCAGACACCTCAAAATGTGCCGCCAACTCCTTTGCTGTCATCGTTTTCTTTTCCATTAAGAGATATACAATCTCAAACAGCCTGCCTATCTGCATCGGATCACCTCACCACCAATATACCACAATAACATGACAAAATCACGTCATATTATTGTGGCCTGCCAAAAAGCGCCCGCCTCAAACAGCAGCGGGAATACAGGGGGAACGAGCGAGGCTGATATGAGCTTTAAGAGCTCTATTAAATCCCTTGCGTTGGGAGGTGGCAAACAGGAACCGGGGTGAACAGTATCCGCATACCGTTCACCCCGGGTTTCTGCTTCTGAAAACGAACGGTTCGGGTTGCCGCCGGTTCAAAAAACCGCCTTTACAACAGACCGTCCCCATATTGGTCGCATGTGCAAAATCGCCACGTTTAATCAATACCTGCTTTGCTTTTCTGATCCATTACGATACAGATAAAAATAGAAGCGACGATCATAATCAAATAAATGGTTATCAGCTTTATGTCCATCGAACCGGTAAGATTGTTTGAAGTAAACATGCCGCCAAGAACATTGGACCAAGCATGAAGCAATATACAGGCAAATACGCTCTTTGTCAGCTTATACAACGTCGCCAACACAAAAGCCCCCATCATGCAATCGCAAAAAAATGAAATAAAGTTCATTGAAGACTGGCTGGCATTCTGGACAAACCAAAGCGGAATATGCCAAACTGTCCATAGGCACCCCGATATGAGGGCCGCGACAAAAAACGGCATTTTTTCTTCCAACGCAGGCTGGAGAAATCCCCTCCAACCGACTTCTTCCAAACCGCCGCCTATAATCATAAGCGGGATGTAAAGGATAAAAAGATACCATGGCTCATGCAAATAATCATTGCTTAGAATATTAAGTACAAGAAAGGCCAAAAAGAAAAGAGCTGTGACAACTATTGTTTTAAGAATGTGTTCGGTTCTCAAAATGAGTCCGCAAAAATCTTTGACCCCGCTGATTTTTTGATGTCTCTTCAGTATGATAAAAACCGCGTACACGGGGGCAAGGCCCGCCCCAAATCCAACGACAATGAAATATGCTATTGTCCCGGCTGTACCGGTAAGCACACCGGCCTTCTCGCCCAGAATTAACAGCGCCTCCGCACACCACGCAATTAAAAATGTGAAGAGGATGTATTGCAGTACAGGCTTTTTTTCTTTTTCAGGCCACATTGTATTGGTCCCCCTTTTTGTGCTGTATGTTTATCCATCGCTGGTTTATAAAGTGGATTCCATAGCCTTGCGCAACCATGGCTCTTGCTGATATCATTTATTTCTTTGTCAGAAAATAAGATTCTTTAATCCAATCGAAAATTAAGTCGAAGGAAGAATGATCTGTAATTTCAATCAAGTGCATCACTCGGTTTGCAGAAGTCTGCAAGCTTTTGATGGGGTTACGTTGGGGATGAAGACGGTCAGAATAAAATTCGATTTGTATGGCCTTTTGCGTACATTTGATTCCGGCAAAGGTGGACGTGTGTTTCCATAAAACACCGACAGCTGGAAAATACTCGCGAAATTCAGGAAGAACACTTTTTGAATAACGCAGCAAATCAAGATATAAGGGTTTCCACTTTGCCTTGCTGTGCGAGAAAGTTTTATCAAGCTGTTCTGCATACGGAAGTTCAGGGACCACATCAACCGCAGGAGCATCAGGCGACTGATTAATGGCGACAATCCTGTCACACATCGCTTTTAAAACAGGTTTGGCGTCAGTGTTTGCATATTTGATGTTCACGCAACCTTTACCATTGCCCGAACCAGGAAGCTGCCTTTTCAATTCCTCAATCAAATCAAAATTTAAAGTGTGCATCGTAAAATAGTCTTTGGCCGCTGTAAACATAACATAGCTTTTGCCAACCTTATACATGGGACGCTGGCGGAACATCACGGGCTTTATATTGCTGTGATGTTCCGCCATATAATCGAAAAATTCAGTCAACCACTCTTTGCCTGAACCGGCAATAGATTCAATATATTCCTGAGGTGTTGTTATCATAGGCGTGAATCCTTTCTGGCAATCGCAATCAAATCAAGTAACGCTGTTTGAGCTTATCCGCCTGTTCTCCATTGCTGTGCCGCTAACAACGTCGCCCAATAGCGCGACAGCAGCATCACATAACCGCCTCAAACAGTCAAAAAAATGATGGATAAGAATGGCTCCGCTTCGCATTTGGTCTATCTTCTTCGCCAAATCTTAACCACAGTACATGCTTCGGGGCTATTGATGCCGCGATAAATAATACTTTGATTATACACCCAACCTACCCATAAAACAATGACAGCCCTGTATCCGCGGACACGCTGGGCCGGTTGCATCAGGCAAAGCAAAAGATAAGCCGCCGTTTTTTCGCGATTACCCCACAATCATACACAGTAGAAGCGGGAACCCGTTATGGCAGGCGCCTGCAAAACCGTTGCGCCAGGCGTGGGCAGAAAGAGAGGTGCAACCATTTTTTGCATTTATTGTGCCTTGGTATTATAATGGTCGTGAAACATGAAGATTGCGTGAAACGATTGGGCTGAACGGCTTGCCGGTACCGATGGAAGGGAAAAAGATGAGACGGTTTCATAATCCTGTAACCAAACTGATGGTCATCATTATTGTGGCGATGGCTTTGACTTTAGCTGTTTTCTTGCTTGTAATTGCAGATGATACGCCGCCGTTGGCATTTTTCATCGCATTTTTAGTGGTTGCTGTGTTTACGTTAATCGCGGTCTGGGGGGAACGCAAATATAGAAAGCTGGACGCCCAAACCAGCGAAGAAACCGGCGAATCGTATAACACAGCGGCGGATGTCTACGACATGATCAGGCATGAACCTAGAAAAACCGTTATCATCGCGATAGGGGCGACGGTTGGCGTCATAGGCGGCTTTGTGGCATTGTTCATATACAATCCGTGGATTGGCGTACCGCTTTATATTGTATTTTGTCTGGTCTTAGTAGGCTATCCGCTTTACAAATCCAAAAAAAGCAACACGGTTGAAACATACATATCATCCAAGCGGGGTGCGGTCAAATCAATGCTGCAAGATATACATAGACAGACCATGGAGGCTGTTCCAAACGCTGTGGCTTTCATGGACAACACATTTGTCTTTCCGACATATGTGTACATAGAAAGTATGCAGCCTCTTGTGATGTATCATTTAATTTCTGTACAGGCCATTTGGGGCGGAAAAAACATTTGCCTTTACCCCCGCAATCCAGCGGTGTTTCAGGCTTTTGCGGATCGGTTGACATCCTATCAGAACAACGGCAGTTCCGAAATTTTTATCCCCACCAATCAATTGCTGGACCGCGATTTAATCAAGGATATTGTTCGATATAATTTAGAGCAACAAATGCAAGGCCGGCCGGAAAAAGAAATCGAATCACATAGACGCGGGTGAAACCAATCATCCGTTTGGGGGAAAACGGCTGCCATGATAGTGCCCGTTTTCGTCTATGTTGGCAAACAGTACCGCGGCAAAGCATATGTCCGCTTCCTGGCGGAGCAGGTGTGCCGCGATTTTCCGAATATCGCAAGTTACGTGATGGGCGATGTGAATCCGTTTAAGCAAAACAGCCTTGCCAAAGAGCTTGGGATCAATCTGTTAAGTGATAAGAAACTATTTTGAAAGGTGGCGTACACATGGCCGAACAATTACTGCGCAACCCTGATATTGAGCCGACCGATGAGGTTATCGCCGCATGTCTTGGCGCGGCAAACGGTGCTTACATCCAGTTCATCAAGGGCCTCCAAAACCACGGTATTGACTTGGAATATCGTTATTACACCGACGGAAAAGCATGGCTCGGAAAGGGCCTTTACCGCTGGGCGGGCGCTCGCGGCGGGCAGAAAGAAACGACTGCCTTCTGGCTTTCAATTTGGGAAGGCTTTTTCAAGGTGACCATATTCATTCCCGAAAAATCCCGCGCGGAAGCGCTAGACCTGCCCCTTGACGATGGCATCAGGAGCCTAATCGAGGATTCCAAGCAAATTGGAAAACTAAAGTTTTTTCCGCTGGTTTTTGACTTGCGTTCGGATGAATTGTTTTATCAGGTTGATATGCTGATTGATTTCAGAAAAAAGCTGAAATGAAAGAAAAAAATATGGACGCCCCAGCCCGCCGCTTCGGGGGTACGCCAATCTGCATTGAGTATTACGGCGGAAAACATTGGCAGTCTGTTTATGGATAAACAGACTGCCAATCCCACTGTATAGGGGTATCATACAAACGATATGCAAAGTATATTACACGGGATTGCCATCCCTGAACACAACCCGGTCGGATGACAACGGGTTTACGCGTCGAACCCCTTGCCCTCAAGAATTTTCGGTATCAGCTTTTCGATTCTAGCTTCGCGGGTTTTTGACTGCTTGGCGCCGGTAAAATGCAAAAGATAGCCCCGCTGCCGTCCCGGCGTCAGGTTGTAAAAAGCGCTTTTGAGCATCGGGTTTTCGTCAAATTTTCTTTGCAGTTCCTCGGGAATCTCAAGCCCCGGTTTCTTTTCAGCCGGCACCTCAAGCCCGCTTTTTTCGATCTCTATTGCCTCAAACAGATAGGCTTCTATAATCGGCCGCCTCTGCGCTATTTCACTTGCATTTGTGAACCGCAGCTGCCGCCCGGCTTGCACATTTTCGGTCTGGCGGACAAGCAGCTGGCCGGGGTCTTTCATCAACGCACCTTTGAAAAACGAAAGTGCGATATAATTCTTAAAACCGCCCAAAATCACGACATTACTGCCGCCATATGTGTAGCAAGGCTGCCCCCATTTCAGTTCTTCGGTCAAACCGCAGGCAAGGGCATTTTCGCGCAATGCTTCAAATTCGTCACGCCAGTTGGCCGTATGTGCTAGAAAAGCATCGACTAAGGGATTTTTGTCTTTCAATTCAGTATAAGCGCCCAGTGCTGCAATCTTGGCGAAAAATTCCTCTTTGGTTTCACAAACGGTAAATTCTCCGTTTAAAAAACCATACACTTTGCCGTTCAGCTCAGGACACTTGCGCGCGCATTTTCCAATGCAGCCAATCTTCGCCTTTGCTATGGGCTTCAGTTCTTTTACGTCAAACCCGGAACAGTTCGCGCAGACCTCTATCTGGCGGTCTTTATCCATATTCGATCATCCTTTAAGCGCTCAGATTTTAGTTTGCTATTATTTTTAGCATAATCCTTCGCGTTAATCATCATATTGCAATCAAGCGCCGGATTCAATCGTTCGGCCGAAAGCCGTCTGCTTTTCATAGTTTAAGCCGGCAGTTTCGCCCAATGAAAAAAGCCGGAGAACATGGATCGCAGCAAGCGGATGCCAAAACCCGCCGTGCGGCGAAGACGTATTTTGATCACGGCCCGCTTTGCGGGCCGTGATCAAAATGCTGCAAAATTGCTGACTTATCTGTCTAAATTTGATATAATATTCCAAAACCGTGTTCTTTTGACCGACAGGTGAATCCTATGAAGCGACATACGAACCGTATTTTCTTTACGATATTGCTGCTCATTTTCCTCGCCTGCACCGCGCTGTGGCTGTGGACGGATTATCCAGTCACGCACATTTCCTCCGGGGACGGCACACGGGATTTGCGCGGCATGGACTTTTCCTCCGGATGCGTTGACCTCTACGGTCCGGTGGAATATATTCCCGACGTCCTTTTATCACCGGAAGAATTGGAAGCAAGGCAGGGCCAAATTCAGACAGGCGAACCGGCGGATGTGGCGCGCTTCAGCACCAGCCGCCTGCGCGTCTATCTGCCAAAGGGAACCTATGGCCTGATGATGTGGAACGCGGAGTATGCCACCAATCTCTACATAAACGGCGCGCTTATGGAAAGCGTCGGTGTCCCGGCAGGCGACGCGCGGCACTCTGTTCCGGGCGCCACGCTGCTCTATTTTACGGTAAATGCCCCGGATGGCGTGATCGAGATTGTACAGCAGGCGTCCAACTACGTTCTGCCGGGCGGCGGCAGCCATGCGGACATTATTATTGGAAGGCCGGAGAGAATCAGGGGCATTTACGACCAGTACCGCGGGCTTCCTGCTGTGGCGATGGGTTGCTTCCTCGCGCTGGCGCTGGGGCATCTGGTTCTATTTTCTTTATTCCGGTCGTACAAGGCAAACCTGTGGTTTGCTTTGTTTTGCTTCGCGTGGTTTCTGCGAACGGGTTATACCAATCCGTGGGTCTTGTCCTCGCTGCTTCCAATGCCGTGGACGATTATTTTTCGCCTGGACTGTTTGACCTATCCGGCCGGAACGCTGCTGTTATGCCTGTCGCTGAACGCGCTGTTCCCTGGCGCGATTCAAAAATGGTTCCGCGCCGCGCTGGCCGCCGCTTGTGGTGCATTCGCCTGCGCAAGCCTGTTTTTTAACACTGTTTTCTTGTGGGACGCAATGTCGTATTTTAACGTCGTGATCTTTCTTACGGCGATGTACATCCTTATCCGGATGTGTATGCGGGTGAGAAAGCCGAATGTGGAGCAGGTCGCCGTCCTAACCGGCCTGGGGATATTCCTTTTCGGCGTGCTCAGAGATATTCTGCAGTTTGAAATTGCTCCCGCGGTGCTGCCGGCACAACATTTTACAAGCGAACTGACCTGGCACACAATGGCCGAGTACGCATTGCTCGTCTTTGTGTTTTTCCACATGGCAGCCATGTTTCGCAGCACCATGCGGGCGCTTGCCACGGCGCGGGAAGCCGAGCAAAAGCAGGCGATAGAGGCCGAATCCGCGCGGCGGCTCAGCACCATGAAAAGCGAGTTTATGGGCGAACTTTCCCACGAGCTCAGAATGCCGATTTCGGCTATATCCGGCTTTGCGCAATATTTTCAGGAATTGCTGGAAGACGAAACGCTTGATATTGACGAGCTGCGCTATGGGGCGCTGCGGGTGGAAAGCGAAGCCGAGCGCATGGACAGGCTGGTAAGCCAGCTGCTGGATATGTCGGCCATTGAGGCGGGCCGTTTTTCCATTTGGAAAGAGCGCGTTTCCATAGAAGATTTATTCGACCGGGTACGCCGTACCTACTTCCCCATGTTCAACGGCGCCCGCAACCAGCTTGTTGTAAAACTTGACTGTGATATGATGGTTCACGCCGACCACGAACGCATTCTGCAAGTGCTGCTAAACCTTGTTTCCAACGCCTGCAAGTACACCGAGGACGGCGAGATTACCCTGGCGGCCCAAAAAGAAAACGGTTTGGTCAGGTGCAGCGTGGCCGACACCGGCGAGGGCATGGCCCCCGAGATATTGGCGGCGCTCTTCACCCGCTACCCCCAAATGCGGGGCGGGGTTAAAGGGGTGACAGGCAACGGGCTGGGGCTGTTTATCAGTAAAAAGCTTGTGGAGGCCCACGGCGGCGCGATCGGCGTGGAAAGCGAACCCGGCAAAGGAACAAAAGTGTGGTTTACTTTGCCAATGGAAGACGATGAAAACAAATAGCATTGCCGCAGCAGGTGTGCGCCAATGTTTGAACATGGAATGCAGGTGATGGTGATGAATAATGCCCAATTTTCAACGCCCCGTTCTCCATTGGTCTTTATGATCGAGGACGATTTGTCCATGCGGGAACTGAACAGACGCACCCTGACCCGGCGCGGTATGAATACGCTTTGTGCCGAAACACTGGCCGAGGCGCGAAGCCTGCTGCGCGAGCCCTTCGACCTGGTGTTGCTCGACCTGATTCTGCCCGACGGCAGCGGACTCGATTTTGTGCCCGAAATTCGCGCGGTCACCGCCGCCCCCATTCTGATATTGACCAGCAAGCGGGAGGAGGAGGACATCGTAAAAGGGCTGTTGGGCGGCGGTGACGACTATATGACCAAGCCTTTTCGCAACGAGGAGCTGTACGCCCGGGTTGTGGCGCTGCTGCGCCGGGTGCAGATGGCCGAAACGCGCGGCCGCGAACCCCGCAAGTTCGGCAGGGTCACAATGGATTTGGCGGCGGGGCGCGCCTATTGGGACAAAAGGGATATGCTGTTAAAGCCAAAGGAGTACGCTCTGCTGTGGGAGCTGCTGGCCCACAGGGGTGAATATGTTACCGGCGAGACACTGTACGAAAAACTGTGGGGTGCGCCGGCCATGGGGGATGACCATACCGTGCGCAACCATATTTACCAGCTGCGGAAGAAGATGGGAGACGCGGGCTGCGCCCTTACCATAGAACAGGAAAAAAACAAAGGCTACAGGCTGGCGATGGAGTAAGGCGCCGGCCTTTTACTTTTGATTGTCATTTTTTGATGACATTGGCGGTTTAGGGCGGCCCGCGTGGTAAAATATAGGTAAATATCTTAAAGAAGTCTTTCAAGACTTCTGTTTTTTTGTTTATGCCCCATTTTTCATGGAAAGGAGCGTGCTGTATGTCGGAGCAAAAAGCGGTTCTGCTGGTGGATAAAGAGCCCAATTTGCTGCGCCTGAACATGCGGGTGCTGGAGCGCGAGGGCTACTATGTTCTGCCCGCGCGAACGCTGCGGGACGCCCGGAGCCTGATCAAAGACGTTGTGTTCCATGCCGCGGTGCTGGATGTAGAGCTGGAGGACGGCAGCGGCCTCGACTTTTGCCGGGAGCTGCGGGAGACAAGGGATGTACCCGTTGTGCTGCTGACCGCGCTGAAGGTGGAAGAGTCCGAAAAAGCCGGGTACGACGCCGGCGCAAATGACTATATAACCAAACCCTACCGCATCGAGGAACTGACAGAAAGCATCGAGGCGCTGCTGGCGCGAACCATCGACCAAAATGAGATCGAAACTGCAAGGAGGAATCAATGATGAACGTAACAAAAAAGATCGTGTCCCTGTTCTTATGCATATGCCTCATACTGGGTATGACACCCTTGACGGCTATGGCGGAAGTCGCCGACTGCGCCCATACCCACGACGCGGCGTGCGGCTACGTGGAGGGCGCGCCCTGCGGCCATGTGCACGACGATGGCTGCGGATACGACGAGCAGGCGGGAGCGCCCTGCGCCCATACCCACGACGCGGCGTGCGGCTACATAGAGGCCGTGCCCTGCGGCCATGTGCACGACAATGGCTGCGGGCCTGCGCCGGGTGATTCCGGCGGTTCCGGCGCGCCACCGGCGCCGGCGGGCAGCACGGCAAAAACCGTCACGGCGTTCGCGGCGCTGGATTTCAGCGTGTGGCTTCAAAATGTGTCCTCCGGCGCAAAAAAGGCCGACCTGACCCTGCCTGGCGCGCTTACAGCCACCATCGACGGGCAGGAGGAAACCATTTCCGGTGTGGCGTGGGTTTGCGCGGCGTATGACGAAAATACCGGCATGACGGAAACCGAGTACGAGTGGACGCCCGTGCTGCCGGAAGGCTATATGCTGGCCAGCGGTGTAACGCCGCCCAGCATATTTGCGCGGACGGAAGACGCATTGATGATGCCCATGGCGCTGCCGGTAGGAACGGCAGGCGAATCGGCGGGCAACCCGGCGACGACGGAGGCCGAGCTGCGCGCGGCCATCACCGCGGCCAACGCAAGCGCCGCGCCGAATGAGACCATCTATATCGGCGGCAGCGGCTTCACCATCATGGCCGCCCTGCCGTACATCACAAAGAACCTCACCATACTGGGCCCGGCGGCCGGTGTGGAGATCAAGGTAAACGGCGAATTCTACCACTTTTATAGCGTGAATGCCATCACGCTGATGCTGAAAAACCTGACGCTGACCGGGCGCAAGACAAGCGTCGACGATACAACCCACCCCGGCGGCGGGGTTAGGATACTCATCCCCGGTGCCACAGTTATCATGGAAAACTGCACGGTAAAAAATTGCTATAGAAGTGGCGAGGGCGGCGGGGTATGTTCAGAGACCGTCAACCTGACGGATTGTACGCTGATCGGCAATACGGCAAGAGACGGCGGCGGGGTGGGTGCGACCACCGCCAACCTGACCAATTGCGCGGTGACCGACAATATGGCAACCGGCAGCTACGGCACCGGCGGCACGGGCGGCGGGGTGGTTGCGACCACCGCCACTCTGACCAATTGCACGGTGAGCGGCAATACGGCGCGCTACGACGGCGGCGGGGTGTGGGCGACCACCGCCACTCTGACCAATTGCACGGTGAGCGGTAATTCGACGGGACCCACCAGCGACCAGGGCGGCGGGGTGGGGGCATATGCCGTCAACCTGACCAACTGCACGGTAACCGGCAATACGGCAACTCGGGGCGGCGGGGTGTATACAATCACCGCCAATATCCGCGGCAGCATTGTGGCGGGCAACACAGCGCCAATCGGCAATGAGGTGTACATTTATGGAGGAGGCGCGTGGGCGGCGCAGGCCCCCGGCGCTTCCAATCACTATAGCATCATCGGTTTTAGTGCAAGCCTGCCTGGGCAAACCAGCCTCACCGACATATTCGGCACAAATACCCTCGCGAACAACGGCGGGCCGACGCAGACGATAAAGATCAACCCCAACGGCCCGGCGATGAACGGCATACCCACGAGCGAAACATGGGTTCCCGCCACCGACCAGCGCGGCACAGCGCGGCCGCAGGGCGGGGCGGCAGACATCGGCGCGGTGGAGACATTTGGCAAAGTGCAGCCAACGTTGACGCTGACCGCAACCCCACCAGGCCCCTTAACCTTGCCCGGCAATGTCGTTCTGACGGCGACACTGTCGGGTGCCTATGGCGGAAACGCTGGCAAAACCGTTACCTTTACGGTGGGCGGCGCGCTCCAAACGGCCACAACCAATGCCTCCGGTGTGGCAAGCACCACCCTCACGGACCCCACCGCCGGCAGCTACGATTTCGGCGCGTCCTATGGGGGCGACATAAACAACTTTGCGGCAACCGCGCCGCCTATTACCAGCTATGCCGTGAATTTGAACACGCAGGCGGCGCTTTCCATTACCGGACTGGGCAACAACTACACCTATGGTGACGCTTCGTTTGCGTTGTCCACCTCCGGCGGCTCTGGCTCCGGCGCAGTGACGTATACGCCAAGCGATGCGTCTGTGGCCAGCATTTCGGGCAACACCGTCACCATTCTGAAAGCCGGAACATTCACCGTCACTGCCACCAAGGCGGCGGACAGTCAATACGCGGCAAAAAGCGTCACCTCCAGCACGGTGACGGTCAGCCAAGCCATGCCCAATGTCGGACTTTCCGCAACGGGCGGCGCGAACATCACCGACCCGATCATTCTGACCGCTACGGTTTTCCGCGTAGGAACCGGCACAACACCGGCCGGAACGGTGACGTTTTCCGAGGGCGGGACGACACTGGCCGCCAATGTTGTTTTGAATTCCTCCGGCGTGGCCACCTTTACCGTAAGCAACCCCGTGGGCGGCAGCCATACTTACACAGTTACCTATTCCGGCGAAACGGATAAATATAACAGTAACAACACGAATCAAACCGTCGGCGTGGGGCTGACCGATCAGGCGGCACTTTTCATTACCAACCCCGGCGCCAAAACCTACGGCGACGGCGTATTTAATTTGGCGACGACAGGCGGCTCCGGCTCCGGTCTGGTAACGTTCTCTGTCCCTGCGGGCAATGGCGTGTTGGCGGTGGCCTCCGGCGGCGCGGTTACCATTGTCGGCGCGGGAACTGTCACAGTCACGGCCCGCAAAGCGGAGGACGCCAGCTACAACGAAAAGACCGCCACGCTGGCCATCACTGTCGCGCAGCGCAATATTGCCAATGTAGCGGTAAGCGTCACCGGCAGTCGTGTTTACACCGGCAGCCAGCTCCAGCCCAATTTCAGCGTGTCGGATGGCACCATCGCCATCACGGCCGCCGACTATACAAATGACTACGGCGCAAACGTGAACGCGGGGACAAATGCGGGCAGCATCACGCTGTATGGGCAACGCAACTACACCGGCACAAAGACGGTGACCTTTGATATCGAGAAGCGTTCCCTTGCCGGCGCGGCGATTACCCTGGCGCCGGGGCCGTATGTTTACACCGGCAGCGCACTGACCCCCGCCGTGACAGACGTGGTTGCAAGCGGTGTCACCGTTCCGGATTCGGAATTTGATGTAAGCTATACGGACAACGGCGCGGCCGGAACAGCCACCGTCACGGTTACGGCAAAGACGACAAGCGCCAACTTCACCGGCAGCGCCAGCACGACCTTCACCATTGCGGCGTCCTATGCCCTGACGGTAAGCACAAACGGCAGCGGCGTGGTTTTTGGTACGGCAAGCGGGCTTTATGCGGAAAATACACCAATCATCCTGACAGCCGCGCCGGGCGGCAATTACCGCTTCGCTGGTTGGACGGTCAACGGCGTAACGGTCAACACCTCGAACAACCCGCTAAGCTTTACGATGCCGGCCAACGCCGTCACCATCAGGGCGAATTTTGCCTACAACGGCGGCACTCGCATCAGCGGGGGGAGCGGTGGCAGCGGCGGCTCCACGTGGCAGGGGTCAACCCTTCCGACCGTGCTCCCCTTCAAATGGTACACCGAACCGGAGCTGAACGCGGCGACACAGGCCGCCAAAAGCGACAAGCTCACCTTTGCGCGGATGACATACGGCGGCTCGGCAGGCATTCGAAAAGACTTGTGGAAGCTGCTTGCCGGCTACGAATATCGCCACGACACAATGGACAGCAATGCTGTGGAGGTGCGCGTCACCATCCCCAGGCTGGCGCTGATCACGCAGGATATCTATCTTTCCGGGCGGGTAAAAGCCACGGCGGTTGACGTGCGCAAAGCGCAGTTTGAAAAATGGTTCACGAATAAAATCCGCGTGATCCATCTGGAACAGCAAACGCCCTGGGGCGTCCCTGTGGAAATTGCCGCCAAGGTGGATTTGACGGGCATGAACACGGCAAAGCTGTTTTTCTACAGCTATGACAAGGCCAAAAATGAATACCTGCCCATTTACCAACCCAATTATTGGATTGATAAGAATGGGTACCTGCACTTTACAACAAAGCTTGCGGGAGATATCATCATCAGCGAAGGACCCCTGCAAAGACGATAGAAAAACAAGCACAACCGGGGCCGGAAATTTGTTCCCGGCCCCGGTTGTATGATATCTTAAAGTACAAGGCCTGCAAACACACGTGTTTGCAGGCTTTGTGGCGGAAGAGGTGAGTCGCAATATCATTTCACAGACTGGCCCTCGAAACCATCGGTTTCAGATTTTGCCGCTGTGGGCGGTGGAGACGGTTGGAATGACTGGCTCCGACTACAAATAGCACAAAAGAAAAGGGCCATTACGATTATTGTGCTGTGTAACATTTTGTGGAAATCTAAGGAAAATGCTGGTACAATGTGTTATGTAGATTATTGCTAATGATAGCAATAATGGGCATCTGTCGGATGGTATGTAAGTACCATAATGGGAAGTACCGCTTATGCTCTTTCCTGATAGTTCTCTTGCCGATTTGTACGACCCACTGACCATGCCGCCGGAGCTGTTGAAAGCGCACCGTGCGCTTGATACTGCTGTGATGAAGCTGTACGGGTTTTCGGTTAAGAATACGACTGAAGCAGGGTGCGTGGCGGCATTGATGGAGCGGTATCAAGAGCTAATTAACAAAGCGTAAATGAAGGTGGTAGGAAGCATGGATAATTCGCTTAACTTATCCAGAGAGTTTGATGACTTGGTACGCGAATTGCGTATATGTAATCGCCATTTCGTGCAAAGCCCAATAGTAGAAAAGATACGAGATTTCGTGTTAGACATCAAGCAGTATAGCCTAGTTACAAACGAAAACCGTTTATATCGGGCACGGATTTGTACTCCTGACGACTGCGACCAATTGGGGTTACAGGACAGGATGGTTAAATACGGAACATTTAGTCAAGACCGTTTAAGCTGTAGCAAAAAAGACCCTATTACAAATATGTTCGCAGGATTTGATGCGAGTAAATGTGGCGCACCACCCTCAAGGCTTTGTGGAGAGAATAGGGCAAATGGGAAAGGCATAAAAAGGCTATATGTTACTGAAAGCGCGCGGACAGCTATTGCCGAAACAAAACCATCGTTAGGTAACCTTGTAAGTATTTCTGAATTGCAGCCTCAACTTCCACCTTTCATGGTGCTGGATTTGACGAAGCACTCAGCAGATAACGCGATGAATTATTTGCGTGAACTCATAGATAAGCAATTCTCACTCGCATGTATCGGAGATTCGGATAGTTATAGTTTTACCCAATGGTTTAGTGACCTTGTATCCGACTTAGGGAATTGCATTGTCGGGGAGATTGATCACGGTGCTATCATATACCGTCCAAAGGGTAGAGGTATAAAGTATTCAAGTGCCATGCACATCGGCGGCAGAAACTTAGTGATTTTTGGTTTGTGGAAAGATGGCGGAGCAAGCCATCCATTTAACACAGAATATGATTCGGAGGTTTTTTTCGATGTGAAGCCTATACGTTCAGAGATTTACTTGATACGGAATGTTGTTTTTGATTTAGTGCAGTTTAAGTTTGAACGCGGCGATATTTTTGAGTTAGAAGAGTTATGAGCGATACCATTACCTATCCACATCCCAAACCTGTCTCGGCGCTGTTCCCGTGGCTCCTGCCGTAAGGTTCCGTGCCCGCGAACTCGGCTGTTCGCGGGTACAGCTCCACACGACCAGCGACAATCTCAATGCCATAGAGGGTTCTATCAAAAACGAGGTGTTGGGCTTGTGGGCGTAAACTTTGGAGCGATTGACAAAGAATGCGAATAGAAGCTGACAATCCCG
>JAVBNO010000064.1:0-10440 GCA_031551485.1 Oscillospiraceae bacterium
ACCGTTCCCGAGGAATACATGGGCGATGTTATCGGCGATCTCAACTCCCGCCGCGGTCAAATCCAGGGCATGGAGGCCCGCCCCGGCGTCCAGCAGATCAATGCTTTCGTCCCGCTGTCGGAAATGTTCGGCTACGCCACCGACCTGCGTTCCAAAACCCAGGGCCGTGGCCAGTATTCCATGGAGCCCAGCCACTATGTAGAGGTGCCTAAATCCATTGCCGAGGGTATCATGAACAACAAAGGCAGATAAAATCGGCGCATCATATGGAAAAAAGCCGATCATTGCCATTTTAGCGGCTGTAAACAGCTGCAATGTCAAAATCGGCCTCGTCAAAGCAAAAACACTTGCTTTTTCCCCATATCCTTGCTAAAATACAAATTGTGGTTTTACGAGAACGAAATACGGATTAATCCTGAATTAAGGAGGAACAGTAATGGCAAAGGCAAAATTTGAAAGAAACAAACCCCACGTAAATATTGGCACCATCGGCCACGTTGACCATGGCAAGACCACCCTCACCGCGGCAATCACCAAGGTCCTCGGTCTCAAGGGCGACGCCGAATTTGTCGCCTATGACATGATCGATAAGGCTCCCGAGGAAAGAGAGCGCGGTATTACCATTAACACTGCCCACGTTGAGTATCAGACGGACGCCCGTCACTACGCTCACGTTGACTGCCCCGGCCACGCCGACTACGTTAAAAACATGATCACCGGTGCTGCCCAAATGGACGGCGCGATTCTGGTTGTGTCTTCTGCCGACGGCCCCATGCCCCAAACCCGTGAGCACATCGTGCTTGCCCGTCAGGTGGGCGTGCCCTACATCGTCGTCTACATGAACAAAGTAGACCAAGTTGACGATCCCGAGCTCCTTGAGCTGGTCGAGATGGAAATCCGCGAGCTGCTCTCCGCCTACGAGTTCCCCGGCGATGACATTCCGATCATCAAAGGTTCCGCTCTGAAGGCGCTGGAAAGCGACAGCAAAGATTCCTCCGCGCCCGAGTACGCCAGCATCATCGAACTGATGAACGCTGTCGACGCCTATATCCCCACCCCCGAAAGAAAGAAAGATCTCCCCTTCCTGATGCCTGTTGAAGACGTCTTCACCATCACCGGTCGTGGCACTGTGGCCACCGGCCGTGTGGAAAGAGGCCAAGTCAAAACTGGCGACGAAGTCGAGGTTATCGGCCTGACTGACGAGCGCAGAAAGACTGTTGTTACCGGTGTCGAGATGTTCCGCAAAGTGCTGGACTACGCCGAAGCTGGCGACAACATCGGCGCCCTGCTGCGTGGCGTGCAAAGAGCCGATATCGAAAGAGGTCAGGTTCTGTGCAAACCCGGCTCCATCAACCCCCACACCCAATTCCGTGGCCAGGTTTACGTGCTCAAACAATCTGAAGGCGGTCGTCATACCCCCTTCTTCAACAACTACCGTCCCCAGTTCTACTTCCGTACCACTGACGTGACCGGCGTTGTTGCCCTGGACGGCGGTGTTGAGATGTGCATGCCTGGCGATAACATCGAAATGGATGTCGAACTCATCACCCCCATCGCCATCGAGGAAGGCCTCCGCTTCGCTATCCGCGAAGGCGGCCGCACCGTTGGCTCTGGCGTTGTTATCAAAATTAACGAGTAATTCATACTCGTCGTAAAAATTCCCCGGCTGCTGCCGGGGAATTTTTTTTACTCTGTTTTATTTTGGGAAAAGCGAAGACAAAATGAATGACAAACAAATACCATTTAAAGGATAATGTCCAAGCTAAAATAGAGAAGTTTACAAAAAAGTAACAAACCTATGACACAAATCATCATTGGACATGCATTATTTTTTCCGCAACTGGGTATTATATCATGGGCAGGGAAATACTGGTCTGTATTCCGCCCAATATTACACAGATCTGGAGGAGAGAACAATGCGAAAATTAATAGCATGTCTGCTGGCAGTCGTCCTGGCGGCAACCTGTATGGTGACCGCCTTTGCCACCGCCGGCCTGCCCGGTGACACTTTGGAAATTCCCCTCAGCGACTTTGTGGTCAGAGTCTCTGCCGGTGTCTATGACCCCGCAAGGGATTTTATCGGCGAAGGAGCCGTCATCGGCGACTATACCATTTCCAATGGCATCACTGTACCCAGCAAATCCGCCATCGAATGGATTAAGTTTGACGACAATGACAATGTGGTCATCAAATTTAAAGCCATTTATAATGCCAAAGAACGGGATATGAAGGGCGTTATCACCCTCAAACCCAAATCCGCCACATCCAATCCCGTCAAACCGACCTTCGAATTTAACTTAACCGGCTCCGGCTACACCTATGGCTTTGCCGTTGTGGATGTCTCGGGCGATCTGGTCTTCAACTACACCAACCTGGGTTCCATCCTGGCCGATTTTGGCGATGCCATCGGCACCGCGCAAATTTCCTGGGGCAATATTCCCAATAACAACGCCTTCCTCAACGATCCCACCTTCTACTTTGAAGTCAAGGTCAACAATCAAGGCAGAATGCACCTGGATTACAATGCCAACGTGGATAAAAGGATTTTGAATGCCTACCCCGATGCCGACATCACCTTCATCAACTTCCCGGCCTATCCCTCCTTTGACTACACCGGAACGGCCAAAATTTTCAGTGATGATCCCAACCTGTTTATCTATGAAAACAGAGATGGCGTCCTCTACCGCGTCAACGCAACCTACGACGCCGACGAGGAATCCTACTTCTGGAAAACCCGCACCTTGGGCAAATACGTCATCTCCGACCAAAAATTGACCAGCAGAACCACCGGCGCCTCAAGCACCACAACCAATACCAACACCAGTGGCGGCGTCGCCAACCCCAATACCGGCGCCAACGATATGGTCAACGTGGCTGCCGCTTTGCTGCTCACCTCTCTAATGGCAGGGGGCGCCCTCATCTTAAAGAAACGCTAATTCTTTTATAGTGCTCCCATGTTGAAGAGCCGCTGCCAACCCTGGCAGCGGCTCTTCTTTTTCGGTCTCTCTCCCACGGCCACCCCGTCAATGTTCACCCTCTCCTCCTCCTTTTCATAAAATAGCACAAGAGGTGAACAAAATGCTGCTGTATATCATCCTGGCGGCCGTCGCCATGTTTCTATCTCTTGTGGGTCTATCGGTGCTGACATCGTCCTTTTGGCGCTGGCTCAACCGGGGGGAAGCCGAAAAAGCAGGCGTCATTATCATCCCTGTCAGCGGCCACAACAACCAAATCGAACTGGAATTACGCCGGGTTCACGCCGAACTTTGCTGCGGCAAAGTCAGTGCCACGGGCATGGTGGTTGTCAACATGGGCGCCGATGCCGAAACCGCCGACATTTGCCGCCGTTTTTGCCGCCAGTATAACGAACCTTTTTTAGAAAATGGCTATACAGTAGAGCAATGGCTGGCTCAGGACGGCACAAAATTTGCTTAACCCCTCATCTTCGATACATACCCTCTTCAAACACAAAGGCGGCCATATATAATGGCCGCCTTTGTGCGTGTGCTTTTGTCTCTATGCGTTTACAGCAGCCATAAGCGCCTCGGTCTTGTCGGTGTTTTCCCACGCTACGCCCAAGTCCTCCCGGCCCATATGTCCATAAGCAGCCAGCTTGCGGTAAATAGGTTTGCGCAGGTCCAAAGCGTTGATGATGGCGGTGGGCCGCAAATCAAACACGCTCCGTACAGCCCTTGCGATGCCGTCGTCGCCGACGCCGTTCTTCGCCGTGCCAAATGTGTCAATCATCAGCGACACGGGTTGCGCCACCCCAATGGCATAGGCCAGCTGTACCTCGCACCGTTCAGCCAGTCCGGCGGCCACCACATTCTTGGCCACCCAACGGGCGGCATAAGCGGCACACCGGTCCACTTTGGTGGGATCCTTGCCGGAAAAAGCGCCGCCGCCGTGGCGCCCCCAACCGCCGTATGTATCCACAATAATTTTCCGCCCGGTCAGTCCGCTGTCGCCCTGGGGCCCGCCCACCACAAAGCGCCCGGTGGGATTAATAAAATATTTGGTGCTCTCTTTCACAAGCGCCGCCGGCAAAATCGGCTCCACCACATAGCGAAGGATATCCGCCCGGATAGTCTCGTTGCTGACTTCCGGCGCATGTTGGGTGGAGACCACCACGGCATCAATGCCCACAGGGGTAAGCCCTTCATATTCCACGGTCACCTGGGTCTTGCCATCCGGGCGCAAATAGGGAATAAGGCCGCTTTTGCGTACCTCGGTCAGCCGCAGGGCCAACTGGTGGGCCAAATAAATCGGGGTAGGCATCAAAGCCGGCGTCTCGTTGCAGGCAAACCCAAACATCATGCCCTGGTCTCCGGCGCCGTTTTCATCTTCGCTGCCGGTCTTGGCCTCCAGGCTGTGGTCTACCCCAAGGGCAATGTCCGGGGATTGTTCGTCAATGCTGGTGATAATCGCGCAGGTGCCGCTGTCAAAACCCGCCTCCATATGGGTATACCCGATGTCGGCCACAATTCCCCTGGCAATTTTGGGAATATCCACATAGCAATTGGTGGAAATCTCCCCCATAATCACGACCATGCCGGTGGTGGCAATCGTTTCGCAAGCCACCCGCGCCCCGGGATCCTGGGCCAAAATCGCGTCCAAAACGCCATCGGAAATCTGGTCACACAGCTTGTCGGGATGTCCCTCAGTCACCGATTCGCTCGTGAATAAGTACCGTTTTTCCATTTGAAATCCTCCTCATGAATGAATAAAAAATCATCTATCACTATCCACTTTTCTGTGGGTGGTTTCTCCCCCAAAATTCCCGCGCATTTTTGCGCCCAAACGGCTAAGTCTGTCGCGGCTTAAGCGACATGCTGCATCCTTGCCGAAGCGGTTATATATCTGCTCCATTTCCATTTGATATTACCAACCGTTTTCACATTGTTTCCAAATAATACTGACCCCGTGTCTAACGGGGAGGCCTATACAAAAAAGCCGCCCGGAATCATCCGGACAGCTTACATTCACTCATCTCTCGGATTACTCCGCAGGATTTGGCACCTTACACATCTTGCAGGTTGCCGGGCTTCACAGGGCCTGTTCCCTCCGCCGCTCTTGATAAGACATATTCAATTTTCTATCACTCATTGTAAAAGATTTATCGCCGTATGTCAAGTGGTGATCACCGATTTAATAAACCCTGAAAGCTTCTTATAAACCAGCAGCGTCACCGCCGTAATCAGCACCCCTTTAATCAAGTTGAAGGGGACAACCCCGAACAAA
Source organism: Oscillospiraceae bacterium (assembly GCA_031551485.1). Taxonomy (GTDB): domain Bacteria; phylum Bacillota; class Clostridia; order Oscillospirales; family Ruminococcaceae; genus JAVBNO01. Next base: position 5,242 of record JAVBNO010000064.1, read on the forward strand.
ATATAACTTTGCTCGCCGGTAATGAGGGGATTCAGTGTGCGGCACGCCTCCCAAATGGCCTCCAACGGCATCACTTGCGAAAAAGCCGGAATCAGAATGAAGTGGTTGGCCAGCGCCCCGGCCACCACAATGGCCCCAATCCCTACCAGGCAGGCGAGATACGCCCCCTTCTTCGTTCGATTGCGGCGGTAGATGCCGCCGGCTGTGGCCGCAAAGGCGCTGGTGACCAAAAAGTCGGCCAGCTCACCCACGCCTCCCGTCGTCGTAGAGAAAAAATGGACGAAACTTTTCACAAACGCCATCGCCACGGCGGCCAGCGGGCCGAACAAAAACGATCCGATGAGGATTGGCACAGAAGAAAAATCAATTTTCAAAAAGGGCGGCAGAAAGGGAAGGGGAAACTCAAAAAACATTAAGATGGTAGACAATGCGGCAAACAACCCGGTAAAGGTAATCATCCGTGTTCTGGAACGGTTTTGCATAAAAAAGCCTCCTATAAGTAAAGTACTCCCAAACAGCATCTGTCTGGGAGTACATTGCAAGCAAAACAAACATGCAATCGTTTCTTTCGTCCGGACTATACCGTCGGTACCGGAATCCAACCGGTTCGGCCTGCATATCAAAATACAGGTTCGCGGACTCGCGGCCAAAACGGCCGTTTACCGCCGGTGAGGAATTTCACCTCGCCCTGAAACAGACTTATTTGGATGTACAAAAATCATACACCCGGTCAAGCTTTCTTGTCAAGCACCAAATAAACCAAAAAAAGTCCCCCAAAGGGGACTTTTGCAATCAATACTCTTATCGGTATACCGTGTGGTTCACAAATCCGTCGTAAAGCTTGTCCAAATAATCAAAAGACCGCCCCACACCAATGGCCACACATTCCACCGGGTTTTCCGCCAGCCGGCAGTGGATGTTTGTATGCTTGCTGATCAGCAAATCCAAACCGTTCAGCATCGCCCCGCCTCCGGTCATAATCATGCCCCGGGTATACAAATCACTGGCCAGCTCCGGCGGTGTGCGCTCCAAGACGGATTGAACCGCATGAATAACCAGCTCCGCTTCAATCAGCAAAGGCTCAATCAACTCGTGGTTGGTAATCTCCAGCCGCTGGGGAAACCCGGTCAACAGGTTGCGCCCTTTGATGATGTATTTTTCCGGCCGCCCTTGGCGAAAGACTGTGCCGAACTGAATTTTGGCTTTTTCCGCGCTGGCGTCGCCCACCAACACATTGTATTTATCCCGTATGTACCGGACAATGGCCGCATTAAACCGGTTGCCCGCCACTTTAATAGACTCCTTGCACACAATGCCGCTCAAAGACATGACGGCAATGTCGGTGGTGCCGCCGCCCATATCCAAGATGATGTTTCCCCCTGGCGAGGTAATATCAATACCCGCGCCCAAAGCCGCCGCAACCGGCTCCTCAATTAAATACACCTTGCGTGCGCCGGCCGAAAGCACCGTGTCAATAACAGCGCGGGATTCCACCTCGGTTACGCCGGAAGGTACACAAACGCAAACCCGCGGCTTCAAAATGCTGTTGGGCACCGCTTTCTTCAAAAAGTATTTTAACATCTCTCCCGTTTGCTCATAATCGGAAATAACGCCGTCTTCCAAGGGCTTCAGCACCTTGATACTGTCCGGCGTCTTGCCCAACATATTATAAGCGTCCATCCCCACATTGACAATTTTGCCGTTCGAGGTGTTAATGGCCACAATAGAGGGTTCGCGCAAAACGATACCCTTCCCATGCACATGAATTAGCGTTGTGGCAGTGCCAAGATCAATGCCAATATCGCGATTGCCCACTCGGTTGCCTCCGTCTCCAAATTACTCTTTGCTTGCTCAGACAAAACAACAAATCCGTATGTTCGAAATCATAGTAGACGCAAAAAATCCTTATAGCAACCAGACATTTTCGTAACCAAAATTACTTCCGATTACGACCGAAATCTAAAGGATTACTGAATCTATTATAACAAAAAAGCAAGTAAATTCAAGCAAAAGAGACATAAAATTATAAAAAGTGCTAAATTTCCTGCCGGCATTACCATCAAATGGACCATGAAACAAGTTTTACCAAAGGATCATGAAAATAAAATCAAAACGCTGACCACGGCTTTCCTGGGGGATCAAGGCACCCCCCTTTTACGCCCGGCTGCTTCGGGCAACTGTAGCCGAAAAAACCGCTTCTGCGCCGGCGTCCTGCAAAAGATAAGCGCAATATTGCAAAGTGGCGCCGGTGGTATAAATATCATCCGCCATCAAAATCCGCCGCCCGGCCGCCTTGGTGCCATCATGAAGAAAAAAGGACGCCGCAACACTCTGCCTGCGAAAACTCCGGTTCAAATGATGCTGGGTAAGGGGCGTATGCCGCTCCAGAAGTGCCGGCGCGTACTCCACGCCAAAAAACGCCGCCACCTCTGTCCCAAGAATATTCGCCTGATTGTACCCCCGCTCCTCCTCTTTTTCCTTTGTCATGGGGACGCATGTCACCAAATCAAAGGGAAGGGAAGAGGCGCCCAGCGCGTCCTGAAGCCCTTTGCACAGTAAAAGAGCCAGCTTTTGTCCCGTTTCCTTGCGCTTTAAAAATTTAAAATCGCCAATGGCCCGCTGGATGCCGCCGGTATAGAAAAAAGCAGAAAAATTCCAGACAAGCGCCCCGCCAAAGGGCTTGGGCGCCTGCATTCTGTCCTGGGCTGGAATCCAGGGCAGCTTCTGTTCACAGCGGGCACAGCAATATGCTCCCCGCGCCACAACTTCCCGACAAAAAATACATCGGTTGGGATACAGCGCCTGTAAAAATCCATCCGCCAACCGGCTCATCCTTCGCCGCCCCCTTTCACCGCCGCCTCAATCATTTCCCGCAGGTTGGTATAGCGGGTGCGCCGCCGGTGGTTACCCACCATTTGCGCCACCGTCTCCGGTCGTCCCAGCATAATCAGCAGTTTTTTGGCACGGGTCACGCCGGTATACAGCAAATTGCGGTAGTGCAGTTTGGGATGATGCCGGTCCAACGGCATTACCACCGCTTCAAATTCGCTGCCCTGGCTCTTGTGAATGGTAATGGCGTAGGCATGTTCCAAATCCGCCGCCATCTCAAAGGTATAAGCTGCCGTCCGGTCGTCATACCGCACCAATATCGTCTGAGAGGGCCGGTCAATCATCTCAATGACGCCAATGTCCCCGTTAAAAACGCCGGTGCCCTCCTCGCCGTTGTCATAACTCCAGACAATGTCGTAGTTGTTGCGCACCTGCATCACCTTGTCGCCTTCCCGCAGCACCCGCCATCCAAAGGTCTGTTCCACTTTCCCTTTGTCCGCCGGGTTCAGCACCCCTTGTAAAAGCACATTCAGCTGTTCCGTGCCCAGAGCCCCTTTTCGGCCCGGCACAATGACCTGAATATCCCACAGCGGAGAATAATCGTAAACCGTCGGCAGCCGCGTCTGGCAAAGCTCCACCACCGTCTGGGCGGCGGCGGTTTGGCTGTTGCGGGTCAAAAAGAAAAAGTCCCCGTCCCTGTGGGTCAGCTCCGGCACTTCCCCCGACACAATGGCGTGAGCGCCGGTGACAATCAAGCTTTCCGCCGCCTGCCGGAACACTTCCTGCAAATGCACCGAAGGCAGCACACCGCAACTGATTAAATCCCGCAGTACATTCCCCGCGCCCACAGACGGCAGCTGGTCCGGATCTCCCACCATCACAAGGCGGCAACCCATTTGAATGCCCCGCAAAAGGGCCTCGAACAGCCGTGTGTCCACCATCGACATCTCGTCCACAATCACCGTGTTGCAGGCCAGGGGATTTTGGTCGTTGCGTTTAAAGCGCAGCATCCCCTGCTGGGCGTCCACTTCCAGCAGCCGGTGAATGGTCTTAGCCTCCCGCCCGGTCACTTCGGCCATCCGTTTGGCGGCCCGGCCCGTCGGGGCGGCCAGCGCCACCTTTTCCCCGGCCGATTCTAAAAGCCGGATGATGCCGTTCAGCGTCGTCGTTTTGCCGGTGCCCGGCCCTCCCGTCAGAATAAAAGCGCTGTGGCAAAGGGCCTTGCCAATGGCCTGGCGCTGGCTTTCGGCATAGGTAATCCCCAACTCTTTTTCCAGCTTGTCAATGTCCTTTGTATAATCCTTGTGGCCTTCCGGGGGACATTGCAGCATCGTAATCAATCCCATCCGCCCGGCAATGTAACTCTCCGCTTTATATAGCTCCGCCAGATAGATGTATTCTTTATCCCCCCGGCGGTATATCCCAAGGCCTTCCTCCGCCGCCATCCTATCAATCAAAAGCCCCAGTTTTTCACTGTCCGCCTGCAAAAACTCTCCCGCTATGGACAAAAGCTTCTGCCGCGGCAGGCAGACATGTCCGTCCTGGGCGTTATGCCGCAATACATACAAAAGCCCCGCGGTCAACCGGCACTCCGCCTCCGGCCCAATGCCCAGCCCGGCGGCAATTTTGTCCGCTTGGGGAAACACCACCCCAATCTCTTCCTGGCACAACAGATATGGATCGGCTTCAATGATGTTGGGCGCGTTATTACCCCAAAGCTTCCAAATCGAAATGCACACCATCGGGTCAAGTCCCTGAGCGGCCAAAAACGCCATCACAGCCCGAATGCCGAAAATCCGGCGGTATTCTTCGGCAATGGCGGCACTTTTTTTCGGTGAAATGCCCTTCACTTCGCACATCCGCGCCGGCTCTTTTTCCATGATGTCCAGCGTACGGTCGCCAAACGCGTCCACCAGCCGGGCCGCCATTACCGGCCCCACCCCCCGTATAGCCCCCGACGCCAAATATTTTCCAATAGAGGCGGCGGTGGCCGGCAACTTACGCTGAAACAGCCGCGCTTTAAACTGCACGCCATAAGTAGGGTGGGCGGTGTATGCGCCCGTCACCTCCATATCCTCCCCCGGCTGGATGTCCAGCACCTCGCCGACAACGGTCACCAGCTCATCGGACACAGCAAGGCTTAACACCGTAAATCCGGTGTCGCTGTTGTGAAAAATAATCTCCTCCACAGTACCCGATAAAATCTCTTGTTCCACCGCTTCAGTCATGCCGACCCTCCGTTATATCGCCTCATTTTCCTCGCTCATCATATCACAAAACTTTCCTAAATGCACGGCTCCGGGGGACTTTTCCAAAGCATCAGTTGCAAAAAAACACCCGCGGGTGTTTTTTTGCAACTGATGCTTTGGA